>JACDOL010000001.1 GCA_017656165.1 Desulfotomaculum sp.
TTATTTCCGGGGATAGATCATTTCTGTGATTTGAGCATTGGTACTTGTCTTTTAGACTAATATGTTAAAATTAAACCTAGGAATAATTTGACATTGACCTTTTTATGCTGTGCCGGAAGGATAATTTAAATTTATGCATAATATTATTTGTTGTCTTTCTATAATTTTACGCAACATAACCTGCAGGATAATTATTATATTACTTTATTAAATATTTGTAGGGGCAAAGAGCAGTAAAGTATTAAAATTAAAAGAAGCTGACGCTTGAATGTTTCGTGTTAAAAAATAGTTTTTTTAAAACGTATAAAGGCAAATAGTAAACGATGTGGTATAATATCGTTAAGAGGATACCAGGGGGGGTGGTAGAAAATGAAATTCGGCATTGATATACAAGTAAATGGTATAGTTGAAGCACCACCGGACTTAAGTGATATTGAAAAAATGATGATAAGGGAAGCTGGTACAACTGTTCACTATTCTAAGGGCCATAATATATTTTCTGCGGGTGAGGTTTCTGACCGCGTATATTTAATAGAAAAAGGGTATGTAAAAATTTACAGACTATCCATGGATGGTAAGAGGGTTACGGTTGGAAGTATGCGCAGTCCCGGGGAATTAATGGGCCTGGCGGAAACACTGCTGGGTTCTGAAAGGACCTGTTTTGCTGGGGCTATTACTAATACATCCCTGGTAGTACTGCATAAAAATAAGTTTGAAGAACTATTAGCCCAGCAGCCCATCCTGGCCATAAAGATATCCAAGCTGCTGGCAGCCAGGATGAGGGATGCTGAGAGCATGATACACGAAATGGTGGCATGGCAAACTCCCGGCAGGCTGGCCCTTATGCTGCTGAAGATGGGGGAAAGGGCTGGAGTCCAAACAAAAACCGGTATACAGATAAATCTGCCTCTAACTCATGAGGAAATAGCCAGCATGATTGGTGCCTCCAGGCAGACAGTAACCAGCCTGCTGAATACATTTAAAAAGGAAAAAAGTATTACTTTAGAAAACAGGAACATAGTTATTACCAACCCGGATAAGCTGGCTTCGTGGTTGACTTAACTGCCCGTTTATACGGGCGATCCTTAATCCCCGATAATTTTTACTAGGACTCTTTTCTTTCTCATGCCGTCAAACTCGCCGTAAAATATCTGTTCCCAGGGGCCGAGGTCCAGTTTACCTTCGGTAACAGCTACAACAACTTCCCGCCCCATAATGGTCCGCTTTAAGTGGGCATCCGCGTTATCTTCAAAAGTATTGTGGTTATACTGGGAATAAGGTTTTTCAGGGGCAAGTTTTTCCAACCAATTTTCAAAGTCTTGGTGCAGTCCCGGTTCATCATCATTAATAAACACACTGGCAGTAATGTGCATGGCATTGCACAGCAGCATCCCTTCTTTTATGCCGCTTTCCTGCAAGCACTGTTCAATTTGAGGAGTAATGTTAATTAATTTACGCCTCTGCTCTACTTCAAACCATAATTCTTTCCTGTAATGCTTCATGGTTATACCTCCAAATATTCCCTTGTTTTTTTGCAGATATATTAACATACACCATAGTACTTGGCAAGAAAACTAAACATAAACCCTTTTGCTTTTATCTCTGCTGTCATTTTCTCCGGTAAATAACTTAGAAATTTGTTATTCAATTTAATAAGCATTTTTGAGAACAAGATAGGGCAGCTGTTTAGGCTGCCCTTTAAAAGCTAATCTTCATCTTTTTTTCTTTTATTCTTATCGGGTGTGTTACCGTTGTTACCCTTTTCTGGTTTACTGCCGGGCTCATGGATGTCTGTTTTGTCACCGGGTGGTGCCCATGGATTGCGAACATCCAATCCAGGAAGCCAGCTTTCGTGATTATCAGCAGTGTGTACATCACAGATTTCAGTTGGAGCCCGCAGTTCATAATCAGCTACTTTTTCATTAACGGTGTAGGGTAGTTTAATAAATACTTTGGCCACCCTGTCAGGACAGTACTCGGTAGGCAGCTTCCCGGTGGCAGCACAAACTTCCATTAATACATGAGTGTCATCCACCTCAGTGGGAACTGAACCCGGTATAAACCAGTCAGTAACTTTATGCTCATCGGGGGTGTGGGGACCGGGCAGTTTGCCTGATTTGCTGTCTACCGTGGCTTTTACTAGGCCCAGCGAATACCCACTGGGGAAACTATGCTTCGGGGACTGGTTTTTATATATTTTGCTCATAATATCTTTCCAGATAAATGCTGTATAAGTGCCACCGTAAGCGCCGTATTTGCCGTGATTTAACTGCACATTTTGATTTTCACTTCCCACCCAGGTTACACAAACTAAGTCTGGTGTATAACCGGCAAACCAGATGTCGGCTGTTTTATGGTGCATGTTATCAGCAGTACCTGTTTTGCCGGCCATAGGAAGGCCGGGAATGTATGCATTTGCTCCTGTACCATACCTGACAACATCTTTCAGCATATCTGTAATTAAAAAGGCTGTAGTTGGCTGCATGGCCCGGTACTTCTCAGGAGTATTTTCAAAAAGTACTGTACCGTCAGATTTTTCTACCCGTCTAATCACAATGGGCTCAGTATATATTCCATTGTTGGCAAAAGCACCGTAAGCTGCGGCCATTTGAAGCGGAGTAACACCTTTATTAAGCCCACCTAGGGCAGCAGCCAAACCTGCCTCTTTAATTTGATCTTTTTCAAAACCAAGCTTTGATGCTAATTCTACCGCATTGTTTATACCGACTTCTTGAAGCAGTTTTACGGCCACAATATTTTGGGAGTTAATTAATGCCTTGCGTACCGTTATTAAACCAAGGTATTTGCCGCCGTAGTTGCTTGGAGTATATCCATTTCCAAAAGTAGTAGGTACGTCGTCGTACACTGAGGCTGGGCTTTTACTTAAAAATTCAATTGCAGGCCCGTAAGCAATAATTGGTTTAAATGTTGAACCAGGGCGTCTTCTTTCCTGGGTGGCCCTGTTCCAACCCCGCTTAACATAATCCCGACCGCCCACCAGTGCTTTAACATAACCAGAGTGGGGATCATATACAACTGCCGCCCCATTGGCTTTAACTATTTGATCTCCTGCTTTCATAGGCGGTGGGAAGAATTTATCATTTGATATAGCTTGTTCAACTATCTTTTGAATATCGGGGTTGAGAGTGGTATAAACCTTTAAACCTCCCTGGTAAACTTCTTTTTCATCCAGTTTATATTTTCCATTAGGGTCTGTTAGGATATCTATGACGTAATCTATAAAATAAGGGTAAGGATAGTTATTCGCTGAAACTTTCCCTGGGTTTAGTACTATGTCTTTATTTTTAGCTTCTTCTGCTTCGGCGGCTGTGATGTAGCCGGACTTGGCCATCTGGTCCAATACTAAATTACGGCGTTTTTTAGCTGCTTCCGGGTCTTTCATTGGATTGTAAGCACTGGGAGCCTGGGGTAGACCAGCCAGCAGTGCAGCTTCCTCCAGGGTTAATTGACTTACATCCTTGTTAAAATACGTTTGTGCAGCAGCTTGAATGCCGTAGGCGCCTTGTCCCAGATAGATACAGTTTAAATATTTTTCTAAGATTTCATCCTTAGTAAAATGACGCTCCATCTGAACAGCTAATATTACTTCCTGGATCTTTCTTTTAAATTTTTTTTCAGTGCCAATGGGCATGGTTTGGCGAACCAGCTGCTGGGTTATAGTACTGGCCCCTTCTTTAAGGCTGCCGGATTTTATGTCCGCCCAGGCAGCGCCTAAAATACGGTAGGGATCTATTCCTTTGTGCTCGTAAAACCTATTGTCTTCTATTGCCAAAAAGGCCTGTTTTACGACTTCGGGCACGTCTCCAATGTCTACCAGTTTGCGGTTTTCCACACCTACTCTAGCCACAAAATTATCGTCTTCATCATATATGTCAGTGGAAACAGCAAAATTATCTACAACATTGGGATTAAAAGCAGGCATGTCTGCCACACTGGTGTAAACCAGCGAAGCAACAGCACCGCTTGCTGCTAATGTAATGAGAAGTAATATAAGCAGCACTAAACGTGTTATGTTTAGCTTTCTAGCACGTTTCTTCTTTTTAGCCAAAGTAAGTCCTCCTTCGGCGGTTCTTTACATAAAGAATTATAACACAGGCTTAGAAATATTTTGTAGATAAATTTTACCTGCCTTGTCACAGCTTGTTACATTTTGGTATAATAGCATGTGTTGTCATGCCCAATGAGTTATTGAAAGGGGTTAGAACCAATGCCTAACATAGAGAAGGATTTAGAAAAACAGCTGCGGGAAATTCGCCGCGGTGCAGTGGAAATAATACCAGAAAATGAATTGGTAGAAAAGTTAAAAAAATCTATTAAATATGATAAACCTTTGAAAATTAAACTCGGCCTGGATCCTACTGCTCCAGATATTCACCTGGGGCATACAGTTGTTCTGCAGAAACTTCGTCAGTTCCAGGATTTTGGTCACCAGGTAATTATAATACTAGGTGATTACACCGGTCGGATTGGTGATCCCACCGGAAAATCTGAGACCAGGAAACAGCTGACAGAAGAAGAAGTGCTGGCTAATGCCCGCACTTATGAAAAGCAGATATTTAAAATACTTGACCCGGAGAAAACAAGGGTAGAATTTAACAGTAAGTGGTTGGCCCCGCTGACCTTTGAGGATGTAATTAACCTGTCAGCCAAGTACACTGTGGCCCGTATGCTGGAAAGGGATGATTTTCATAAGCGGTTTACAGAAAATAAACCCATCAGCATTCATGAATTTTTCTACCCCCTGATGCAGGGTTATGATTCGGTGGCATTAGAAGCAGATGTTGAGCTGGGGGGAACAGATCAGAAGTTTAACCTGCTGATGGGGCGCCACCTGCAAAAAGAATACGGGCAGGAACCGCAAGTTGCTTTAATGATGCCTATTTTAGAAGGCCTGGACGGGGTCAACAAAATGAGTAAGAGTTTAAATAATTATATTGGTATTGATGAACCTGCCAATGAAATGTACGGAAAAGCAATGTCTCTGCCGGATGAGCTGATAGTAAGGTATTTTGAACTGGTAACTAGAGTACCATTGGAAGAAGTACGGGTAATAGAAGCTGCCTTAAAAGAAGGAAGTGTTAATCCCAGGGATATAAAAATGCGCCTGGCCAGGGAAATTGTAAGTATCTACCACGGGGCTGATGAGGCCCAGCAGGCAGAAGAGGCTTTTAAGCGGGTGTTTCAAAAAAGAGAACTTCCCGAGGACATTCCGGAATTTAAAATTTCTGAGGAAGTAATGGAAGGGGAAGAGGTGGTACTTCCCAAACTGTTGGTTAAGGCTGGAATGGTATCCAGCAACAGTGAGGCTAGGAGAATGGTAAAACAAAATGCTGTTAAAATAAATGGTGAAACAGTAAAAGATCCTAATTTGCGCTTTGTGCCAGAACAAGATGCTATTATCAGGGTAGGGAAAAGAAGGTTTGTTAAAATTACAAAGTAAAATGTCTTCCAGGGGACTTGTCACAAGTCCCTATTTTTATTGTTAAAAGTTATCACATGCGCCATTCCTCATACATATATATAAACTGGGGGTGAGTGCATGTTTAAACGCAGGCGGCATATTTCCAGTACTGCTTTTTTTATAATACTTTTAATTATATCTGCTGCAGCAGTATATATTTATGTTGACCGAAACTTACGGCCCAGTATTATTGCTCTTGCTGAGTCCAGGGCAAATCTAATGGTTAATGATGCGGTAAGTGAAGCTGTACAAAGGAAAGTGGCAGAAGAAAACGTGAGGTATGAAGACTTAATTAATGTCCATAAAGACAGCAGCGGTAAGATTGTGATGATGCAGGCCAATACAGTAAGGATAAACCAACTGGCTACAGATATTACCCTGGAAGTAGACAGGGCACTGAGGCAGATTGAGCATGAAGATTTATACATATCACTGGGGCAGACCGTGGGGAGCCACTTTCTAGCAGATTATGGCCCCCGGATTAATGTAAATATACTTCCGGTAGGCAGTGTAAATGTTTTGATTTCTGACAATTTTGATTCAACTGGGTTTAATCAGACTAGGCATCAAATTAAGCTGGACTTAAAGACTAAAGTGGTTGTAGCCATTCCATTCTACAATGATGATATTAACGTCCATACAGTGGTACCTCTTACAGAAAGCATTATAGTCGGTGATGTGCCGGACACACTTGTTAGTATACCAGGCGGACTGCTGGGAGGGAGCAGTTTAAGTGAATCCTTTCTTAATAAATAAACATTATTTTAAATTTGCTTGAAATTCAAAAGTTAACCGGGATATTTTTCTTATGGTACGAAAAGCATCTTTTTTACTGGCAGTATTTTTACTGAATACAGCCAGGATGTATGGTTTTTTTGGATGCTGAACCAGGGCCACGTCATTGTATGTGCCTGTGGGCGGCCAATTTCCTATTTTGTTAGCCACTTTAATATTTGCAGGTATACCGGCAGGAATACGTTCTTTAAATACTGTGTTTTCTAGGTGGTGTATTAAAACCCCTCCCAAGTTAGAATTATCCTGGGCAAACTTTGCAATCTCGTTCATATACAAGGCCATATTTTTGGGGCAGGTGGTGTTGCTTTCGTTCTGAACTACCCTGCCTCCCAGCTTCCTCATGTAATTTTTTACATTTGTTCTTCCCAGGTAATCGTAGAGTATATTTATAGCCACGTTATCACTATAAATGATAGAAGCACGTGATAATTCAGCAATGGTAAAACAACTGCCTATTTTCATATTTTTTAGATAACCTGTTCCTTCTTCGTGGTGTTTAGCAAGATAAGTAAGCTTGGTGCTGGAAGAAATATGACCTCTGCTTATTTGCTTGTACAAATATAAATTTATTGGAAGCTTAATGGTGCTGGCAGCATGAAACTGCTTTGTTTCATTAATACCAGCAGTGCAACCTGTGTTGATATCAATTAAGAAAATTCCATACACACCTTTTTGATGTTCTATCTGCTGTTTCCATTTAATAATGAGAGGACGATAATTAATTTTATTATCTGCGGCTGCAGGCTGAGGAATATTTAAAAAAGTAAGGCATATTAACAGTATCAGGAATAAACGCATAACATCACCCCTGAAACTATAATGCCTCAAAAAACAAATAAAAACCCAGCCAGTAGAAACGGCCGGGGTTTTATATTTTTCCATCTTTTCTAGTTATGTCTATTCTTCATGGCTATATTAATGCAGTAAGCGGCGCCGCCCCATAACATGATTATGGCCAAAATCATCATCGCAATGGCACTACCGGTCATGTTAATCTACCTCCTTAATTAAGGACTGCTCGTCTTTCCACTTCAGGGCGGAAATGAGGAAGCCGCCAACAATGACAATAATAATTACAAACCAGCCCAACCAGAACAGGGCATTTAGTGGGTAGCCACCGTATGGTTCTTTGAAATCATTAATAAGATTCATAACTGCCATGTAGCCCAGTACTACAGGTGTTATAAACTTTATGCAGAAAGGCCACCAGCTGCCAACTTTAATTTCTGAAATAGGATTGACATGATCCTGGATAGTCTTTAAGTTAAATAACCAGCCAATTAATAAAACCTCAATCAGGCCGCCAAATACAATACCAAAGTTATTAATAAAGTGGTCAACTATGTCCAGGATGTACAGGCCAGCACCTGTGGCAAATACCAGGCTGCAGGCTGCTGCTACACCAGTATAAATAATAACAGCGGGTTTACGAGCTAAATTAAATTTATCCATGAAGGCCGAAATGGCAGCCTCATTAATTGAAATTAACGAGGACAGGCCGGCGAAGGTTAAGGATAAGAAAAATAAAATACCAAATAACGGCGCAAGACTGCCAAGGGTGTTGATAGCAGCAGGGAATGTAATAAAGGCCATTCCAACACCACCGCTACCTGCAACTTCAGCCACCGGTTTGCCCTGGTTTAATGCCATGTGGCCTACAACACCAAATACTGCCAGACCAGCCAAAAGGCTGAAACCGCAGTTGACAAAGGCGGTTATAAAAGCGTTGTTAACAATATCAGATTTTTTAGGTAGGTAACTGGAATAAGCAATCATGATTGCAAAAGCAATACTTAAGGTAAAGAAAATTTGACCGTAAGCGGCTGTCCAAACCTTGTAATCAAAAATCCTGCTGAAATCAGGTTCAAATAAGTAATTAAGGCCTTCTGCTGCTCCCGGCAGTGTTACACCACGAACAGCCATTATAACTGTCATTATGAAAAGTACAGGCATCAAAATTTTATTTGCCTTTTCAATACCGCCTTTAACACCGCCGTAAAGGGCTAAAAAGGTAACAGCCCAAGCAATTATAAGAGTAAATAATATGCCAGTACGCAGGCCTCCCAGGTCAAATGGACCTTCGCTAAGACCAAGATATTCACCAAAGAAGAAATCAGCTGGTGCATTTCCCCAGGCTTGGGACAATGAAAAACCTACATAAGATATAGCCCAGGCAATTACATCAACGTAATAGATAGCAATAAAGAAACATACCAGTACCTGCCACCATCCCAGCCATTCCCACTTTCGGCTGAGCTTGGCGAATGATAGTGGGGCAGAACCGCGGAACTTATGACCAATGCCGAATTCCAAGATTAAAATAGGGATACCAGCTGTTAAAAGAGCAAATAGATAAGGAATAAAGAATGCACCACCGCCGTTTTCGGCAGCCATATAAGGAAAGCGCCAGATATTACCCAAACCAATGGCAGAACCCACAGCGGCTAAAACAAATCCGACTCGAGTACCCCATTGTTCACGTTGTCCCAATGAAAATACCTCCTCATATCATTTTTGTTTATTTTAAATAATTAAGGGATAAATATAGTTTGAACCACCTCCTTGTATTATGGACATATGTTTATCTTGAATGGATTAAATTACTGTATTCTATAGTATTTTAAAAATTCCTTTCAATAAAAATGTTCAAATAACTGACATCAATAAACATTCTTTCATAAAAATGTAAAAAAATTACACTCCAAAAATACGCCGGAACATATACTTTAGAATGCTTAAGCTGCCGAACGCCTGCCAAACTCGTCGCTTCGCTCCTCTAACATACCCGGTGTTCTGATATAGTAAAAACAAAGCCCGCTCCAGGCGGGCTTTGTTTTTACTTTAATTAATTAGTGACCGCTGCCACTTTCTGGAATGTCTTCAGGCTTCCGGTACACACCCCGTGGTACGTAGTGGGTGTGTAAAAGTTTGTGTGACAGTTCTCCCAGCGGCTCCTTGAGGTATTCTTCGTACAGTTTCTTGATAGCTGGGTTTTCGTGAGATTTGCGGATAGGCAGCTGCTCGTCTGCCTTGTAAATTCCGGCGATACGGGCCAGCCTGACTTCGAGATTGGTGGGGATAGGTTGTCCGCCTCCACCAATACAACCGCCAGGACAGCACATAACTTCTATGAAGTGGTAATCGGCCTTGCCTTCTCTAATTAAGTCAAGAAGTTTACGGGCATTACCCAATGTATGAGCAACAGCCACTTTTACATCTAGGTCTCCAACTTTAACCGTTGCTTCTTTAATTCCTTCCATACCACGTACAGCAGTGAAGTTAATGTCTTTTAACTCTTCCTTGGTTATTAATTCATAAGCTGTACGCAGGGCAGCTTCCATAACACCGCCAGTGGCACCGAATATAACAGCTGCGCCGGTGGAGAGACCAAGCGGATCATCGTATTCTTCTTCTGGCAGTGCATTCCAGTCTATACCTGCATTTCGGCACATGCGAGCCAGTTCACGTGTTGTGAGGACTGCATCAACATCCTGGTAACCGCTGTCATTCATTTCGTCCCGCTCAGCTTCGAATTTCTTAGCTGTACAAGGCATTATTGATACGCTGTAAATGTTTTCAGGATCTATACCTGCTTTCTTAGGATAGAAAGTCTTTATCAGTGCACCCAGCATCTGCTGAGGTGATTTACAAGTGGAAAGATGCGGCAGCAGGTCTGGGTAATAATGCTCAATGTATTTAATCCAACCGGGACTGCATGAGGTAATCATAGGTAGTGTTCCGCCCTGGGTGATGCGCTGTATAAGTTCAGACCCTTCTTCCATAATGGTCAGGTCAGCAGAAAAGTCGGTATCAAATACCTTATCAAATCCAAGTCGTCTCAGTGCAGCTACCATTTTACCGGTGTTGATGGACCCGGGTTCCATGCCAAATTCTTCAGCAATAGAAACACGGGTTGCTGGTGCTGTTTGTACAACAACATGCTTGTTGGGATCTGATAATGCTGCCCATACCTTATCGGTATCATCCTTTTCAGTTATAGCACCGGTGGGGCAGACCAGTGAACACTGGCCGCACATTGCACAGTTGACATCGGCTAGTTTTTGATCAAACGGTGGGGCTATTATAGTTTCAAAACCACGGTTGACAGGGCCAATGGCCTTGATGCCCTGAACTTTTTCACACACTGCCACACAGCGTCGGCAGAGTACGCACTTGCGTGGGTCACGCACAATAGATGGAGCAGAGTCATCAATGTCGGCTTCGGTAGCGCTCTTAGCTGCACCACGAGTAAAGCGTACTTCTTTTAATCCAAAGGCTTCTGCCAGTGCCTGTAGTTCACAGTTGGTATTGCGCAGGCAGGTGAGACACTCCTGTGGGTGGTCAGAAAGAATAAGTTCTAAGGTAAGCTTGCGGGATTTACGAACCAGTTCAGAGTTGGTTTTAACTACCATACCCTCAGCTACTGGAGTTACGCAGGCAGCCTGCAGGGCGCGGGCACCTTCAACTTCCACCACGCAGATGCGGCAGGCTCCGATGGCATTTATATCTTTCATATAGCAGAGGGTGGGTATCTCAATACCAATTTTTTTGGCAGCTTCCAGGATGGTGGTACCCTGTTCCACTTCCACCTTCTGGTTATCAATGGTTAACGTTACTGTTGCCATGCCTAGTTTTCCCCTCCTATCCTACGAGGTGGCTTTTTTAGCGCCTCTAATTTTACAAACTCCGGCCGGGCAAGTTTTCTCTTTGATGTGAGCCTCATATTCTTCCCGGAAATACTTTAATGTACTTAGTACTGGGTTGGGAGCAGTTTGACCAAGTCCGCACAGGGCAGACTGCTTAATCATGTAAGCAAGCTCTTCCAGCAGTTCGATGTCACCTTCACGTCCCAATCCCCTGGAGATGCGGTTTAAAATTTCCAGCATCCGCTTAGTTCCGATACGGCAGGGTGTACACTTACCACAAGACTCATCCTGGGTAAAGCCAAGATAGAACTTGGCCAGGTCTACCATACATGTATCTTCGTCAGTGATAATTAAACCACCAGAACCAACGATGGATCCCAGGGATGCCAGTGTTTCATAGTCTAACGAAGTATCAAAGTGATCAGCGGGGATGCAGCCTCCAGAAGGACCGCCGGTTTGAGCAGCCTTAAATTTCTTACCGCTTGCAATACCGCCGCCGATCTCTTCAACAACTTCACGCAGGCTTATTCCCATGGGTACTTCTACCAGGCCGGTGTTTACTACCTTACCAGCAAGGGCAAATACCTTGGTACCCTTGGATTTACCTACACCAATGCTGGCATACCAGTCAGCGCCCTTAAGAATTATGGGGCAGATATTAGCCCAAGTTTCAACGTTATTAATATTTGATGGTTTGCCAAATAAGCCCGATTGTGCAGGGAATGGTGGGCGAGGTCTTGGTTCACCACGCTTACCCTCAGTGGATGCCATTAATGCAGTTTCTTCACCGCATACAAAGGCACCAGCGCCTTCGCGAATTTCAATGTCAAAGCTGAAATCAGTTCCCATGATATTATTGCCCAGTAAACCCTTTTCACGACAAACTTCTAAGGCTTTTCTAAAGTTTTTAATGGCAAGTGGATATTCCAAGCGGATATATGCATATCCCTTTGTTGCACCGGTAGCATATCCGCATATGGTCATTGCTTCAATAACAGAATACGGGTCCCCGGTTAGGACAGCGTTATCCATGAAAGCACCCGGGTCACCTTCGTCGCCGTTGCAGATGACATATTTTTGGTCCGCTTTTTGATCAGCCATGAACTGCCACTTAAGCCCGGTAGGGAATCCGGCACCGCCGCGCCCGCGTAAGCCGGACTTTTTAACTTCCTCTATAACTTCCTGCGGGCTCATTTCTTTCAGCACTTTAGCTAAGGCCGCATACCCGTCCATACCAATATATTCTTCTAGAGAGACGGGATCTATAATTCCACAGTTGCGGAGGGCGATCTTGTGCTGTTTCTTAAAGAAATCCATTTCCTTAATGGTGGGCTGCAGTTCGCCGTCAGGAGTACGGTAACAGAGTCGTTCTACAAATTTATCGTTCTTCAGGTGATCATTAACGATATCGGTTACATCTTCCGGTTTGACGTTACAGTAGTGATATGCACCGGGATAGACCATTACTACTGGTCCCAGCTGACAAGCACCCATACAGCCGGTTTGAATAAGTTTAACTGTATTTTTTAGTCCTGCGGCTTCGACTGCCTTTTCTAAAGCATCCGCCACATCTTGACAGCCGGAGGAATGACAACCGGTTCCGCCGCACACTAAAACATGATATTTATACTCATCAGTTGGCTCGCCGCCTAGACGAACAGCCAGTGCTTTTTTAGCTTTACTTCTAATTTCTTCTAGTTCTTGGAAAGTCATTTGTATATATTCACCTCCCTGGAGGGTCTATTCATATTTGGCTAACACTTCCGGCACCCTTTCCGGGGTCATGCGGGGATGTACTTCACCATCCACTGTCATAACCGGTGCAATACTGCATGCCCCCAGACAGCGGACAACATCAAAGGTGAAACGGCGATCTTCAGTGGTTTCACCTGCTTTTATCTTCAGTTCTTTTTCAATGGCTTCCTGAACTTCAGGAGCACCTTTAACATAACAAGCAGTACCTAAACACAAGTTAATGCTGTGGCGTCCCCTGGGCCGAAGAGTAAATGCTGCATAAAAGGTGGCTACACCATATACATCAGTAAGAGGTACATTTAATTCTTCTGCTACTCTAATTAATAAATCTTTGGGCAGGTAACCTAATTCCTGCTGAATACCTGCCAGTACAACAATAAGGCTGTTGGGATTACCGCGGTGTTTTGCCAGCAAATCTTCAACTTTTTTGTTGGATTCATTCTGGCAATTGCATTGAGCACCCATACAGATAGAATCCCCCTTTCTTGCATTAATACTTTATAACCAGGTATGAGTAAAGCAATTAAATTATTTTGTATTAACTAATTATTTAGTTAAAATTTTGCCTAATACATACACCACCTTTCACTTATTGTTTGAGCTGCTTGTGTTATGTTAAGGCTTGCATATTTAATTTATGTACAAGTTAAAGAGACAATCACTAAAAATAACAATATTACCAGTTAATATAGCTTGTGATCAAAATGTCAAATAGTAGACAAAATTTTATAAATTAATTTAAGTAAAAATATTCAAACATTTTAAATTTAGTAATATTGTAATGCTTGTTGTAAAATTAGGCAACCCTTTTTTGGATGTAATTTGGTTTCATATGGAAATGTTGTTCAATTTACTGCGAATAAGTAAGTGTTACAATGTCACATACTGTTATATGTTTATTTTAATTGCACATAATGTATTCCCTGTGTTAAGATTATTTTTGTAAATTGATTTCATGGTGGAGGGGTTTGTCTTGTTGATAAATGAGGTAGCGGACAAACTTACAGCTTGGTTAGAAGAAAAGCTAGAAGAAGCAGGGGCACAAAGCTTTATTGTTGGTCTGAGTGGGGGAGTGGATTCTGCTGTAGTAGCAGCGCTGTGCAAACGGGTAAGGCCTAATGACACTTATGGCTTTATAATGCCTTGTTACAGTGATCCTGATGATGCTAAATACGGCAGAATGGTAGCTGAAGCATTTGATATACCAGTAAAAGAGGTAGTACTGGACGAGGTATTTGACAAGCTGGTAGAAAAACTGACCGATGAACCCTATGACAGAACTAAAAGAGACCTAGCTTTTGCCAATATTAAACCAAGACTGAGAATGACAACTTTATATTTTTATGCAGCAAAGTATCAGGGCCTGGTAGTGGGTACAGGTAATAAGGCTGAAATCACCGTGGGGTTCTTTACCAAGTACGGTGACGGGGGATGTGATATTTTACCGATAGCCAATTTAGTTAAATCGCAAGTATATGAATTGGCCAAGTACCTCGGTGTACCGCAGCCTATCATTGATAAAAAACCCTCTGCCGGATTGTGGCTGGGGCATGATGATGAAGAAGAAATGGGTGTAACTTACCAGGAACTGGACCATTATATCCTCACGGGTGAAGCAGAACCCCGTGTTAAAGAAGTAGTAGACAAGATGCATCAAAGAACAGAGCATAAAAGGCGGATGCCCCCAGTTCCCCCGGCTCTATAAGGCCTTAATACCTGATAAGATATATTTTTAAATTTTTAAACTATATAATTAATATGTATTATACAATGAGGAAGGAAAAATATTTCACAAGGTAGGGAGATGAGACTGTCATGGCTGGCCATTCCAAATGGGCTAATATAAAACGTAAAAAAGCTAAGGTGGATGCACAACGCGGTAAAATATTTACCAGGTTAACTAAAGAAATTATTTTGGCAGCCAAGCTGGGTGGCGGTGACCCTGCCGGTAATTTGCGGCTTAAAACTGCACTGGAAAAAGCAAAAGAAGCTAACCTGCCCAAGGATAAAATAGAACGAGCCATTATGAAGGGTACAGGGCAGCTTGCCAGTTCTAACCTGGAACAAATTGTTTATGAAGGTTACGGTCCTGGCGGTGTAGCTGTTATGTTAAATATAACAACTGATAACCGCAACCGTACTGCTGGTGAAATACGCCATATATTCTCTAAGCATAACGGGAATTTAGGAGAAAGCGGTTGTGTTTCCTGGATGTTTGAGCGCAAGGGTCTGCTGGTTATAGATAAGGAAAAAGCAGGCGTTAATGAAGATGATTTAATGATGCTGGCCTTGGAAGCCGGTGCCGAGGATATAAAAGTTGAAGATGATGTATATGAAATTTTTACCTCACCTGATGACTTTACAGATGTATATAAAAATTTAGAAGAAAAAATCCCGGTCTCTGAAGCAGAAATTACCATGGTGCCCCAGAATACAGTAAAACTGGGACCTGAAGAAGCTGAAAAGGCCATCAAACTGCTGGAAAAGCTGGAAGAGCATGATGATGTTGATGATGTATATTCCAACTTGGAAACAGATGAGTAAAAGTTTACAATAAAGTTGTATAAGGACTCGTTTAGAGTCCTTTTTTGCGTTAATCAGAAAACGCATCCAAGGTATTTACCGGAGAAAGTTCATTCAAGTATATGTGCCGGCGTGTTTTCGGAGTGTAAATACCTTGGCGGTGATAAGACCGTAGGTTTTTTAATGTACTTTCTTAAAAAACTGCTTACACTGCCAGGCTAAAACTGTTAATAAAGGAAATTTAAGTATTAATTTAAGCATATGTCTTCCACCTGTATTATTTTCTAATACTTTATTCTTAAGACTTGTCTCGTGTGAATACCGTTACAAAAGGTATTAAATACACAACAAATGGAAAATATAGTAAGGCGCTGGCATATTTAACTAAAGAAATGTTCAGGAGGTTTTTTAAGTGTTTTTATCCAGGCTGTTTTTATCTATAATTAGTGCCTTACTGGTTGTAGGGATGTTGTTATCTGTGTACATACTAGCCACAGGTATGTTTGGAGAAAAAAACAGCCATAAAATCAATAAATTATGGGCGTCTGCTGAAGAAGCTTTAACGGAAGAGCAGGTTATTACAGAAAATACTAAAGTGTACAAGCAGTATATATACCTCTGTGGTGACGTGGAAGTAAAACCTTTAGGTGAGACTGCAGCCCTGGTTGGTATGAATAAAGATGATCTACTGGAGATGTTTGCTGCAGGTGATGGATGGCAGGTGCATTTTGAATTACCGGAAAAACTGGTACTATCAAGAAGGGTTGATGCGCTTTGTTCAAAGCATGAAAACTACCGCCATTTAGGAATATACAATGGACACCTAGCTGTATTTCAAGGTCCTTTAGGGGTAAACAAATTTTTAATGGAAGTCATAGAAAATAAACAGCTTAGTAATCTTCCTGCTGTTTGGCAGGAGAAACTGAACAAGGGAATGGAATATAATTCTCAACCACTCCAGGTGAAGGCGGAGTTGGAGCAGGAACTGGAATTTGCCACTGAAAAAGAATTATATGCAGTTTTGGAGAATATTGATGAATTAAGTTGATGTGGTTAATTTGTAGCACTTGTTAGATGTTAAGTGGTATAATGTACCTGAACAGTTGTTCTATTTAACTGGTTAATGGAGGAGTTTTATATGCTGATTATGGGAGTTGATCCCGGTACAGCTATAACAGGTTATGGTGTTATCGAATATACAGGCAGTGATTTCAAATTAGTAGAATGCGGTGCTGTTCGCACACGGGCAGAACTGCCCTTATACAAGCGCCTGCATACCCTTTACACCGACTTAACCGAGCTTATTTCCTATCACAAGCCTGATCAATATGCTGTAGAAGAATTGTTTTTTAATAAGAATACCCGAACAGCGCTGGCAGTTGGGCATGCCAGGGGGGTAGCCCTGCTGGCTGGTGCCAACGCCGGCCTTGATGTTTTTGAATATACTCCCCTGCAGGTAAAACAATCAGTGGTTGGTTACGGGCGGGCTGAAAAAAAACAAGTGCAGTATATGGTAAAAACAATGCTTAACTTACTCCAGGTACCAAAGCCCGATGACGCTGCAGATGCCTTGGCAGTTGCCATATGCCACGCCCACCATGTTCCCAATATGGGGAGAGTGTCTTTATGATTGCTTTTCTTCGCGGTAAGCTGGCTGCTGAATCCAGCGGCAGGGTAGTAATAGATGTTAACGGGGTTGGTTATCAACTGCAGGTTTCCGCCAATACTCTTTCGTCTATGCCAAAGCTGGGGGAAGAGGTTTTTTTATACACATATATGATTGTTCGGGAAGACAGCATCCAGCTGTATGGTTTTAAAACCGAAAATGAGTTAAGTATATTTACTGCGATACTAAACGTATCCGGTGTTGGGCCCAAGGGAGCCCTGGCGGTGCTGTCGGTCTACAGGCCTGAGAGCATTAGTGAAATTATTAGTAATGAAGATGCAGCTGCTTTAACTAAAGTTCCGGGTATTGGCAAAAAAACTGCCCAGCGCTTAATATTGGAGTTAAAGGATAAAATTAATATTTTCCCAGCTTCAGCTGCGGCAGTTGAAACAAGTAAAGAATACCCGGGCTCAATACAGCAGGACGCAGAATTTGCTCTAGTGGCCCTGGGATATAATCAGTCGGAATCAACAGCAGCAGTTAAAAAAGCTTTAACCAACCACAAACCACCTTCAGATGTTTCTACGTTGGTTAAGCTTTCACTTAAGTATTTAATTAAAGAATAGGGGATTAGATATGATTGAAAAAGATGAAAGGCTGGTATCCGCAGCAGCAGATAAATCAGAAATAGAAAATGAAAATGGGTTAAGGCCCCGCAGGTTGGGGGAATATATAGGGCAAATAAAGGTAAAGGAAACTATAGAAATATTTATTAAAGCTGCTTTAAAAAGAGGAGAACCTTTGGATCATGTTCTGCTGTTCGGCCCGCCGGGTTTAGGGAAAACCACTCTGGCTGGTATTATTGCCAATGAAATGGGAGTAAATCTGCGTACCACTTCTGGCCCAGCCATAGAACGTCCCGGTGACTTGGCTGCAATATTGACAAATCTCAATCCCGGAGATGTTTTGTTTATTGATGAAATACACCGTTTAAGCCGGTCGGTGGAAGAAATATTGTACCCGGCCATGGAGGATTTTTCCCTGGATATAATAATTGGTAAGGGACCCAGTGCCCGCTCAATCCGGCTCGACCTGCCTAAGTTTACGCTGGTGGGGGCAACCACCAGGGCTGGACTGCTGACATCTCCCCTGCGTGACCGTTTTGGTGTAATAAGCAGGCTGGAATTTTATCAACCTGAAGAGCTGGCAGAAATACTGCTCCGCTCAGCAAGAATTTTAAATATCAAACTGGGAGACGGGGGTGTGGAAGAGATTGCCCGCCGTTCCAGGGGGACTCCAAGGATAGCTAACAGGTTGTTAAAGCGTGTTCGTGATTATGCTGAAATAAAGGCAGACGGGATAATTACAGCTGAAGTTGCCGATGAAGCACTGCGTTTTTTTGAAGTAGACAGCATGGGATTAGATAAATCAGACCGCCGCTTATTAAAGACAATAATTGAAAAGTATAATGGTGGGCCGGTGGGATTGGAGACGTTAGCTGCATCCATTAGCGAAGAACCGGGAACTGTAGAGGATGTACTGGAGCCCTACCTGATTCAGACAGGGATGCTGGCCAGAACTCCCCGGGGTAGAGTGGCTACAGCCAATGCATACCGGCAGCTGGGCATACCGTTACCGAACAAAGAAGGTAAACAAGAAAAACTATGGGAATGAAAGAAGGTGGTTTTAATTGGGGAAAAAAATACTGCTGCACAGCTGCTGTGGTCCCTGCACCATTTACCCGCTTGAGTATTTGAAAAATGAAGGCCATGATGTTGTAGGGCACTTTTATAACCCCAACATTCATCCTTTTACAGAATGGAAAAAACGGAAAGATAACTACCAGTGGTTTATGGAAAATGAAGGAATAAAAGCCATTATAGAAGATGATTATGACTTGGAAGGATATCTGCAGAACGTAGTACACCGGGAAGCAAACCGCTGCATGTATTGTTACAGCATGAGGTTGAAACGAGCTGCTCAGATTGCCCGCCGGGGTAAATTTGACGCTTTTACCACCACCCTTTTGGTAAGCCCCTTTCAAAAGCATGAGATGTTGAAGGAAATAGGTGAAGCAGCAGGGGAGAAATATGGAGTTCCCTTTTATTATATAGATTTTAGGCCCGGTTTTAAAGAAGCCTACATGCGGGCAAAAGAAACAGGGCATTATACCCAGCAGTACTGCGGCTGCATATACAGTGAAAGAGACCGTTACATGCCGCGAAATAAAAAGAAGGGAGAGTGATAACTTGGATCCCCTTCAATCAATGGGTAAAATGATATTGGTGCTGGGGTTGTTTTTAATCATAATTGGCGGCTTAATGGTGGGTGCGGGAAAATTCATGGGATTGGGCAGACTGCCTGGAGATATTTATATACAGAAAGGTAACTTTTCTTTTTACTTTCCAGCAGCGAGTATGATAATATTAAGTTTGGTTCTTACATTTTTAGCTAATATTCTTTTTAGAAAATAGGGCTCATGGCAATTGAGTCCTAAATTTTTGTTTAATAAAGGAACGCAGCTGTATATGTCGAATTTATAAATTTGTGTTAATTTCATCCTGCGGGGGTATTGGGTTTGCACAAGAAATCGTTCTGGTTAATTTCTTTGCTAGTTTTAGCAGCAGTACTGCCTGTTATTCACTTGGTATATCAAGTATCAAGTGCCGAGGGAAGCGGTGTATCTGTAACTCCTAAAACTATTCGCATTGGTTTAGTTAGACAGGCACCTGAAATTGAATTTTCCATTCAGGGCAGATATATATTTTTCAAAGGTTATAACGGTGAATTTATTGCCGAAGCCGAACCACATAAAAGATACAAGGTTGAAAGAGTTGACCAGGGTGAAGGAAAATCAATCCTTCGCCTCAGCTGCAGCGGCAGCACGGTAAGTGAATTTAGAGGACCGCTGCTAGTGCGAAAGGTAAACCAGGAAGCAAGTATCCTAAGCGGCAGCGGGGCTCTAGTAAAAAGAACTGGCGGCAGGGGGTTGGTAGCTGTAAATGCTGCCGGGGAAATAAAAGAACTGCCAGAAAATATGTCTAAGTGGACCCTGATATCTGCCAGCGGAATGGCTAATTTAAAGGTACAAGATGAACTGCAGCTGGTAACATTATATACAGGAAACACATCAAAACGGTACCGGGGTAATTTTGACTTCCGCCTGGATGAAACGGGTATTACAGCCATAAATGACCTGCCCCTGGAAGAATATCTTTATGGAGTAGTACCAAGCGAAATGCCTTATGATTGGCCTGAAGAAGCTTTAAAAGCCCAGGCGGTGGTGGCACGCACGTATGCCCTTTATTCCAGAGGCCAGTACCTGGCATACGGTTTTGATGTACTGGCTACCCAGAAAAATCAAGTATATCACGGTTATGATCATGAAACTCCGGAAACAAATAAAGCAGTGGAGGAAACAAAGGGACAAGTTCTTACTTACAATGATAGATTAATCCTGGCTGTATTTCACTCCAGCAGCGGTGGGTTTACAGGTAATTGTGATGAGGTTTGGAAGGAATATATTCCATACTTGACCGCTAAAAAAGATCCTTATGATTACAACGAAAAACATTATGACTGGTCAGTTACTATGTCTGCTGATCAGCTGGCTAAACAGCTGAAATCAAAAGGTTATTTATATAGTAAGATATTAGATATAAACGAGGTCCAGCGGGATGAAACCGGGGCCAGGGTGAAAAAAATACAAGTTAAAGGGATAGATGAAAACGGAAGGGTTAAAGAAGAGGATATTTTTAATGCTGACATGGTCCGCTATGCCCTTGGGCTGAAGAGCAGTCTTTTTACTATGAAAAAAGAGAATGATGAAGAAAATAATTTATTATCTGTAACCTTTACAGGCAGCGGCTGGGGCCACGGTCTGGGAATGAGCCAGTACGGGGCCAGGGGAATGGCTTGGGAAGGTTATAGCTACCAGGATATTTTGGAATACTACTACAATGGTGCAGAACTGGAATATAATTACGGGGAGTAAGTGTAAAACATGTACAAGACATCAGATTACGACTATTATTTACCTGAAGAACTGATTGCCCAGGAACCATTGAACAGGCGGGACCAATCTCGATTAATGGTTTTACACAGAAACAGCGGGGTATTGGAACACCGACACTTTAATGAAATTATAAAGTTCTTAAGGCCCGGAGATACGCTGGTTATAAATGAAACTAAGGTGCTGCCGGCTAGGCTGTACGGTAAGAGAAAAGCCACCGGGGCGAAAATTGAAGTTCTGCTGTTAAAACAGCAGACTGGCACCTGCTGGGAGGCCCTAGTAAAGCCCGGAAAGCGGGCAAAAGTGGGAGATACGCTGACCTTTACTGATGGAAAGCAGGTACTTTTAGAGGCAGACATAATAGATAAGACGGAAGCTGGAGGCAGGGTGCTGGAATTTAAGTATACTGGTAACTTTTTAGAGCTGCTGGATCGTATAGGTACAATGCCGCTGCCCCCTTATATAAAAAAAGAACTCCAGGACAGAGACCGGTACCAAACTGTATATGCCCGTAAAGAAGGGTCAGCGGCTGCTCCTACTGCCGGTCTGCACTTTACTGAAGAACTGCTGCACCAGGTGCAGCAGAAAGGGATAACAGTGGCCAGGCTGCTTTTGCATGTGGGGCTGGGTACTTTTAGGCCGGTGAAAGTCGAGGATATCCGGGAGCATAAAATGCACCAGGAATATTATGAGGTAACGAAAGAAACTGCTGACATTATTAATGCGGCCAAGGAACGTGGGAATAAAGTAGTAGCAGTTGGTACCACCAGTGTACGCACCCTGGAAACTGCTGCCGGTGCCGATGGTAAAGTTAAGCCGGGAAGCGGCTGGACGGATATTTTTATATATCCTGGTTATAAATTTAAATGTGTTGATGCATTAATTACTAATTTTCACCTGCCTAAGTCTACACTGATGATGTTGGTGGCCGCTTTTGCTGGTAAAGATAAAATAATGAAAGCCTATGAAGAGGCAGTAAAAGAAAAGTACAGGTTTTTTAGTTTTGGAGATGCTATGCTGATAATTTAGTGGAGGGGATTATGAAGGCACCTGTAACATTTGAAACGCTTAAACAGGATACCCGTACTAGGGCTCGGCTGGGATTACTGCATACTCCTCACGGGAAGGTGGAAACTCCCATATTTATGCCGGTAGGTACCCAGGCAACGGTAAAAACTATGACCCCGGATGAAGTGTGGAAAGTTGGCGCCCGGCTGGTGCTGAGTAATACCTACCATTTATACCTGCGTCCTGGACATGAACTGGTCCAAGAAGCCGGTGGGCTGCACAATTTTATGAACTGGCATGGTCCTATTCTTACAGACAGTGGCGGTTTTCAAGTGTTCAGCCTGGGAGATCTAAGGAAGATTAATGAGGATGGGGTTGAATTTCGTTCTCACATTGATGGTTCTAAGCATTTCTTCACACCAGAAAAAGTGATGGAAATTGAAATGGCACTGGGAGCAGATATTGCCATGGCCTTTGATGAATGTGCTCCTTATCCTTGTGATTATGAATACGCAAAGAAATCGCTGGAATTAACCACCCGGTGGGCTGAACGCTGCAAAAAAGCCCACCATCGTGAAGACCAGGCCTTGTTTGGTATTATCCAGGGGTCTGTATACAAAGAATTAAGGGAACAAAGTGCTAAAGAGTTGATAGAATTAGATTTTCCCGGCTATGGCATTGGCGGTCTATCAGTGGGAGAACCCAAGCCGCTGATGTATGAAATGCTGGAATATACCATACCGCTTATACCCGATGATAAGCCCCGTTATTTAATGGGGGTAGGTTCGCCAGACTGTTTAATTGAAGGGGTAATACGGGGAGTAGATATGTTTGATTGTGTGCTTCCCACCCGTACTGCCCGTACAGGTACAGTATTTACCCAGTACGGAAGGCTTAATGTAAGAAATGCCAAGTATGCCAGGGACTTCAGGCCAATTGATGAGGACTGTGAATGTTATGTCTGCCGTAATTATACCAGGGCTTACATCCGGCATCTTTTAAAAGCAGGAGAAGTACTGGGTATTAGGTTAACAACCTGGCATAACCTGTATTTTATCCTTCGGTTGATGGAAAGAATAAAGGAAGCAATCAGAAATGACAGACTTTTAGAATTCCGTAATGAGTTTTTTGACAAGTATCAAGACAAGTAAAAAAGTACTTTGTACAAGCAGGAAAAACAGAATTTAAAGCAGAATCTGGTAACAAGTAGAATAAATTTTTATATGGCTGAAAGGAGGTTGAATTTTGGACCCACAGGTTGTTTCTATCATTTACATAGTTGCACT
This sequence comes from Desulfotomaculum sp., assembly GCA_017656165.1. Lineage (GTDB taxonomy): Bacteria > Bacillota > Desulfotomaculia > Desulfotomaculales > Desulfohalotomaculaceae > Desulforadius. The sequence continues at coordinate 23,114 of JACDOL010000001.1, forward strand.
ATTTGCCCTGCTTTACTTTCTTTTTATCAGACCCCAACAAAAACGTCAAAAAGAACACCAGAAAATGATAAATGAGCTTCAGGTACATGACGAGGTTACCACAGTTGGTGGGATTTTAGGAACAGTGGTTAGAATTAAAGAAGATACGGTAGTACTCCGCCTGGCAGATAATATTAAAGTTGAATTTTTAAAAACTGCCATCGGCCAGGTTCGCAGAAAAGCAAATGGACCTAAGGATGACGATTAAAAAGAGTAGACACTGTCTACTCTTTTTTAAAATATAAAGACTAATTTACGAGGAGAGATCATCTTGGTCACTTTAGATGATATTAAAGCCAATCCGATTATTGATGCTTGTATTAGAAAAGGTAATGAGTTTCTTGGTTCCATGGGATTTACTGAGCACAGCTACCGGCATATTAACCTGGTTTCCAGTATTGCTGAAGAAATAATAAGCAAGCTTGGATACCCGAAACGGGATGCTGAGCTTGCAGCCATAGCCGGGTACCTGCACGATATTGGTAATGTAATCAGCCGGAATGATCACGGGATTTCAGGTGCCAATATTGCATTTCCTATTCTTCTGCAGATGGGTATGCCGCCGGAAGAAGTTTGTATCGTGGCATCAGCCATTGCTAATCACGAAGAACAGTACGGGTACCCGGTAAACCATATTGCTGCCGCTTTAATATTGGCTGACAAGTCAGATGTTCACCGTTCACGGGTTCGGAATACTGATTTTGCCACCTTTGACATACATGACCGGGTTAATTATGCTGCAGAACATTCCTTTGTTTATGTGAATGAAGAAAACCGCACTATTACTATGGAACTTTCCATTGATATATCAATAACACCGGTGATGGAGTATTTTGAAATTTTCCTAGAAAGAATGATGCTGTGCCGCCGTGCTGCAAATCACCTGGGCTGCAATTTTGAGCTGGTAATTAACGGGGCCAAACTGCTGTAAAGTGTCATGTTAAGGTTATTTAATTGACATATTTTGCAGTACGGGTATATAATAACCCTTGTTTAAGGTTATTTGAAGCGGTAGGCTTACTTTTTAGCCAGATTAAGGGAGGAATTTAGTTTATGAAATGGGGCAGCTTTGTAAAGCTGGTGACCATGCTGGTACTGGCAGCAGCTGCTGCCGTACTGGCTGTTAAACCGGTGTTTTCAGAAGAAGAAGTACCCTGGCTGCCGCTAACCAGGAACATCGACCTGGGACTTGACCTGCAGGGCGGTGTGCATGTGGTATTAGAGGCCCAGGATACCGAAGAAGTTAAGGTGGACAAGCAGAAAATGGATCAACTGCTGGCCACCATTGAGCGGCGGGTTAACGGTTTCGGTGTATCCGAACCGGTGGTTCAGAAGGAGGGTGAGCGCCGCATTGTGGTGGAACTGGCCGGGATAGAAGATCCAGAATCGGCAGTGGATTCTATTGTCAAAACTGCATACCTGGAATTTGTTGGTCCCGATGGGGAAGTTATAGTTACCGGTGCGGATTTAAAAAATGCTGTTGAAAACATCCTGCCAAATGATGAGGCGGTTGTTAACTTAGAGTTTACACCGGAAGGGACCGAAAAGTTTGCTGAGGCCACTAAAAGATTTGTAAACCAGCAGATAGCAATATTTCTTGACGGCCAGATGCTGCAGGCACCGGTAGTTGATGAGCCTATTTATGATGGTAAAGCGATAATTAGAGGTTACAGCAGCTTTGAAGAAGCACACGAAATTGCTGTTCTTCTCCGTTCCGGGGCACTGCCGGTGAAGGTGGATGTGGTAGAAAAGCGTACTGTTGGTCCAACTTTAGGACAGGATTCGCTGGATCGTTCAATTAAAGCCGGTATAATTGGGCTGGCATTAATTGTAGCCTTTATGGTGCTGTATTATCGTGTGCCGGGTTTTATTGCCAACATAGCGCTGTTAATTTATGCCATTATTGTACTGGGGTTATTTAACGTTTTTGATGTGGTGCTGACGCTGCCTGGTATAGCCGGTTTTATACTATCGCTGGGAATTGCAGTAGATGCCAATATCATTATTTTTGAGCGTATTAAAGAAGAGCTGAAAAACGGGAAAAGCTTGCGGTCTGCCATTGATGCCGGGTTTAAGCGGGCCTTTATGGCGGTAATGGATGCTAACGTGACAACGTTAATTGCTGCTGTTGTACTATATTATCTTGGTGCCAGCATGATTAGAGGATTTGCACTTACCCTGTCCATAGGCATACTGTCCAGCATGTTTACTGCCATTACATTAACCCGCTGGATGCTGAAATTAACGGCAGACAGCAGGGTGATTAAAAATACCAGGTTCTACGGGGCTTAAGGGGGAATAAACTTGTTTCATATTATTCACAAGCGCAGACTTTGGTATATAATTTCAGCGTTGATAATCCTCCCGGGCCTTGTTTCCCTGCTTATTCAAGGTTTAAATTTGGGTATTGATTTTGTTGGCGGAAACATTGTGGAAGTTAAGTTTGACAAAGAAACATCCACTGCCCAGGTGCGTGAGGTAATTAAGGAACAAGGTCTAAATGATAAATACATTCAGAAAAGTACCGGGGGAGTATTTATAATCCGCACTGAAGTGCTCACAGAAGAGGAAAATGAAAAGCTTTTGAAGGCCCTGGATGAAGAACTAGGGAGTATGACTCTTTTGCGTAATGACAAGGTAGGGCCTAAAATTGGTGCAGAACTAACTCGTAAGGCACTTTTGGCCCTTGGAATTGCGTCTGTGTTAATGGTAGTATATATAACGTGGCGTTTTGAATTCAAGCAGGGGATTGCAGCAATTGCAGCTATAATGCATGATGTGCTGGTGACGCTGGGGCTGCTCTCTATCCTGCAGATAGAAATAGATAGTGCCTTTGTTGCCGCCGTATTAACAGTAGTTGGTTACTCCATAAACGATACCATAGTTATTTTTGACCGGATCAGGGAAAATATGGATCTTAAGAAAGGGATGAAGCTGGCTGATGTTATTAACTTCAGTCTTTGGCAGACTATGGCCCGTTCCATCAATACAACCGGGACAGTACTGTTTGTTCTGGTGCCGCTTTATTTCTTTGGTGGGACTACCATTAAAAACTTTGTTTTGGCCCTGATTATTGGTGTTACCAGCGGTGCTTACTCGTCAATTTTTACAGCCAGCCCGCTGTGGTATGACCTTGTGGATGAAAGGCGGCGGAAAAAAGCCGTTCAGCCTGCGTCTTAAAAAGACACGCTGTTAACGCGGGGCAACCCGCGTATTTTTTTCATTAACTAATAAAATCAGAATTAAAGGCTAACACAAAGGAGGGCTTACTTTGAATCACATTAGAAAAGATGATGGAGGCGGAAACCGGGTAATAATATCAGTCATTGGTAAGGACCGGGTGGGAATCATTGCCGGGGTGTCCGGCGTTTTAAAAGAAGCAAACGTTAATATTTTAGATATCAGCCAGACCATTATGCAGGACCTGTTCACCATGATAATGGTTGGAGACATGACAGAAAGTACAGTGGAGCTGGCTGAATTAAAAAATCTTTTAAATGAAGAAGCTGAAAAGTTAGGGGTTCGTATTGATGCCCAGCATGAGGATGTTTTTCGTTATATGCACAGGATATAATTGGGGGGAATAACTGGCCATGCTGACAATGAATGAAATTATGGAAACAATTAGGATGGTGCAAAAGGAAAATTTAGATATTAGGACCATTACCATGGGTATCAGCCTGCGGGACTGTTCCGACCCTGATCCTAAGGCAGCCTGCAGGAAAATATATGATAAAATTACCACTAAAGCAGAACGACTGGTTTCTGTTGGAGAAGAGATTGAGCGGGAGTATGGAATTCCCATTGTAAATAAACGCATATCAGTTACCCCTATATCAATGGTGGCGGAGGCCAGTAAGACCGATAATTATGTCATGTTTGCCCAGGCTTTGGATGATGCTGCGGCAGAGGTGGGAGTTAACTTTATCGGTGGGTTTTCTGCCCTGGTTCATAAAGGAATAACTAAGGGGGATAAAATCCTCATAGATTCTATTCCCCAGGCACTGGCTGCAACCGGGCGAGTATGTTCATCGGTAAATGTGGCCACAACCAAGGACGGAATCAATATGGATGCTGTCTACAAAATGGGTCAGGTGGTTGTGGAAACTGCAAAGTTAACGGCAGATAAAGATGGGTTAGGATGTGCCAAGCTGGTGGTGTTTGCCAATGTGCCGGAAGATAATCCTTTCATGGCCGGGGCTTTTCACGGAGTAGGAGAACCGGAATGCGTAATAAATGTCGGTGTAAGTGGACCGGGAGTAGTAAAAAATGCAGTTGAAAAAGTGAAGGATAAAGATTTTGGAACGTTAGCAGAAACAGTAAAAAATACTGCTTTTAAAATTACTCGAATGGGTGAACTTGTGGGCCGGGCGGCAGCCAAGAAATTAAATGTCCCCTTTGGCATTGTAGACCTTTCACTGGCGCCAACCCCGGCGGTGGGGGACAGTGTAGCAGAGGTACTGGAAGCTATGGGATTGGAACGCTGCGGCACCCACGGGACTACTGCGGCCCTTGCGCTGCTGAATGACGCGGTGAAAAAAGGCGGGGCGATGGCATCCAGTTATGTGGGCGGGCTGTCCGGGGCCTTTATTCCAGTAAGTGAAGATGCAGGTATGATCAGGGCAGCCCAGGAAGGAACGCTGACATTGGAAAAACTAGAAGCTATGACCTGTGTTTGTTCAGTGGGTTTGGATATGATTGCTGTACCTGGTGATACACCGCCAGAGACAATAGCAGCTATCATTGCAGATGAAGTAGCAATTGGGGTAATTAATCAAAAGACCACTGCTGTGCGGATAATTCCTGCACCGGGTAAAAAAGTTGGTGACAATGTGGAGTTTGGTGGTCTCCTGGGACATGCACCTATTATTCCAGTAAAGGAACCATCTGCAGCTCACTTCGTTAAGAGAGGCGGGCGCATACCTGCTCCTATCAACAGCTTGAAAAATTAATAATTGCCCTGGATGTATTATTAAAGTGAACCCCCTAAAGTAGACACGGACTTAGGGGGTTTTCTTTAACATATTGAGTTCCTGCTCGGTTAATTCACGGTACTCACCGGGTGCCAAAGTGGTGTCAAGCTGCAGTTCTCCCATGGCCAGCCTTTTTAGATAATTTACTTTTTTTTCCACTGCCCTGAACATTCTTTTAACCTGGTGGTACTTTCCCTCATAAATTGTTATCTTCACCTCAGATGTTTCACCGCTTTTTATAATTTCCAGTTCAGCAGGTAAGGTTTTGTAACCGTCATCCAGTACAACACCATTTTTAAAAGTTTCTGCGTCCTCCTTTGTTACCCTGCCTTTAATGACAGCATAATAATTTTTGGGTACCTTTTTTTTCGGGGAAAGCAGTTCATGGGCCAGCTTACCATCATTGGTCAGCAGAAGCAGGCCTTCTGTATCTTTATCAAGACGGCCGACGGGGGATACCTTAAATGCTGTGTATTTATCTTCCAGCAGGTCTAAAACAGTATGCTGGCAGCTGTCCCGGGTTGCTGACAAGACTCCTGCGGGCTTATTCATCATAATGTACACATATTTTTTATATTTAACTACAGTGTCATTAACTTTTATTGTGCTGGTATAAGGATTTACATGAGCACCAGGGTTATTTACTACCCTGCCGTCTACAGTTACCAGACCTTTTTTTATCAGCTGCTTAATTTCTTTGCGTGTACCGTACCCCATGTTGGCAAGAATTTTATCTATACGCTGGTTTTCTTTTGCGCTTTTGCCCATTAATCTAACCACCGCCATCCCTTGGGATAGTAATTTTTAAGAAGACCGGAAACCTGTTTTGCCCACCCAAGCGGGAAGCCGTCCACACAAACCAATGTCCATCCTTTTTCACCGGTTTGAAAAAGAGTTTCCCCTTTAAGATAACTCAGCACTTCCCTAGATGAAGAAGAAAAGTTAACAACCCGTTTTACATCGGCCGGCCTTAAAGCCATGGCCATGGCATGGCTGGGTTCAAACCTTTTCTTTTTTAACATGCCAAGATACCAGCCAGGCCGGACCACTTTTAATCCTTCCAGGTTTGGTAACCCTTCCGGCATAAGGTAGAGATGATTTCCATAGAGAATTAAGTTTCCCTCTATCCTGGTATTCATATTTTCATTTATAAAATGACTAAAATATTCCAGTCCTTTACTGCTGGCCGGTAATGCCTTCTGCCTAGAAGAAGCATTTACACCCTCATATCCTGAAGTCTTTTGAAGAAGGGCAATGAAGTGCCCCTCACCTTTAACCTTATGAGGCCAGAGCCGGGCGCACTTTTTAAGTTCTTCCCGGCCATTAACCCAATCAGGTCTCCCGGGACTCAATCCATTTTTCTTTGGTATATCAACCAATTTAAAGGAGGGATGATGCTTTAAGAACTCTTTAATTTTACCTTCGTTTTCTTCTGGAGCAAATGTACAGGTGGAGTAAATTAAGTACCCTCCCGGTTTTAGCATTTTTGCTGCATCACACAGTATATCCTTTTGTATGGAGGCACAAGTTTCAATATTATAAAAAGCCCATTTTTTAGCTGCTTCCGGGTCTTTGCGGAACATTCCCTCCCCGGAGCAGGGGGCATCTATAATTACCTTGTCAAAAAAACCTGTAAAAACTTCTGCCAACCTGGACGGCGTTTCATTAGTAATTACAGCATTTTTAACACCAAAATTCTCAATGTTTTTTACCAGGGCTTTCACTCTGTCCTTGCTTACATCGTTAGCCACCAGGATACCGCTGCCCGCCAGATCTGCTGCTGCTTGAGTGGATTTTCCTCCGGGGGCGGCGCATAAATCCAGCACTTTTTCACCAGGTTTTGCACCTAATACTGCTCCTGGTGCCATTGCGCTGGGTTCCTGGATGTAGTAAAGCCCGGCATGGTAGTAGGGGTGTTTCGCCGGGCGCTCCCCTTCAGAAAAATAAAAACCATTTGCTGTCCAAGGAACAGGTTCCAATGCATAAGGGTACATATCTTTAAAGGTATCTGCATTAATTTTTAGTGTATTAACCCGCAGCCCATAATGCCGTGGTTCAGAAAATGAATTAATAAATTCCTGGTATTCATTACCCAATAGTTTCTGCATTCGTTTTTTAAACTCTTCCGGTAACTTTTTCATTGTCTCTACTCCCGAAAAATTTTTGTTTAATTCCAAGTGATATTTTTTCTTGATTAATGTGCTAAATCCTTTCTGCTTTATTTTCTTAATTTTATTATTGTCAGCAGAAAGATAATAAAAACAAAACCTTAAATCTCTGCTGCAAAAAAATAAAAAGCTTGGCGATAGGGTAAATTAAACTTGTAAATTAACTGCCAGGGGAGTCAGAAATGAATAATGATATAACCAGAGAAAATTTAAAAACCCTGGAAGAGCGCATAGACAGGCTGGCCACTAACATGGAAAAAATGAAATTGGCTGAATATGTCCGGCTTCTCGAAAGTCCATGGCGGCTTCTATATATAAATTTTATCAGTGGAGTAGCCCGGGGATTGGGAATAGGTGTGGGCTTTGCCTTTTTAGGGGCCTTTGTGGTATATATTTTAAAATCCCTGGTGACAATTCCCGTCATAGGAAATGTTATCGCTGAGATAGTAAAAATAGTCCAGATTAGGCTTGGAACATACTAATACATACAGCAGTAACCTACCAGGATACCGAATAGGAGGAGATAATGTGCAGTCTAGGCAGTTAGAGTATTTAAGACAGCGAATGCTTGAAGAACGGCACCAGATGCTGGAGCGCATAAGGAGTATAAATAAAGGCGGATTAGGAGAGTCCATGGATACTTCTTTTGGTGAACTTTCAGCCATTGACAACCATCCAGGCGATGTGGGAAGTGAAATGTTTGAACGCAGCAAGGACCTTTCTTTAAAAGAGCAGGCCCGGGTGGTAGTACAGGCAATTGATAATGCATTAGAGGCAATGAAACAGGGTATTTATGGAAAATGTGAGGTGTGTGGAAAAGAAATTCCACTAGAGAGGTTGGAAGCCGTACCTTATACAACCATATGCAGGGACTGTAAGGCAGCAGATGAAAATATACCTTTGCGCCATCCACGCCCCATAGAAGAAGATGTGTTGATGCATCCCTTTGAACGCACCCTTAATGATAATACAGATAAAAATTTTTATGATGGGGAAGATGCGCTGCAGGAAGTGGCCAGGCACAGCTTAAGTTATGAAACTGACCCGGAATATGAAGTAGACAGTATAGATCCTGAGGGAGATCAAAGGGAGGTAAAGGGGGCCGTAGAAGAAGTTGAAAACTTACCATATGAAGTAGATAACGGGATTATATATGAAAGCTTTAAAACCACAGATGAATTTGGTCCTGTTTTAAAAGAAGAAGAGAATGATTAGAAAAGAAGGGCAGTTTTTAGGAACTGCCCTGTATTATTTTTATTGGGGAGGAAAAGCACCGGGTATGTTTGAGGAGCTATGTGCCGGCGTGTTTTTGGGAGTGTAAATACCTTGGCTGGTGATAAGACCAATGTCTTTTTCTTAAGGTAATTTGTGTTTTGCCTCTAATATGCTATATTATTATTATTTGGGAATAAATACTATCATGGGGGTTTTAACAATGCCTCTTTTAACTGCAGCCCTACTTGTACTAATAATTGATTTAGCAGCAAAATACTTGGTTCAATCTACCATGGAACTGCACCAGTCCATACCGGTAATTAAGAATATTTTTCACATTACATATATATTAAATCCCGGGGCAGCTTTTGGGATTTTGGCCTATAAAACTGCCTTTTTTATAACAGTGACAGCAGTGCTGATGCTGGGACTGGCCGTTTTTTACAAGCGTATTATGCGGGAAACTATACTAGTACAGGTGGCCCTGGGAATGGTAGCCGGTGGAGCCGCTGGAAATTTAATTGATAGGATAAGGTATGGAAAAGTAGTAGATTTTTTAGATTTTCAAATATGGCCCGTTTTTAACTTGGCTGACACTGCCATTGTAATTGGAGTAGGGGTACTGGTGCTGGAAGTAGTCAGAAGACCAGAACGAGAAGATGTTGAGGAGGAAGGTTAGGTATGCCGGTCACATATATCTTTGAAATTAATGAACAGGATGCCGGAACAAGGCTGGATAAATTTCTAGCCCGGGAAATTGAGGATTTAACCCGTTCCTATATTCAAAAACTGCTTTGTGAAGGAATGGCCAAGATTAATGGTAAAGAAGTTAAGCCCAGTTACAAACTGCAGACCGGTGATAAGATAGAATTGATAGAACCTGACCCGGTAGAGCTGACCGTAGAACCTGAAAATATCCCCCTGGACATCTACTATGAAGATGAAGATGTAATTGTAGTAAACAAGCCGCAGGGCATGGTGGTGCATCCTGCAGATGGAAACTATTCAGGAACCCTGGTTAACGCCTTATTATATCACTGTCGGGACTTGTCCGGGATTAACGGGGTGTTGAGGCCGGGAATTGTGCACCGTATAGACAAGGACACCAGTGGGCTGCTGGTGGTGGCAAAAAACGATGCCTCGCACTTGGATTTAGCAGGGCAGTTAAAAGAACATAGTGTAACCAGGCGATACCTGGCACTGGTGCACGGAAACCTGCAGGTGGAGTCAGGCACCATAGAGGCTCCCATAGGTAGAGATCCAAGTAATAGGCAGAAGATGGCGGTTACCGATAAAAATTCTAAACAGGCCATAACGCATTTTAAGGTTAAAAAGAGATTTGGCCAATACACCCTGGTAGAGTGCCAATTGGAAACGGGGCGTACCCACCAGATACGTGTTCACATGGCATATATCAAGCATCCGGTGGTAGGAGATCCCAAGTACGGTGGTAAAACAAAAAAATTTAACCTTAATGGCCAGCTGCTGCATGCAGCGGTGCTTGGATTTAAGCACCCCAGAACTGCTGAGTACTTGGAGTTCGAAGCTCCCCTGCCCAAGCACTTTCAAGCTGTGCTCAATAATCTGACTACTTAAAGTAGCTGAAAACTTCAAGGAATAAGGCAGCGACACCTGCTGCCATCAGGGGACCTACCGGCTGGCCGTTAAAGAATACAATGCCGATTATGCAGCCTATTACCAGTCCAAAAATAATTTCGGGGTCAATTTGCAGTAATCTTAGACCCTGCTGGTTTAAGTGAGTAGCCAGCGCACCGCCAATAATAGCCATAATTCCGGGGATTGAAGTAAGGTTATAAATTAAATCTTTTTCAGTAACTTTTCCACTGGCCAGGGGAACAAGTATAGACAGCAGTAAAAACAGCAGTCCCAGGTCTAAACCTCTTTTTTCCAGCAGGGGAAAGATAAAATTCAAGTTGGACAGTTTTAATATTAACAGTACGCAAGCGGCAGTGGCAATGAGATTAGACCGGGAGATCAGTCCCACCAGCAGCAGTGCCACCAACATAATTTCGCCCCTCAATATTCTCGCCTCGCCCAAGAAGGTTTGTCTAATTTATATGCAGCGAGAATGGAAGGAATAACCAAAAAGAGACAAACCGCCTGGCCAGGGCGGTCTGTCATCGGCTGCCGGCAGCCGTTTTTTTGTATTATGTTGTTGTTTATTAATATTGTCCCTATTTTGTAAGGCGCAAATTCAGTTAATTATTGCTAATGGGCATAAACGTGTTGGTTTTTTGTTTTTCTAATCACAAACTGATTTAAGGGTATCCGCTCTCAGACCAACACGAAGGGCTTCCAGTGCAAGCACTTCATGTGCATTTATATTACCAAGGTTGACATTAGGTCCAAAACGCAGAATTAAATCCTGCTGCTGTTCTTTCATAGGTGCTTCCCATATCAGTATTGACGGGTCCGGTACGGCTGAAACCAGTTCTTCCATTTCAGTTTTAATTATCTTTCCCTGGGAATCGTATAAACCAACTGCAACACCAGACTCCCTGCCTTCAACAATTACCTTTTGCGACCCGTATTCAAGGTCATTTATTACTTGTTTTATTAGTTCGCTTAAAGGAGTGCGGTATTTAGGATCCTTTTTTCCTACTTCAGACAGCACATTTAGACCTTTTTCCGCTGCCATACTAATGGCCCTGCATCTTGTATTACTGTCAATAGCAACTGTACCGTCAGATATTTCTACAGCTGTAAACCCCAGTATTTTTACTGTATCAAGATATTTTTCCAGTTTGTCCTGCAGTACTGCCACTTCTAAGAAAGTTCCCCCTGGATATATTTCTATATTGTAAGAGCGGACCAGGTCAATTTTTTCCTCCAATATTTCACCGGCATAAAAAGCTGAAGTACCAAACCCCAGCTTAATGTAATCAATATACTCCCCTGCCAAGTTAAGTAAATCCCTGGTTTCGCCTAATCCCAGCCCTTTATCTATTATCATTGTTAGACCGGTGTTTCTAGGTTTAGCAGTGCGGTTGCCCAGTGGAAATTTTAAAATATTTAACCAGCTGTTGCTAGTATAACGGCTGCTCATTGTCACAGCTCCTTTCACGGGTATGATCACCAAGAATGGTGATATCTGGCACCTCCTGTTAAGGTAATGCACCCGTGAATTCATTCTAGCTGTAGTGTATTCGCAACAACTGTTATTGGTTACTGGTTATTTTTTTGACCATTATTTACCTTGCCAGTTTTATTATGGTTATCAAGGGGTTTTTTTGCTGGATATGGTGCACCTGCTGTACCTACAGCAGAGCCTACCAGGTATCCAATATATTCTTTATTTTTCGCCTGGTTGTCTTCTTTAGGGTTTTTGGAGGCTTTTTTAATAGCTTTTATTTTAATAAAGAAAAAGGCAGTTACAGCTGATATGCCGGCCAATGCTGCTGCACTCCAAAACATTGCCGGTCGGCCGAATTTCATGAGCCAGCCAAAAATGGGTGGGCCAAATGCTACCCCGAAAAATCTTACACTTCCATAAAGTGATGTTACCATACCTCTTTCTTCGGTGGAGGTAGCACTGGTAATCAACATGTTTAAACAAGGTAGAACCAGGCCGGTACCAACCCCGGCTAGAGATATGGCTGCATAAAACATATATACGTTTTTAAAAATTGGCAGTAACGCCAGGGAAACAGCTGATAAAACTAGACCGCTGATAACCAGCAGTTTCATTGATGACACTTGTTTTTTAATAAATGTTCCGGTTATATAAGAGGTGGTACTCATAAAAAGTACTGGTACTGCCAGTGCCAATCCCTTTATTACACCATTTATTTTCAGCACTTTTTCCAAGTAATCCGATAAAAAAAATAAAACCCCAAAAAGCAAAAACAAAGCGGTTGCACCAGCTAAAAAACATGAAAGCAGCAGCGGTGCTTTGTTTTTAAATATTTTTTTAATTGACTGCAGGTACTCCCTTAATCGCGGGGGTTCTTTTTTTTGTTTTGGTTCTTTAACAAATACCCACATACCTAGAACAACAGGAATAACAATGGCTGGGAAAAATATAAAAGCTGCGTACCACAATATTGTGCCCAGCACAGCACCCAAAACAGGGCTGATAACTTTACCCATTCCGTTGGAGGCTTCTATTACTCCAAGGGACTTGGCACGCTCTTTGCCCTGCCATAAATCCCCGCATAAAGCCATTGCTATGGGAGCGGTACCGGCTGCGCCAATCCCTTGTATAACCCGACCGGCTAAGATGATGTTAAATGCTTTTTCCTTTAAAAAATAAGCTGCCAGGGCAGCAATTACTCCACCCAAACCGTAAAGAATGAGCGAAGGAATAATTACCTTTTTTCTTCCAAAGCGATCAGATAAAAACCCGGCTAGAGGAATCACTATTCCTGCCGGCACAGAAAACAGCGTAATAACTAAACTGACCTGAACGTTAGAAATATTTAAGGAGTTTTGAATAGCTGGGAGAACAGGTATTAGTAGAGAATTTCCCAGAACCATAATCAGAGGGACACCGGCAAGAGCGGGAAGAGTTAATTTTTTAACTTCCATGCCTTCACGTCCTTTCAGAGCTAGACGTGTGTATTTTTCCCTGCCTGAGTAAAGGTATTCATTAAAGAAACAAAAGCAGCATAAAAAATGGTGTAAGTAATAAAGTTTGAAAATAAAGGAGGCATTTATTTTGTTTCATGTTTTCGATAAAATAGTTTTTGGCATGGCAGCCATGCGTTTTTTATCTTCATTTATTGAATTTGCAGCTGCCGTTTTAATGCTGAAGTTTAACCGGGTAGAAACGGCTTTTAAAATTAATGCCCTGCTGGCATTGATAGGGCCTACTGTACTAATAATTGTTACATCTCTAGGATTGGTAGGGTTGGCGGGAAAAATACCGTTAAGTAAAATGATTTACATAATAATTGGTGTGACCTTAATCTTCATTGGAGTTAATAAATAAAATTTCTTGACAGTACCTGGATGGTGCTATAAAATTGACTAAGAACAATACCTTTAAATCGGTCCTGTGAGGCTGGTAAGGGAACATAGTGAAATTCACATTGGGTCAAACTATGTCTATTACCAGCCGGTAATAGGCTTTTTTAATATTATCAGAAAGCATCTGAGGTAACAACGCAGCCGGAGGAAAAGCACCGAGTATGTTTGCCGCCACAGATGAAGAAGCGGAGGTGACCTAGTTGAAAAAAGGGAGAGAAAAAACTCAAATACTTGATGAAAAAGGAATACGAAGAACACTTACCCGTATCGCACATGAAATTATTGAAAAAAACAAGGGCGTAGAAAATGTTGCTTTGGTAGGTATACGACGGCGTGGGGTACCGCTGGCTGAGCGGTTGGCAAACCGGATAAAAGAAATTGAAGGTACCGAGGTGCCGGTGGGTACCCTTGACATAACTCTGTACCGTGATGATTTAACAACTTTATCTCATCAACCACAGGTTCACCAGACAAAAGTTGATTTTTCGATAGCGGATAAAATTATTGTCCTGGTGGACGATGTTCTGTTTACCGGGCGCACAGCCAGGGCTGCAATGGATGCTCTAATTGATCTTGGAAGACCGCGGGCAATCCAGTTAATGGTCCTGGTTGACCGCGGTCACAGGGAACTGCCCATCAGGGCTGATTATGTGGGCAAAAACCTACCAACTTCCAAGAAAGAAGTGGTTCAAGTACGGTTAAAAGAAATAGACAACGAAGATAGGGTTGTGATTATGGAAATGCCAGAATAAAATGCACTTCCTTTTAAATCGGTCCTGTGAGGCCGGCAAAGGAAGGGTTGAAAGTTGTGGCTCTTTTTTTGCTGGCCTCATCTCGGGTATCGAGATGAGGCTTTTTTATACTGTCAGAAAGTATAAGTTTTGACGCAGCCAAAGTATTTACCGGAGAAAACGATAGCCGGCAAATATTGGGGTTTGATTTATCAAACCCAGCAGCCGGAGGGAAAGTGCCGAGTATGCTTGAGCGACGAGCTGCACAGGCGCCCGGAGGCTTTAGCGTTTGTTCAAGTATATGTGCCGGCGTATTTTCGGAGCGTAAATACCTTGGCGGTGATAAGACAGAAGCCTTCTAATTATGAAATATGAAAGGAGTGGACATTTTGGCTGTCCTAAAGAGCAATCATATGCTGGGCCTCCAGCATGTTCCGCCTGAAGACATAATAACCATTCTTGATACTGCTTCGGCCATGAAGGACATTATATGCCGGAAAATAAAAAAAGTCCCCACATTACGAGGGCGGACAGTGGTGACATTGTTTTATGAGAACAGCACCCGCACAAAAACATCCTTTGACCTGGCGGGAAAATACCTAAGCGCCGACACAGTTGGTTTAAGTGCTTCTACCAGCAGTGTTCAGAAGGGAGAGAGCTTAATAGACACTGCCCGGACAGTTGAGGCCATGGGAGCAGATGTAGTAGTTCTTAGGCATCCTGCTGCCGGGGCTGCTGAAATTTTAGCAAAGAATGTAAAATGTTCTGTAATTAATGCTGGCGACGGTATTCATGAGCATCCTACCCAGGCACTGCTGGATATGTTTACTATAAAGGAATATAAAAAAAGTTTTAAAGGATTGAAGGTAACCATTGTGGGAGACATTCTGCACAGCCGGGTGGCACGCTCTAATATTTGGGGACTTACCAAACTGGGAGCTGAAGTTTCAGTGGTGGGTCCGGCCACTCTGCTGCCGCCAGAGATAGAAAAACTGGGAGTTAAGGTTTATACCGACCTGGAGGAGGCACTGGCAGGGGCAGATGTAATAAATGTGCTGCGCATCCAGCTGGAAAGACAAAAACAGGGCCTTTTTCCCAGCCTGAGAGAATACTCCAGGCTTTACGGGATAAATAATCGGCGTCTGAAAGCTGCAAAAGAAGATGTACTGGTTATTCATCCCGGGCCCATGAACCGGGGAGTAGAAATTGTCAGTGAAGTTGCCGACAGCAGCCGGGCAGCTATTAACGAACAGGTTACCAACGGGGTGGCCGTTCGGATGGCCCTGCTGTACCTGCTTACCGGAGGTGAAAAAGTTGAAACTGCTAATTAAAGGCGGCAGTGCAGTATTTCCAGAAGAAATGAAGGTAAAAAAGGTCGATATACTGGTTGAAAACGGGGTTATAACAGGTATAGGTCCTGGTTTAGAAGCAGCGGGAGCCAGGGTAATAGAAGCAGACGGTAAATATGTTTGTCCTGGCTTAATAGATATGCACGTTCACTTAAGAGAGCCGGGATTTGAACACAAAGAAAGCATTGCCACCGGTACCAGGGCGGCGGCCCGGGGAGGATTTACCGCTGTAGCCTGTATGCCCAATACCAAGCCGGTTGCAGATAATGCTGCAGTGGTAAGGTTTATTTTAGAGCGGGCAGCGGCAGAAGGAGTGGTAAATGTATACCCCATTGCTGCCATTACTAAGGGATCTAAAGGTGAAGAGATAACTGAAATGGCAGATTTAAAGGAAGCTGGGGCAGTAGCTGTGAGCGATGATGGACTGCCGGTACAAGATGCAGGGGTTATGCGCCGGGCCATGCAGTATGCAGCTATGCTGCAGCTTCCGGTAATACCCCACTGTGAAAATAAAAGTTTGGCAGCGGATGGAGTTATGCATGAAGGATTCCAGAGCACTGTATTGGGTCTGCCTGGTATTCCTGCAGCAGCAGAAGAAGTAATGGTGGCCAGGGATATAATTCTTGCTGAAAATACCGGCTGCCATGTGCACATAGCTCATATCAGCACGGCAGGCTCGGTGGAACTGGTCCGCCAGGCTAAAAAGAAAGGAGTCAAAGTAACTTGTGAAGTGACGCCTCATCACTTTACCTTAACCCATGAAATGGTGAACGGGTATAATACCAATACTAAAGTGAACCCGCCCTTAAGGACTAGGGAGGACGTGGAAGCAGTTAAAGAGGGACTGGCAGATGGGACTATAGATGTTATAGCTACTGACCATGCCCCGCATACGGTGGAAGAAAAAAATGTGGAATACCAGTATGCTCCATTCGGGTTGGTAGGTTTAGAAACGGCGGTAGGACTGGTGTTTACAGAATTGGTGGAAACTGGAGTGCTTACAGTTCCCCAGGCCATAGCTAAGCTGACTATCAACCCGGCCCGGGTACTGGCGGTGCCGGGAGGAAGACTGGATGTTGGTGAAAGAGCAGATATAACGATTATTGATCCCCAGGCAGGTGAAATAATAAATCCTGACGATTTTGCCAGCAAGGGTAGAAACACACCCTTTACCGGCAGGAGGTTAAAGGGACTTCCGGTTATGACAGTTGTAAATGGGAAAATAGTGATGGAAGATAGACGATTAACGGTATAGAGTGTATAATTATTTATAAAAATGAATAAATAAACGGAGGTCTCTTAATATGAATGCACTGTTAGTTTTAGAAGATGGTTCAGTTTTTAAAGGAAAAGCCTTTGGTGCCGCAGGCCAAAAATATGGAGAGGTAGTTTTTAATACCGGAATGACGGGATACCAGGAGGTATTAACAGACCCGTCCTACTGCGGTCAGATAGTGGTTATGACTTACCCGCTGATTGGAAATTACGGGATTAATAAAGATGACTTCGAAGCTAAAAAGTCTTACGTGCGCGGTTTTGTGGTCCGGGAAAACTGCCAGCATCCCAGCAATTGGCGGGCCAGCAGTAAAATAGATGAATTTTTGGCCCGGGAAGGAGTAATCGGCATTTCAGGTGTTGATACCAGGCAGTTAACTAAAATATTAAGAAACCACGGGACAATGCGCGGCATTATCAGCACTGAGGTACAGGACCCGGAAATACTTCTGGACCAGGTGAAAGAAGTACCTCACCTGAGCGGGCAGAAGTTGGTGCCCACTGTGGCAGCACAAGAAATATATACCGTCCCCGGGGAGGGACACCGAGTGGTCCTGGTTGACTTTGGTGCCAAACAAAATATTGTACGGTGTTTAAATAACAGGGGATGTGAAGTGGTTGTGGTACCCCCGGATACTGCAGCAAAAGACATACTGGCACTTAACCCTGCCGGATTAATGCTTTCCAACGGACCTGGAGATCCGGTGGATGTGCCTTATGCAGTGAAAACAGTGAAAGAGCTGCTTGATAAGCTGCCTGTGTTCGGCATCTGCCTGGGGCACCAGGTACTTGGTTTAGCCCTGGGAGGGAAAACCTATAAATTAAAATTTGGACACCGCGGGGCAAATCACCCGGTTAAAGATTTAGCTTCCGGCCGGGTATACATTACCTCACAAAACCACGGTTTTGCAGTGGACGGCAGTTCGCTTCCAGGGGATGTAGCTGTATCCCACATCAACCTCAATGACAATACGGTGGAAGGAATGAAGCACAGGAGCCTGCCTGTATTTTCAGTACAGTACCATCCTGAGGCAGCTCCTGGTCCCGAAGATTCCGAATACCTGTTTGACACCTTTATGGAGATGATGAAACAATAAGCAAACTGAAAAGGAGGGCGCAAATGCCGCGGCGCAGTGATATAAAAAAAGTAATGGTAATTGGTTCCGGGCCCATTGTTATAGGGCAGGCAGCAGAGTTCGATTATTCCGGTACCCAGGCCTGCCGGGCCTTAAAAGAAGAAGGCTTGGAAGTAATCCTTGTAAATTCAAATCCTGCAACCATTATGACCGATTATGATATGGCAGATAAGGTATACATTGAGCCAATAACTCCCGAATTTGTAACCAAGGTGATAGAAAAAGAAAAACCGGATGGACTGCTTCCTACCCTGGGGGGCCAAGTGGGTTTAAATATAGCAATGCAGTTAGCAGATAAAGGTGTACTGGAAAAAACAGGGGTTAAACTTTTAGGTACCCAAATCAGTGCTATTAAAAAAGCTGAAGACCGGGAAATGTTCCGGAACATGATGAATGAGCTTAACGAACCGGTACCGGAAAGTACTATTGTGACGTCAGTTCAGGAGGCACTGGAGTTTGCTGGAGAAGTGGGTTACCCGCTTATAGTACGTCCTGCATACACCCTGGGGGGTACTGGCGGTGGAATTGTAAACAACGTAGAGGAACTTAAGTCAACGGTTGCCCGGGGCTTAAAATACAGTTTGATTGGCCAGGTGCTTATTGAACGAAGTGTGGCCGGGTGGAAAGAAATTGAATACGAGGTAATTCGGGATAGTGCCGACAACTGCATTACAGTGTGCAACATGGAAAATATAGATCCCATTGGAGTCCATACCGGCGACAGTATAGTAGTGGCACCTTCTCAAACACTAAGCGACAAGGAATATCAGATGCTCCGCTCTGCTTCTTTAAAAATAATTCGAGCCCTGGAAATAGAAGGGGGCTGCAATATCCAGTTTGCATTGGACCCCAACAGTTTCAAGTATTATGTAATTGAGGTTAATCCCCGGGTAAGCCGTTCATCTGCCCTGGCATCTAAAGCTACCGGTTACCCCATAGCCAAAGTAGCTGCTAAAATTGCCTGTGGGTTAACGCTGGATGAAATAAGGAATGCTGTTACCGGAAAAACTTACGCCTGTTTTGAGCCGGCATTGGACTATGTGGTGGTGAAGTTCCCGCGCTGGCCCTTTGACAAATTTGAGAAGGCAGACCGGCACCTGGGCACACAAATGAAAGCTACTGGTGAGGTTATGGCCATTGACCGTACCTTTGAGGCGGCACTGCTGAAAGCAGTTCGTTCCCTGGAGATTGGCCTGGTGGGGCTGGAACTGCCAAAATTAAAAGAATTAAGTGATAAAGAACTGGAAAATAAAATTAAAAAGCTTGATGATGAGAGGTTATTTGCAGTCGCTGAGTTTATTAGAAGGGGTAAAAGTATAGGAGAAATACACCAATTAACTAAAATAGACCCCTGGTTTTTAAATGCCATCAAAAATATTGTTGGGTTTGAAGATGAATTAAAAAATACTGTGTCTAACGGGAAGTTAGATAAGAATACAATGCGGCAGGCGAAAAAAATGGGATTGGCTGACGAGCGACTATCACAATTAACAGGTTTATCCCTGGAAGAAGTAAGAAAAATACAAAGGGAATACGGTATTAAACCAACTTATAAGATGGTGGACACCTGTGCCGCAGAGTTTGAAGCAGCTACACCTTATTATTACTCTGCTTACGAGGAAGAAGATGAAGTTGAAGTAAAAGAAGGGAAGAAAATTGTCGTTCTTGGTTCGGGACCAATAAGGATCGGACAGGGAATAGAATTTGATTACTGTTCGGTACATTCGGTGTGGGCACTGCGGGAAGAAGGCATTCAGGCAGTGATAATTAATAACAACCCGGAGACAGTGAGTACGGATTTTGATACAGCTGACCGCCTGTACTTTGAACCGCTGGTAGTGGGGGATGTGCTGAATATATTAGAGAAAGAAAAGCCGGACGGGGTTCTGGTGCAGTTTGGCGGACAAACCGCCATTAACCTGGCCCGCCCGCTGGCCGATGCCGGTTACAATATTGTGGGAACAAACGTGGATGATATTGATGCGGCGGAAGACCGGGAACGATTTGACCAGTTATTAACTGAGCTGGATATCCCGAAACCGCCAGGGAAAACGGCGTTTTCAGTGGAAGAAGCAGAAAAAATAGCTGAAAGAATTAGCTATCCTGTACTGGTGCGGCCATCTTATGTGCTTGGCGGCCGGGCAATGGAAATAGTATTTAACCGGGACGATTTATTAAATTACATGGAAAGTGCAGTGAAGGTAACACCAGAGCACCCGGTGCTTATTGATAAATACCTTACTGGGCAGGAATTGGAAGTGGATGCCATCAGCGATGGGGAAACAGTTTTAATACCTGGTATTATGGAGCATGTGGAGCGGGCTGGAGTTCACTCCGGAGATAGTATAGCAGTATACCCGCCGCAGACCATTGGTTACCGTGTAAAACGGTTAATTGTAGATTATACCACCAGGCTGGCCAGGAGACTCAAGGTTAAGGGAATGATTAATATTCAGTATGTGCTGCACAATGGGGAGCTGTATGTGCTGGAAGTTAATCCCCGTTCCAGCCGAACTGTACCCTTCTTAAGTAAGATAACCGGGATACCAATGGTGAAGCTGGCCACAAAATGTGCCTTGGGACAAAAACTTGAGGAAATGGGTTACAAAGGAGGTTTAGCTCCAGAACCTCCGGTAATTGGTGTGAAGGCACCTGTGTTCTCCTTTGCTAAACTCCTGGATGTAGACGTATCCCTGGGGCCGGAGATGAAATCTACGGGTGAAGTGATGGGAGTAGGTTATGACTATAATATGGCCCTGTACAAGGCCTTGGTAGGGGCTGGAAGCAGCTTTCCCGGGCAGGGTACTGTACTGCTGACGGTGGCCGATAAGGACAAACCCGAAGCGCTGGCGCTGGCCAGGGAGCTTATTGAACAGGGTTATAACATATACGCCACTTCCGGTACTGCTGATTATTTGAACAGGCATGGTATAGAAGTTCGGAGGGTAAATAAAATTGGTACCGGGAGCCCGGATATTGCAGATTTAATAAGAGAAGGGAAAATTCACCTGGTAATTAATACGATGACCAGGGGGAAAACTCCCCGGCGGGACGGTTTTCGCATCCGCAGGGCAGCTGTTGAACACGGGATTCCCTGTTTAACATCCCTGGATACAACCTGGGCATGTATTGAAGTGCTGCGCTTTATCAAAGAGGGCGGCGGGGTAGGTATTGTGCCGCTGCAGGAGTACAAAAAATAAAGCAGGAGAGGTAATTATATATGCTGCTTAACGGGAAGCTTATAACACATAAAAATATTGCTGGGGATTATTATCTGATGGAATTTAAAAGCCATGAATTGGCAGAAGCGGCAGGACCGGGGCAGTTTGTGCATGTAAAGTGCGGAAGTACCAACGACCCGCTGCTGCGGCGCCCCATATCCATTCACAAGGCAGATAAAGATAAAGGCATAATTGCCCTATTGTACCGTGTGGCCGGTAAGGGAACCAGGCTGCTGTCGCTTATGGAGCCGGGGGATTTATTAGATGTTATGGGTCCCCTAGGAAACGGTTTTCAGCTTCCTAAACCGTCCGAAAAAGTGGCAGTAGTGGCCGGGGGAATTGGAGTTGCACCTCTCTTTTTCCTTGTACAGCTGCTGGTAAACGCCGGGAATGATGTTCAAATGTATATAGGAGCTCGCACTTCACAGGACTTACTGGCAGTAAAAGATATCAAGAAACTGGGTGTGGATGTTAAACTTGCCACTGACGATGGGAGTGCCGGGTATCACGGCCTGGTAACTGATTTACTGCCTGAGAAATTACAAAAAGTAGACAGGATATATACCTGCGGCCCCTTTCCTATGATGAAAAGTGTTGCTTATTTGGCAAACAAATATAATGTACCTGCCCAGGTTTCCCTGGAAGAGAAAATGGGCTGCGGGGTGGGTGCCTGTCTGGCCTGCAGCTGTAAAATTAAGATTAATGGGGAGAGTGTTTACAAGAGGGTATGTACTGAAGGCCCGGTGTTTAATGCGGGGGAGGTGGACTGGGAATGTTAAAACCCAATTTAGCGGTGGATATCGGTGGCATTGTAATGCAGAACCCAGTCACCACCGCATCAGGAACTTTTGGTTTTGGCCGTGAATACAGCGAATATGTAAGTATTAATGAGCTGGGTGCCCTAGTGGTAAAGGGAACAACGCTCTACCCTAGGCAGGGGAATGCTGTTCCAAGAATTGCAGAAACCCCGGCAGGGGTGCTTAACTCTATTGGCCTGCAGAATCCAGGAGTAGATTACCTTATAGAGCATTATGTACCGTTTTTTAAATCTCTCCAGGTACCGGTTATAGTAAACATATCCGGGGAGACGGTGGAAGAATATGCTGCGGTGGCTGAAAAACTGGATAAAGCTGGCGGAGTAGCAGGGATTGAAGTAAACATATCCTGTCCCAATGTAAAAAAAGGGGGCATGGCGTTTGGAAGTGACCCTGCCATGGCGGCAGAAGTAACTAAAGCGGTAAAATCATCGACAACAATTCCAGTTATTATAAAATTATCTCCTAATGTTACTGACATCACCAAAGTAGCTGAAGCGGTGGCAGCGGCAGGTGCTGACGCGCTCTCTCTAATTAACACCCTGCTGGGCATGGCCATAGATATAACAACACGCCGCCCGGTTCTGGGAAATGTAATGGGAGGGCTGTCCGGCCCGGCGGTGAAACCAGTGGCGCTGCGGGCTGTTTGGCAGGTGTATAAGGCAGTAGAACTGCCTATAATTGGAATGGGAGGAATCAGTACTGCCGAGGATGCCCTGGAATTCATCCTGGCAGGTGCTGCTGCAGTGGCAGTGGGAACGGCAAATTTTGTTAATCCCCGGGCCACTATAGAAGTAAAACAGGGGATTGAGCGGTACTTAATTGAGAACGGGATTAAGAATATTAATGATTTAATTGGAGCGGCTCATGGTAATTAATATAAGTTTTTTAGAGGAGGAACACATGAGTAAGGAAAAATTAATTGTTGCGTTAGATGTTGATTCCCTTGATAAGGCAGTGACACTGGTGGAGCAGTTGGCTCCCCATGTGGGAGTGTTTAAAATAGGAATGGAACTTTATAATTCAGCAGGGCCGGATGCTGTCAGGCAGATAGTTAAACGTGGGAGTAAAGTATTTTTAGATTTGAAATTACACGATATTCCCACTACAGTGGCCAAAACAGTGAGAGTACTGACCAGGTTGGGAGTTTCAATTATCAATATTCATGCCGGCGGCGGGCTGGCAATGATGCAGGCTGCAGCAAGCGCGGCACAGGATGAAGCAGCAGTAAGAGGAATAAAACCGCCGAAGGTTATTGCAGTTACCGTACTGACCAGCCTGGATCAGAATGCTTTAAATACCCAGCTGAACATTCCCGGTACTGTAGAAGAGCAGGTGCTGCGGTGGGCGAAACTTGCCCAGCAGGCAGGCCTGCACGGTGTGGTATGTTCACCCAGAGAAATAAAGGCCATAAGGGAAACCTGTGGGGAAAACTTTATCATTATTACTCCTGGTATACGGCCTGCAGGAGTAAGTAAAAATGACCAGCAGAGGGTAATGACACCGGCAGAGGCTGTCAAGCTGGGAGCATCGTACCTGGTAGTTGGCCGTCCTATTACTGGTGCAAAAGAGCCGGTTCAGGCTGCCAGGGAGATTGTGAATGAAATAAGTAAAGCAAGTGGGGGAAATGGATAATGCTGACAGAAAAACAAATACATCAAATTTTACAGGAAAGCGGTGCCATGCTTAAAGGACATTTTAAACTGACATCCGGCAAACACAGCAACCAGTACTTCCAGTGTGCACAGGTGCTGCAGTATCCTCATTACTGTGAACAGCTGTGCCGGGAGTTGGCTCAACGGTTGAGTGCGTTTGCTGCAGAAACAGTTATCGGCCCGGCTGTGGGCGGGATTTTGGTGTCATATGAACTGGCCAGGGCTCTAGGAGTGCGCAGCTTATTTACTGAAAGAGAAAATGGAAAAATGACCCTCCGCCGGGGTTTTAGGATTAAACGTGGTGAAAAGGTGATAATTGCCGAGGATGTTATAACCACTGGAGGGTCAGTACGTGAAGTGATAGATGTTGTCAAAGAACATGGAGGAGAGGTACTGGCAGTTGGTGTGCTGGTGGACCGCAGCGGCGGTAAAGCTGACCTGGGAGTTCCGGTTGAAGCTCTCATTACCACCAGTGTAGTTACTTATGAACCCGAAGCATGCCCCCTGTGCCAGCAGGGTGTACCATTAGTAAAACCAGGAAGCCGCAATTTGAAATAAACTTTGTTCTTTGGATAACAACTGGCCAAGGTATTTACCGGAGAAAGTTCGTTCAAATATATGCGCCGGAGTGTTTTCGGAGTGTAAATACCTTGGCACTTAAGTTTTTTATTTTTTAACTTTTAACAGATTAACCAGCGATACCGCCGCTTCTGCCTTGGTTATTTTTTTACCAGGATAAAACTTGTTATCTATTGGAGAAAGCAGTTTTAATCCCAGGCTGAGGGACGCGTACCCTTTCATTTCCGATGGCACTGAAGCTGCGTCTTCAGTATTCAGTAAATATATTTCTTCCAGTTCAGCAGCACCGTCATAGTCCAGGGCATTAATCATGAGCTGAGCCCATTCCAGCCTGGTTAACTCTTTGTTTAAATCAACGATTTCTCTTTTTTCGAGAATTCCCAGGTGCAGGGCAGCATCAATAATTTTTTCAGCATTTTTTTCGTATGGAATATTTACCTGCCAGCCGCGGGCTCCCACCAGCCAAGCCAACACTTCTAATTTCGTAATCTTTTTGTCAGGGTAGAACTTGTCTTCACTGCTCTTAATAATGTTTAAACTGGTCAAAAGATTAATATTCTCTTCCGCTGGGTGGCCGGAAATATCACTAAATTCCCTGGTTGGTTGGGGCGGCAGGGGTTCACCGCGCCAGTCAATAAAGCTGCCTGTATGGGCGTTTAAGAGGTGTGACGGCATATCCTTACAGTGGTAGACAAGATAAGTTTTCAGTTTTTCTTCTTTTTCCTGCAGGCGCACATAGCTTAAGTCTAGTTGTCCCTGTGACAAAAATTTATTAACCGCTCTTTCTTTATTAATTACCCCGGATGCTGGTGGGAAGTCAATGTTCCACCATTCCATGCGGTAGTAGGTAATTTCACCTGTCCAGGCATTAACTGTTATTTCAAACCCATTACCTGGATATGGAATGCCGTTTACTAACCGGGTAAAAGAAAAATGATAATCCCGGGGCATCACTTTTCCTTCTTTTAGATAAATATTATTAGCCCATGCACTTTCCAGCCTTATTTTTTTGTAATGTTCCGGCTGCATTTTTTTAATGAAATCACTGGCCGCCTTTTCAGCCTGCTCCTGGGTATACTTAACTTTTTCTCCAGTTACTACACCGTTTTTAATTTGGAATTCATGTAAGCTGTTCCATTTATTGAAAGATACAAGTTCTCCCGTTACTGCATCAATGCTGGTGTGGCAGCCGGAGTTTTCATCTTTCCAGTAAAATTTCCACAACAGCTGCTGGGGGTAGCGGTAATTTCTAGTTAACCGGCTTTCTGCTAATTTTTGTTCTTTGGCTATATTAATTATCTTTTCAGATGACTGCACGGCTTTTTCTGCACTGATAATGTTATTATATTTTTCAACTTCTTTTATTTCTGCCGGGGTTAATGCTCTATCTTCTTTTACATCGGCACCCATTTCCTCACCTTTTCCATCTTGAAGAATGTGATACCTTGGAGATTCAATAACTTCTCCTGTCAGGGCGTTGATATACAGTGAACGGCCTTTGTTAACCTGGTAGGTTAAGATTACGGGAATGTCTTTTCTGTTGTAAGTATGAGGTGAAAAGTAGACCAGTTCCACTTGGCTGCTGAATATTTTTTCTGCTTGTCCCTTGGGAATTTTATTAACCGGCGATGGAAACTGCTCTGTTTCATTCCATTTTAAATTAAAACTAATCAGTTCTCCGGTGTAGGCATTGATGCCAATATGAATACTGTTTTCCGGGTATGAAATACCGTTAACAACCCGTATAAATTTGTAATAGTACTCAGCTGGCCTGCCAGGAGTCATAGACTGGTTATATTTTACAATTTCCATTTTGGTCTGGGGGTAATACTTGGGGGATAATTTTTGGGCCCATTTTTTAGCCAGCTCAGCGGCTTCGTGGTAAGAATACTCAGGGAGTCTCGAGTATTTTCCCCCCGGGTTATGCTGTTTCCAGCAGTGCATACCTGTTGTTTCGCCGCTGATGGCATTAATGCGTACTGAGATGCTGTCGTGAGGTTCCTTGCTGCGGTTCCAGTGCAGGTTCCATTCTATCCTGTCCCGGTAAGAATTTAAGCTGCTTTGAAACTGGTCATAATCTCCAGGAATGTTTATAACACTTTTTGCTTTTTTTATTGCCTCACTTAAAGATACTTTTGCCAGAGGAATTTCTTCAGTTTCTTTTGAAGTCTTTGGTGCTGCCATTTTTTGTACCGGGGCTGGACTAGTAATTTCGGCAAAACCCATCACAGGGCTGAGCAGCAGGCAGGAAGTTAGGGAGCCGGCAGTAAGATATAGTACTGCTTTTTTTAACATTATCAGCACCTTCCTTATCTGGATATTTTATCCTTAAGACGCAGCTGAAGGATATAAAGTTTCAATAATCTAAAATTCTTGATTATAAAATATTATAAAATAAAGGAGCCGTATTATTCGTACGACTCCTGCAGAAGCTTTCGTATTAATTTTTCATCCGGAGTTATATATATTGTCTGCTGGTTTTCGTAAATTACCATTCCGGGTTTTGCTCCTTTTGGTTTGCGAACATATTTGATATAAGTGTAATCTACCGGAACGGTGCTGGAATTCCTGGCCTTGCTGTGGTAAGCAGCCAGCACTGCTGCCTGTTCCAGAGTAGTGTCGGGTACTTTACTACCCCCGGTACGTATCACAACATGGGAGCCAGGAATTTCTTTGGTGTGCATCCAGATGTCGTTTGGTTGGGCAATGCGTTGAGTGACATAATCATTTTGGCGGTTGTTTTTGCCAACCAGGATGGTAAAACCATCGGTTGATTTAAATTCCAGCGGTTTGGGAGTGCTGCGCTGTTTTTCTTTTTTCTTTCTGCCGTCGTCTGTTTTTCCTGGTTTTAAGTACTGCTGGGATATCAGCTCCTGCTCGGTTTCTTCCAGGTCGAACATTGTATTTGCTTGACGGATGGCGTTTTCCACTGCTTCTAAATATTGAAGATCACTTTTTGCCTGCGATAATTGTTCTTGAACAACACTGGCTGTATTTTTAGCTTTTGTATATTTTTTGAAGTAAGATTGTACATTTTCTGAAGAGGTAAGCTGAGGGTTTAATTCTATGCTTATTTTTTTTAATTCTGGATCGTAATAATTTTCCAATTCAATTTTTTTCATTCCTTTTTTTAACTTATGCATATTTGCAGTGAGAAGCTCACCGAAAAGACGGTAATCTTCGGCCCGTGCAGCTTCCTGCAGGCTTTTTTTATATTTGGGTATTTTTTTCTTCAGCCGGTTAATTTCGTTCTTAACAATTGTCAATAAAGATTGCTTTTTACTGTTTAATTTTTCAATATGTTCTTTTTTGGTAAAGAATTGATCCAGGATAAAATTCATACTACCGTGTTTTATTTCACATTCTTGAAACTGGGTTAGATTAAATGCTGCAAACTCTTTTGGAGTTCCATCCCTGTCTAAAACCATTGTGGGATTAAATTTATTACTGGATAACTTATTGCACGTATCACTAAACCTCTGCCACAGCATTGATAATTCATACTGGCCGCACTCATTAAGAGTAATACTGCCAGGCAGCCCTGCGCGGTGAATAATCTCACGGCACATACAAGGTGAGAAACCATCAAATTTTTTCAACAATATGTCAGCCAGCTTAGTGTCCAGGTCAGCAGAAGTAACCAGATCTATAAAACGCTCTTCATCTAAATTCACAGGCATAATTTTTCCCTGGTCTGGTGGTGCTAAATAATCCCTTCCCGGCAGTACTTCCCTGTACCGGCTTACAGAATGAGAGTAGCGTTTAATTCCATCAATAATTTTGTTGTTTTTATCAACAAGAATAATATTGCTGTGCTTACCCATTATTTCTACAATAAGCGTTTTTACTGCCGGGCGGCCCAGTTCATCCCTGGTGTTTATTTTTATATACAGTACACGATCCAGCCCCGGCTGAAAAATTTCATGAATGTGCCCACCGTCCAGGTGTTTGCGGAGGACCATACAAAACAGCGGGGGAGTTGATGGGTTAGGTTTGTTATTTTCTGTAAGGTGAACCCTAGCATTGCTGGCATTGGCAGATAACAACAAGCGGTATTTTTCCCGCGGTTTACTGACCAGCAGGGTTAATTCTTCTTTGAGCGGCTGGTATATTTTTTCTATCCTGGCCCCGGTAATTTTTTCTTTTAATTCTCGGCAAACGGCAACCATTACTAATCCATCAAAAGGCATATCTATCCAGCTCCTTTTCCCGTTCCATTATATCATGCTGCTTTATCATCACATATATGAAAATATCATTTCTTACTAAGCAGATTACAAGATGAAAAATTTAGCTGTTGAAATTTAACAAAAATAAAAAAGTTGTCCACTGGCGGTTATATTTGCCTGTCCAAAGAATATTTATAATCTATAGCCAGGTTAATTTTGGCAGCGGAGAAAGCGGTTTAAAAGAGGTGAAGGTGTATGGGCGGACAATGGCATGTGATGGACGACCAGGAAGTGGTGAATAAGTTAAAATCCAATGCTGACAAAGGATTAGATGAAAGGGAGGCGAAGGAGCGGCTAAGGCATCTTGGGAGTAATCAGCTGGAAAGAACACGGAAAACGTCTCCCTGGTTATTATTCTTAAACCAGTTTCAAGATTTTATGGTGCTGGTTCTGATAGCAGCTACTATTGTAAGTGGTTTTCTTCATGAATGGGCAGATGCCATCACCATTATGATTATTGTAATAGTAAACGCCGTACTAGGTTTCGTACAGGAATACCGGGCAGAAAGATCCATGGAAGCTTTAAAGCAGCTCACTGCTCCCGAAGCTAAAGTAGTGAGAAACGGTGTTCAGGGGAAAGTTCCTGCTGCAGAGTTAGTTCCGGGTGACATAGTGCTTATAGAAACTGGTGATAAAGTACCGGCAGATATACGTCTGTTAGAAGCTGTGAACGTTGAAGTAGAGGAATCGTCATTGACCGGGGAATCAAACCCGGTAAAAAAGAGAAACGGTACAATAAACCAGGAGAAAGTCAGCTTGGCCGATACCTGGAATATGGCTTACATGGGTACGGTAGTTACCCGGGGGCGGGCTAAAGGTGTTGTGGTAGCAACCGGCATGGCCAGTGAGATGGGGCAAATTGCAGGGATGATACAGGAAGCCTGTGAGGAACAAACCCCACTGCAGCGGCGGTTGGCCCAGCTGGGGAAAGTATTAGTAGCTTTTTGCCTTATAATATGTGCCGTGGTGGTAGTACTGGGTGTAATGAGAGGAGAACCGGCTTACCGCATGTTTTTAGCCGGGGTGAGCCTGGCTGTGGCAGCAATTCCGGAAGGTTTACCTGCCATTGTAACCATAGCCCTGGCCATTGGAGTTCAGAGAATGATTAAGCGCAATGCCATTATCAGGCGGCTGCCGGCAGTGGAAACACTGGGGTGCGCCACTGTGATTTGTTCAGATAAAACCGGCACCTTGACGCAGAATAAGATGACTGTTCGAAAGATAGTAACAGCAGATACAGAAGTTGAGGTGAGCGGTAAGGGGTATAAACCTAAAGGTGAGTTTAAGTATCTTAAGGGTGGGGAACAGAAAGAACTAATGCTGCTTTTAAAAACAGCAGCACTATGCAATAATTCCATATTAAAGAAAGGGGAAGTCAATGTAAGCGGACTGCTCCGCAGGCTGTCAAAAGCTAAAAGGGAATATGAAATTAGTGGAGATCCCACCGAGGGTGCACTGCTGGTACTGGCAGCCAAAAAGGGGATTTGGAAGCACCAGATTGAAAAAAAAGAAACTAGAATTGCTGAGATTCCCTTTGATTCAGAGCGAAAAAGAATGACTGTAATTTACCAGGACCAAAATAAGAACAAAACGGCATACGTTAAAGGGGCACCTGACGTAATATTGGAGCTGTGCTCACATGTGTACTGGAATGGAAAAATCCTGCCTATGAATAATGCAGTTAAACAAAGTATAGCCAGGCAGAATGCTGCTTTGGCGGAAGATGCCATGAGGGTGCTGGCACTGGCTGTACGACAGCTGCCCGACAATATGGAAAACTTCAGTGAAGATAAAGTTGAAAAAAGTCTTGTTTTTCTTGGTCTTAGTGGTATGATAGACCCGCCTCGACCTGAGGCGCTGCAGGCAGTTTTAACCTGCAAAAGAGCCGGGATAAAGACGGTAATGATTACCGGGGACCATCAGCTGACAGCCCGGGCCATAGGAGAGGAACTGGGGCTTTTAGGGCGAGGAGGGAA
Organism: Desulfotomaculum sp.; assembly: GCA_017656165.1. Lineage (GTDB taxonomy): Bacteria > Bacillota > Desulfotomaculia > Desulfotomaculales > Desulfohalotomaculaceae > Desulforadius. The sequence continues at coordinate 53,464 of JACDOL010000001.1, forward strand.
TGTTCTTACTGGTTTAGAGCTGGACTCCATGGATGATAGAACCCTCCAGCGAGAAGTAGAACGGGTAGCGGTTTATGCTAGAGTGTCTCCCAGGCATAAACTTCGGATTGTGCGGGCTTTAAAAAATAATGGGCATGTAGTTGCCATGACGGGGGATGGTGTAAATGATGCTCCCGCTGTGAAGGAAGCAGACATTGGTATTGCTATGGGAAAAACAGGTACTGATGTAACCAAAGAAGCATCTTCTATGGTACTGGCCGATGATAATTTTAAATCCATTGTTGATGCAGTAGAAGAGGGACGGGGGATTTACGACAATATTAGAAAATTTATCCGCTACCTGCTTTCGTGCAACGTGGGCGAAGTGCTGGTAATGTTTTTAGCGGTGATGGGAGGACTGCCGCTGCCCCTTTTACCCATCCAGATTTTATGGATGAATCTTGTCACCGACGGTCTGCCGGCAATGGCCCTGGGAATAGACCCAGCAGACCGGGATATTATGAACCGCTTGCCCAGGGATCCCAGGGAAGGAGTTTTTTCTAATGGTTTAGCTTGGCGCATATTGGGCAGCGGAACAGTTATTGCACTGGGAACGCTGGTGGCTTTCTGCCTTGGATTGGTTTGGAGGGATGAGGCACTGGCCCGTACCATGGCCTTTAATACACTGGTATTTTTCCAATTATTTTATGTATTTGTCTGCCGCTCCGAGCGGCACTCCATAGTTGATATCGGTTTATTAAGCAATCCTCACCTGCTGCTGGCGGTGTTCATATCCGCTGCGCTCCAGCTGATGGTGGTATATGTACCATTCCTTCAGCCAATTTTTAAAACAGTACCACTGCAGCCTGAGCATTGGCTGGTAGTATTGGCCATTAGTTTTATACCTACCTTTTTAAGTACAGTTACGCTGCATATGAGGAATAGAGCTAAGGAGCACTTTTCGTACCTGAGGGTTTAATTTGACTTTATGCATCCCCAAAAGGGTAGAGTTCATTTAGATAATTGAACTCTACCCTTTTCTTGCTGTATCAGTTTTGATGCAGCTAAGGTATTTACCGGAGAAAACGATAGCCGGCAAGTTTAATTTATTTTATTTCTCCGGCCAGTTTTAAACCTCTTTTTGCCAAAATAGGGCCTATTAATTCATGTATTACTGTTGCTCCAATAATAATGTTTAATATAATATCAGCAATACCGCTAAAAGCAGGGTTTTGCTTAATTACCAGGGCAAGTCCAATAACAATTCCACCTTGGGGGATAAGACCTCCCACTGTGTATTTCTTTACTTCTTCCGGGGACTTGGCAATAACTGCACCCAATCTGCTGCCCGCTAACTTTCCTAAGCCCCTAAAAACAACAAATCCCAGGATCAAGGCAAAGCTGGTTTTCAGTACTGAGAAATCTAAATTCATACTGCTTATAACAAAGAATAAAACAAAAATTAATTGTTCTATATATCGTTCTAAGATTTTAAATATTTTGTCCCTGAGTATATTGTAATTGACTACAATTATACCCATAACCATAGTAGCTAGAAGCTCATCTAAATGCAGTTTTGCTGCAGTGCCATAGCACAGTAATACCAGCCCAAGGATGATAACAATTAATACTCCTTCAGACTCTCTTTTTTCAAAAAATGTTATAAAATTAAAAAGTACACCAAAAATCACACCAATTATTACGGCTCCTAGAATGGCAGCAATTGGTTTCATAATAAATGAAGCTGCGCTGCCTTCAGGGTGAAGCAGCATTTGTGCTGCAGCTAAAGCTATACTAAAATTTATTAGACCAAAAACATCATCAAAGGCAGCTACTCCCATAATTGTAGATGATACATTACCCTTGGCGTGATATTCATGTCTTACAGCCAGGGTAGCCGATGGGTCCGTTGGTGAACCAAGTGAACCTATTAATATGCTGATGGGAAGGAATGTTAATAATAAAGTGGCATTTTCCACCGGCAGAAATAAAGGTGTAATGAGTAAAAAGCCTACAAATATAAATAGAAAGGCAGAAATGGATTCAAAAAAGGCAATACTTAAAATGCCTTTACCCAGCTTTTTTACCCTGCTGTAAAGAAGAGTGCCACCCACAGAAAAGGTTATAAAAGATAGGGATATATTAGTTACAAGAGAAGTATTATTTATAAAATTTTTAAATATAGGGTTAAAGAGATCTAAGTTTAAAAATATACCTGCCAAAATGTAACCGGTTATGCGGGGAAGTTTTATTTTTGTAGCCAGTTCCCCAAAGATATACCCGGTAAAAATTACTAAGCCTGCACTAAATATGGGTACCATATTTACCACTCCATTATTATCCTCTCGTTATTTTGCCCCGGTTTTTCGACATGAATACAGTATTATTTCTATATACTGCTGTTTACAGCAGGGGTGATTAAATATAATGTTGTATATAATATTTAAACATATTAAATTAAGGAGGACATTTCGTTGTATTTTACCAAGGTACACGGGTTGGGAAATGACTTTATAATTGTTAACTGCCTGAAGGGTGAAGAGATTACCAGCGACTTGAAGCAGCTGGCCATAAATGCCTGTCATCGTAAATTTGGAATTGGGGCAGATGGACTTGTTTTACTGCGGCCATCTGAAGCGGCAGACCTGCGTATGCAGATATTAAATTCCGACGGCAGTGAAGCGGAAATGTGCGGCAATGCCATCCGTTGTGTAGCAAAATATGTTTATGATCATGGCATTGTAAATAAGGAAAAAATAACTGTGGAAACACTGGCCGGTATAATTATACCGGAAGTTATAGTAGAAGATGGTGCTGTTTCAATGGTAAGGGTAGATATGGGGGAACCCAAACTGGAGCGCGGGGAAATACCTATGAAAGGGCCGGAAGGGAAAGTAATAAATGAACAGCTGAAAGTAAGTGGGGAACTGTATAATATTACTGCTGTTTCCATGGGCAACCCCCACTGTATTATTTTTATTCCTAAAGTTGAAGAAATAGTTTTAGAAGATATTGGGCCTAAAATTGAGAAACATCCTGTTTTTCCCCAAAAAACAAACGTGGAATTTGTGCAGGTATTGAACAGGCAGGAGGTACGAATGAGAGTTTGGGAGCGGGGAGCCGGCATTACCATGGCCTGTGGGACGGGTGCATGTGCAACGGCCGTAGCAGGAGTGCTGAATGGTTATACTGATAGAAAAGTAACAGTTCACTTGGATGGTGGACCACTGATAATAGAGTGGGATAAGGATAACCGCATTTACATGACCGGCCCGGCAGCCGAGGTATTCAGCGGAGAGTATATAGTATACAAACGTTAGACTCGTTGAAAATAAAAATATATGCTGATATACTGGGCCGCAGAAGAGACAAGGCCTGATATTAAGTATCAGGTTTTAATAATTTAAGATAGTGAAGGAGGAGCATGTCTTGTTAAAATTTGAACAGGCTGACAGGGTTAAAAATTTACCGCCATATTTATTTGCTCGCATTGAAAAATTAATTGCAGAAAAAAGAGAACAGGGTGTTGATGTAATAAGTCTAGGGATAGGCGATCCTGATCTCCCTACTCCCGACCATATTATTGAGGAGCTTAAAAAAGAAGCGGAAAATCCGGCTAATCACCAGTACCCTTCTTCAGTAGGAATGCTGAGCTACCGTCAGGCTGTGGCGGAGTTTTATAAGAAGCGCTTTAGTGTTGATCTGGATCCAAAATCAGAGGTTGTAACCTTAATAGGTTCCAAAGAGGGTATAGCTCACATTTCCTGGTGCTACTTAAATCCCGGAGACGTAGTGCTGGTACCCGATCCAGGATACCCGGTATATGCGGGAGGAGCAATTTTAGCCGGAGCCGAAACCTATACAATGAAGCTCAAGGAAGAAAATGGATTTAAACCTAAATATGAAGACATTCCTACTGATATAGCTAAAAAAGCTAAAATGATGTTTATTAACTATCCCAACAATCCCACCGGGGCTGTGGTGGATGTTAAGTTTTTTGAAGAAACAGTAGCCTTTGCCAAGGAGCACAATATTTTAGTCTGCCATGATAATGCTTATTCAGAAATTGCTTTTGAAGGTTATCGCCCGCCCAGTTTCCTAGAAGCCAAGGGGGCGAAGGAAGTTGGTATAGAGTTTGGTTCGGTTTCCAAACCTTACAACATGACGGGGTGGCGTATTGGTTGGGCAGTGGGACACCCGGAAGTAGTTGACGCCCTGGGAAGGCTGAAAAGTAATGTAGACAGCGGGCAGTTCCAGGCCATTCAATATGCAGCAATTAAAGGCTTAACAGGACCGCAGGATGCACTGCAGAATAATATTGCCATTTACGATGAACGTAGAAAGATTGTAGTGGAAGGGCTGCGGGAACTGGGCTGGAAAGTTGATCCGCCAAAAGCCACTTTTTATGTATGGGTACCGGTTCCCAAGGGTTTTACTTCAGCATCTTTTGCGGAATATGTAATTGAAAAAACAGGCGTGGTGATTACCCCGGGCAATGGGTATGGTGAAAGTGGGGAAGGTTATTTCAGAATTTCATTAACCATTCCTACAGAACGCTTGAAAGAAGCTTTTAGGAGAATGAAGGAAAGCCTGGGCAAAGTTGAATTTTAATTTGTTATCTTACCTAATTTATTATGGATGAAAGAACTATTACTATAATTCAAGAAGGATAGGGGAGAGGTCAAAATGAAACTGGCTGCAAGAGCCGCAAATATTAGTTCCAGTCCAACTTTAGCCATTGACTCCAAAGCAAAGCAGCTGAAAGCGGAAGGGGTCCGGGTTTTTAACTTTGGTGTTGGTGAGCCAGATTTTGACACACCGCAGCATATTAAAGATGCTGCCATAGAAGCCATTAATGCTGGGATGACTAAATATACCCCCGCTGCAGGAACACCGCAGTTAAAAAAGGCTATTGTGGATAAATTTAAGCGGGAAAACGGGCTTGACTACGAACCCAACCAAATAGTAGTTTCCTCCGGTGCTAAGCATTCTCTTTACAATGCCTTTCAGGTGCTGGTAGAAGAAGGTGATGAGGTAATCATACCTGCTCCTTTCTGGGTTAGCCACCTGGAACAAATTAAAATTGCAGGCGCTGAACCGGTGATTGTTATGACCACTGAGGATAATGGCTTCAAAATAACACCACAGCAGCTGGAAGAAGCTATAACTCCCAGGACAAAAGTGGTACTGCTGAACAGTCCCAGCAATCCCACCGGGGCTGTGTATACCAGGGAGGAATTGGAAAGACTGGGTGAGGTTATTTTAAAACACGATAATATTGTTATAATATCCGATGAAATATACGAAAAATTAATATATGATGGTTTAGAACATGTCAGTATTGCATGTTTAAGTCCGGAGTTAAAAGAACGTACAATTGTTGTTAATGGTGTTTCAAAGGCGTACTCAATGACTGGCTGGCGGATAGGTTATGCTGCTGCTCCTTTAAATATTGCCAAGGCTATGGCCAACCTTCAGAGTCATGCTACCAGCAACCCAACTTCCATAGCACAGGCAGCCAGTATAGCGGCACTGAGCGGCACGCAGCAGCCGGTAGAGGATATGAAAAAGGAATTTGTTAAAAGACGAGACTATATGCTGGAAAGATTGCTCTCTATTCCAGGTATTACCTGTCCAAAACCTAATGGGGCTTTTTACTTGTTTCCTAACGTAAGCAGTTATTTTGGTAAAGGCTATCAAGGAAAAGTTATTAATAATGCAACTGACCTTGCAGGACTGCTGCTGGACGAGGTACAAGTTGCAGTTGTTCCGGGTATTGCTTTTGGCAATGACAATTTTATTCGCTTCAGCTACGCAACCGATATGAATACAATTACTGAAGCCTTGGATCGCATAGAAAAATTATTGTCTAAGCTGGAGTAATATAACATTTTAAATACCCTTCCACTGCTGGGAAGGGTATTTTTCATAATACCAGAGTATAAGTTTTAACCCATCCAAGGTATTTACCCGAAGTTTTTTAAATTTGAAATTAAGCATTTTGACATGATAATTAGAGGAATTTAAAATTTAAAGTAGAAAATCTATCTTTATGGTAAATAATCATTACAATAGTACTAATATTTTAGGTGGTGAAGGTATTGCTCAAAAGTATGACCGGGTACGGCCGGGGTGAAGCCAGTGCCTGTGGTCGAAAGTTTACAGTAGAGCTCAAATCTGTTAATCACCGCTTCTCCGAAGTAGTGGTTCGTTTGCCGCGGACAATGATGTCGTTAGAAGATCGTATTCGCCGTAAAATTCAAAGAAGTGCTGCCCGGGGTAGAGTTGATGTATATATTTCAGTTGAGGAAACTGGAGAAAGATCACAGCAGGTAAAAGTTGACAAAACATTAGCATTGGCTTATCATAAGGCAATGAAAGAATTAAAGAGCATATTGCCAATTATCGGCGATATTGAACTCAGAGACCTAGTAAATATGCCAAATGTGTTTATTTTAGAAGATCCAGAAGAAGACCTGGAAGAATGGTGGCCTGCAGTTGAAGAAGCACTGGATGAAGCGTTGGAAAAATTTGTCCAAATGCGGACTGCTGAAGGTCTGCAGCTGAAAGAAGATTTAGAAAAGCGGGTAAAAAAAATAAAGCAGTACAACCAGGCAATTCGCCAGCGTGCTCCAAAGGTAGTGGAAGAATACCGGGAACGTTTAAACCAGCGCCTGGCTGAATGGAAAGCTGATGGTATACTGGACGAAAACCGTATAGCTGGAGAAGTAGTCATTTTTGCTGAGAGATCCAACATTACTGAAGAAACGGTGCGGTTGGATAGTCATCTTAATCAAATGGCTGAATGCCTGCAGTCTGATGAACCGGTAGGCCGGAAATTAGACTTTTTACTTCAAGAAATGAATAGGGAAATTAATACTATAGGCTCAAAAGCCAATGACCTAAAGATTTCTAATTATGTTGTAAGTGTAAAAAGTGAAATAGAAAAAATTAGGGAACAGGTACAGAACATAGAGTAGAGAATTATACCTGTCAAGGAGGAAATTTTATGGATATTAAATTGATTAACATTGGTTTTGGTAATATTGTATCGGCAAATCGAATTATAGCAATTGTAAGTCCGGAATCTGCTCCTATAAAGCGGATAATAACCGAGGCCCGTGATCGCGGTATGCTTATTGACGCAACTTATGGCAGACGTACCCGTGCGGTTATAATAACTGACAGCGATCATGTAATTTTATCCGCTGTACAGCCGGAGACAGTGGCTAACCGCCTGTTAACCAAAGAAAATCAATCACAGGAAGAGTTTGCCGAATAATTATGAACAAAAAAGGTATATTATTAGTGCTGTCAGGACCATCCGGAGCAGGAAAGGGTACAGTTTGCCAAGGCCTTATTAAAACCAGTAAATCCATACACCTGTCAGTATCGGTTACTACCAGGAGTCCGCGACCCGGTGAACAGCACGGTAAAAATTATTTTTTTATAAGTGAGAAAGAATTCATAGAAATGGCTGAGAAAGATCAGCTTTTAGAATGGGCTAAGGTTTATGATAATTATTATGGTACCCCGCGCCAGTGGGTTGAAGAAAAACTGGATAAAGGTGAAGATGTTCTGTTGGAAATAGATATACAGGGAGCTTTACAGATAAAGAAAAAGTTTCCCGACAGCATTTTAGTATTTATTGTACCCCCCTCTATTAATGAGCTGCAGGCAAGGCTGATAAAACGCGGGACGGATAAAGAAGATGTGATACAAAAGCGCCTAAACTGTGTTGAGGGGGAACTGCAGGAAATTCCAAAATATGATTACATTGTTGTTAATGATAAGCTGGAGGATGCAGTAAATGCGGTAAAGAGCATTATCACTGCTGAAAAATGCCGTCCTGAACGTTTCAATCTGCAGAAATATTTGCAAACGGGGGGCTTGTCATGAAAAACATTTCACTGGATGAGCTGTTAAAAAGAGCTGACAGCCGCTACAGCCTGGTAGTGGCAACTGCCAGAAGAGCTAGGGAAATAACAGATTTAAATTTGCTGAAAGATGAAACTGCAGGTAAAAAGGCTGTAACAAAGGCTTTAGAAGAGATAGTTTGTAACAAGATCAGAATTAAAATTTAAATTAATTAATGTATTAAAATTATGGAGGTTATAAGGTGCTGACCGGTAAAAAAATAACCCTGGGAATTACCGGGGGGATTGCAGCTTATAAAACAGCTGAGCTGGTAAGCGGGCTTGTTAAAAATGGTGCCGATGTGCGGGTTGTGATGACTGCATCGGCACAAAAATTTATACAGCCGCAGACTTTTTCAGCTTTAACGGGAAATGAGGTTTATACTGATATATTCCACTCATCTCACCAAAGTGGAGTATTACATATTAATTTAGCCCAGGATGCAGATTTACTGGTGGTGGCGCCGGCCACCGCCAATATTATTGCTAAAGCTGCAAACGGTATTGCAGATGACCTCTTATCAACCATAATATTAGCGGCTAATATTCCGGTTATTATGTGCCCGGCAATGAATACTGTAATGTACAGAAAACCAGTGGTACAGATGAATATACAAAAACTCAAGGAGTATGGCACTAGTTTTGTGGGACCAAGCAGTGGAAAGCTGGCCTGTGGAGCACAAGGAACCGGGCGAATGAGTGAACCTGATGAAATCCTGGAAGCGATTAAAAATTTTTTTAATCCTGATTTAAAGGGGCTAAACGTATTGATTTCTGCCGGCCCCACCAGGGAACCGCTGGATCCAGTACGTTATATAACTAACCGGAGTTCCGGTAAAATGGGGTATAACCTGGCCAGGGCCGCTGCTGAACGAGGAGCCAATGTAGTTTTAGTAAGTGGGCCGGTAAATCTGCTCCCGCCTGAAAGGGTTGAATTAATTAAAGTAGAAACTGCAGAGCAGATGTATAAGGTTATGAAAGAAAAATTCTTGGAAACCGATATTGTTTTAAAGGCTGCAGCGGTAGCGGATTACCGTCCCAAGATAATGGCCGGTGAAAAAATAAAAAAGGATAATGACAGCCTAACCTTGGAAATGGTAAAAAACCCTGATATACTGCTTGAACTTGGGAAAATGAAGCGGCACCAGATGTTAGTTGGCTTTGCTGCCGAGACAAATAATGTAGAAGAGTATGCCCGGAAAAAACTGGAACAGAAAAATTTAGATATGGTTGTAGCTAACAATGTAAGTGAAACGGGAGCAGGTTTTGATGTAGATACAAATATTGTTACAATAATTTGCCGCGATGGCAGGATTAAAAAACTGCCAATAATGAGCAAATATAATGCTGCCCACCGCATACTAGATGAAATAATTAAATACCGGGGTGAAAAAGCCGTTGAGTAACAGGTATGCGGAAATAATTGTGGAAGTTCCCAGCCGGGAGGTGGATAGGCCTTTTCATTATTTGGTGCCTGAGCACCTTAATTTGCTGTCTTTGGGCAGCAGGGTACTGGTACCATTTGGTCGTAGGACTGTCCCCGGGTATGTTGTTGGTTTTTCTGCACCGCCTGAAGGTGTCAAAATAAAGCCGGTGCTTAAAATATTAAGTGAGGGATTGAGTCCTGAACTGCTTGAACTGGCACAGTGGTTAGCAGGCAGGTATCTTTGTACATTGGCAGAAAGTCTGCACTGCGTCATTGGGGCAGGGAGAGAGAAAAAGAGATTACCACAGCGGCTGTTTGCTGCCGTTGAGGCTGGGGAAATAAATGGGCTTAAAATTACTCCCAAGCAGCAGAAGGTCCTGGAAACAGCTGTACAGCATCCTGGATTAAATAAAACACAGCTGGCGAGGAAGGCCGGAGTATCTCCTTCAACCGTAGACACCATTGTAAAAAAGAAGCTGCTCACATATGGCTATGGAATAAATACTCCAAGCAGCACAACCGCTGATAATCTTCCGCAGCTAACAGCAGAACAATTAGCGGTAGTTAACAGGTTAAATAATTATATAAACCATGGGAAACATGGTGTTTTTTTACTTCACGGCGTTACTGGCAGTGGTAAAACAGAAGTATACCTTCGAGTTATTGCTGAGGTATTGAAAAAAGGCAGGCAGGCAGTTGTGCTGCTGCCTGAGATATCTTTAACTTCCCAGATGGTGGAGGTTTTTTGCCGGAGGTTTGGCAGCAGTGTAGCTGTGCTGCACAGCAGGCTGTCGGCGGGAGAGAGATATGCTGAACAGCAGCGGATCCAAAGAGGCGATGCCCAGGTTGTTTTAGGGGCTCGATCAGCAGTTTTTGCCCCGGTACCAAAACTGGGCATTATTATTATAGATGAAGAACACGAACCAATGTATAAGCAGGAAGAAAATCCAAAGTATCACGCCAGGGAAGTTGCTGTTTACCGCGCAAGGGTAAACCAGGCTGTTGTATTAATGGCCAGTGCCACCCCAGCCCTGGAAAGCTACTGCCGGGCAGAACCCGGCGGACCGTATCAGCTGCTGACGATGAAAAAAAGGGTTCGCCAGCTGCCGCTGCCTAAAGTGGAAGTGGTTGACATGCGCCGGGAGATGGACGCTGGAAACACAGGCATTTTTAGCCGCCTGCTTTTGGATAAAATAACAGATAGACTTAACAAAAAACAGCAGGTAGTTTTATTTATAAACCGGAGGGGTTATGCCACTTTTGTAGTGTGTCGTAAGTGTGGGTTGGTACTGAAATGTCCCCACTGCGACATATCTCTAACATACCATTATGATGGTTACCTTCGCTGTCATTACTGCAATTACAGCCGGCACGCTCCAAAAAAATGTCCCCGGTGTGGGGATAATGCTGTTGGCTTTTTTGGAACAGGAACCCAGAAGGTGGAGCAGGAAATAAAACGTTATTTCCCCCGGGCTGTGATAATGCGTATGGACGGGGATACCACCGCTCGAAAAGGTTCGCACCAAAAAATTATTGATGCTTTTAAAAATGGACACGGCGATATACTGGTGGGAACACAAATGATTGCCAAGGGGTTGGATATGCCAAATGTAACCCTGGTGGGAGTGGTTAATGCGGACACTATGCTGTACATGCCGGAATTTAGGGCAGCAGAACGCACTTTTCAGCTTTTAACACAGGTAGCAGGACGGGCGGGTAGAGGCGACTATCCAGGGGAAACGGTAATACAAACTCATACCCCGGAACATTATAGTATAATATATGCAAGAAAACATGATTACAAAAATTTTTATCAAAAAGAAATGCAGATGCGCCGAGCACTGAAGTATCCTCCTTTTTATTACCTATCCAGGATACTTATCAGTGGTGAAAATGAAGAGAGGGTAAAAGCAGCGGCGGAAGAGATTAGGGGTGTTCTTGAAGACACAGCTTCTGCTGTTAAAACTGAAGACAAAAAAGTAATTATTATGGGTCCTGCCCAAGCAGGCCTGTATAAGATTCAGGGGCGCTTCCGCTGGCAGATGGTGCTTAAAGGACGTGTAGCCAGTATAGTGCGCCAGGTCACCAGGGATGCAGTACAAAAGTGGGCTCAACAAGCTAGGGGCAGGAATAATATTAATGTAAGCATTGATATAGATCCGCAGTTTTTGTTTTAAGCATATGTTTACTTAACGTGTTAAGGAGTGAAAGTAAATGGCAGTATATGAAATTGTAAAAAATGGAGACCCGGTATTAAGACAGAAAGCTAAACCCGTACCTGAAATTACTCCCAATATTAAGAAATTGCTTGATAATATGCGTGACACCATGTATGCCAGCAGGGGAGTTGGCTTGGCTGCACCACAGATTGGGGTTTCTAAACGGGTAATAGTTGTAGATGTAGGTGACGGGCTTTATGAAATAATTAATCCTGAAATCATTGAAAGCAAAGGAGTAGAAACAGATATAGAGGGATGTCTATCTATTCCCGGAGTTGTTGGAGAGGTGCCAAGAGCTGCTTCTGTAGTGGTAAAGGGTCTAAACCGGGATGGTAAAGAAGTACAGATTAGTGCCAAGGGTTTTTTGGCCCGTGCTTTTCAGCATGAAATAGACCATCTTGAAGGTATTTTATTTATTGATAGAGCACAAAACGTGCGGAGGGAAGGTTAATTTTTTATGCGTATTGTGTATATGGGCACACCAGAATTTGCTGTTCCCTGCTTGAAAAAAATAATTAAACAAAATTATCAGCTGGTGGCAGTGGTCACCCAGCCGGATAAGCCCAAGGGCAGGGGGAAAAAACTGCAGCCGCCGCCGGTAAAGGTTACTGCTCAAAAGTATAATCTTCCGGTTTATCAGCCGGAAAAAATTAATACTGCCGAATTTATTACAAAACTAAAGGAACTGGAGCCTGATTTAATAGTGGTAGTGGCCTATGGTAAAATTTTGCCAAAGGAGATTTTAAATTTACCACCTTTAGGTTGTGTAAATGTTCATGCATCCCTGCTGCCCAAGTACCGGGGGGCTGCTCCGATACACTGGGCAGTAATTAACGGGGAAAAAGAAACTGGCGTAACAACCATGTATATGGACGAAGGTATGGATACAGGAGATATGATTTTATCCAGGGCTGTACCAATTAAAGAAGACGAAACGGTAGGGGAAGTGCATGACAAACTGGCGGAACTGGGAGCAGAAGTGCTGGGTGAAACTTTAAATCTTATTGCTGAGGGCAGGGCCCCCCGTACTCCCCAGAACTCTAAAGAAGCAACATATGCTCCCATGCTTAAACGTGAACATGAGATAATTAATTGGGACCGCACTGCCCTTGAAATAAAAAATCATATCCGGGGCATGAATCCATGGCCGGGAACTTATACAAAGTTAAAAGGTAAAATACTAAAAATATGGCGTGCTGAAATTGTAAAATGTGACAGCAGTGAACAGCCCGGCACTGTAATATCATGTAAAAACAACAAAATTGTCGTGCAGACCGGTGAAGGCTGTTTAGCAGTAACAGAATTACAGCTGCAGGGATGCAAACGCATGGATGCTGGGTGTTTCCTATGTGGTAACAAGATAACGCCTGGCACCATTTTGGGAACTGAGGAGGAAAATAAGGGTGATTAGTGATTCAATACTGCAGCCGCAGGCGAAAAAACGTTTGTTCATTGGCCTCTTAGCAGGCAGCATGTTTGCTGTGCTGGCATTGGCAGGCTTATTTTACTATTTGATATCTCACCCGACAACGCTGCTGCAGCAGATACTATTAATAGTATTGATTGGAGCTATATTGGTAACAATGGTAGCAGTTGCATTCGGTATTGGTGGGATTGTGCTTACCATTTGGCTGGCTAAAACAATCACTCCCCTGCAGCCGTTAATGAGGGTAGCCATCAACCTGCTGTTCCCGGTGGCTATTGCCCTGGGTAAGATATTTAAGATTGATACTGATAAAATTAAGCGATCGTTTATAGAAGTTAATAACCAGCTGGTGCGTACCAGGGAGTTAAAAGTGAAACCAACTGAACTTCTAGTGCTGGCACCGCACTGCCTGCAGAAAAGCAGCTGTCCTCATAAGATTACTACCAATTTAAACAACTGTAAAAGATGCGGCGGCTGCCCTGTAGATAAACTGCTGGCAATCAGGGAAAAGTGGGGGGTAAATGTTGGACTGGCTACGGGGGGTACGTTGGCCCGAAAATACGTAAAGGAATACCGTCCCAAGGCAGTTGTGGCCATAGCTTGTGAGAGGGATCTAGCCAGCGGTATACAAGATTCCAGTCCCCTGCCTGTCCTTGGAGTTCTTAACGAACGTCCCTTTGGACCCTGCTTCAATACTCAAATATCCATTACTCGAGTAGAAGCGGCCATAAGATATTTTATAGAGGTGGAATATTAAATGACAAATGTTACAGCCAGGGAGATGGCTTTACAAGCATTAAAAGCCGTGGAAGAAGACGGGGCTTATGCAAACCTGGCTATAAATAATATATTAGAAAAGTACCAGCCCGGGAAGCTTGACCGGGCTTTTGCTACAGAATTAACTTATGGCACTCTTAGAACATTGAATACCCTAGACTGGGTAATATCCAGATTTGTAAAACAGCCTTTAGCAGTACAAACGGTATGGGTTCGGAACATATTAAGAATGGGAACTTACCAGCTGCTTTATTTGGATAAGGTTCCCGCTGCTGCCGCTTGCAACGAAGCTGTGGAACTGGCAAAAAAATATGCTCACAGCGGTGTTGTAAAATTTGTAAACGGGGTTCTGCGAAATATAACCCGCAATCTTGATAAAATTCAATACCCTGATTTAGAAAGCGACCCTGTGGCTCATATTTCACTGAAATACTCTCATCCCAGCTGGATGGTGGAAAGATGGCTGAAAGATTTTGGTTTGGAAGAAACTATAAATCTTTGTAAGGCCAACAACGAGCCTCCGCCCAATACAGTTAGAACAAATACACTGCGCATTACCAGGAATGACCTGATAGAAAAATTGGCGCAGGAAGGAGTAGAAGCAGAAAAAACCAAGTATGTAAACGAGGGTCTAAACCTAAAGGGTTTTTTATCCTACCGTTCATTACAATCTTTTAAGGAAGGGCTGTTTCAAGTTCAAGATGAAAGTTCTATGCTGGTAGCCCATGCTCTAAACCCTGCCCATGGATCCAGGGTAATTGATGCCGCTGCAGCTCCCGGCGGTAAAACTACTCATATTGCTCAATTAATGGAAAATACAGGAACTGTTTTGGCTTTTGATGTTCGTGAACACAAAATAAAACTTATCAATGAAAACTGCTCTCGCTTGGGAATAACTAATGTTAAGGCTATGGTTAATGATGCCCGTCAAATTCCTGCCAAGTTTCATAACTGGGCAGATTATGTACTTCTTGATGCCCCATGCTCCGGGCTGGGTGTACTGCGCCGCCGGGCAGATGTCAGGTGGCGAAAAGAAGCCTACCAAATTTCTGCCATTGTAAAACTGCAAAAAGAAATGCTGGAAAGTGTATCCCGGTGTGTACGCCCCGGTGGTGTACTGCTGTACAGTACATGCACCATTACCGAAGAAGAAAATCTTGGGCAGATAAAATCTTTTTTAGAAAAACATAGTGAATTTATATTAGAAGATTTAACTCCTTTTTTGCCTGCTGATTTAATTAATGAACCCGGGGCGAGCCGGGGGTACGTCCAGCTTTTACCGCACTTACATGGGACGGATGGTTTCTTTATAGCCCGGATGAGAAAAAAAGGATTTTAATAAGAAAAAAAGAATTTACTTTAATTGCTGAAGAGGCGGTAGTTATGAATAAAGTAAATCTAATGAACCTGGACCAGAAACAAATGGAAGAGTTTTTGCTGAATATAGGTGAACAGCCATATCGAGGCAGGCAGATTTGCCAGTGGGTATTACAGAAAGGTGTTAAAAATTTTTCTGATATGACTAACCTGTCAAAACAACTGCGTCAAAAGCTGGCCGGGCTGGCAGAACTGGGAGGAGTAGAAATTCTGGCCAAGCAGGAGTCAAGAGAAGGAAATACAGTAAAATACCTCTTTGGGTACCCTGACGGGCAGGCGGTAGAAAGTGTATTGATGCTGCATTCTTACGGCAGTACAGCATGTGTATCTACCCAGGTGGGGTGTCGTATGGGCTGTCGTTTTTGTGCTTCTACCCTGGGGGGAATGGTAAGAGATTTATCTTCCGGGGAAATTTATGACCAGGTGCTGGCTATTCAAAAAGATACAGGGAAGCGGGTGAGCCATATAGTATTGATGGGTAGTGGTGAACCGCTTGATAATTATGATAACTCAATAAAGTTTATAAAAAACATTACCGCTCCTTACGGTTTAAATATCAGTGCCCGCCATATAACCTTGAGTACATGCGGTATAGTTCCGGGAATTAAAAAGCTGGCACGGGAAAATTTTCCCATAACTTTAGCTGTCTCACTCCATGCTCCCAATAACAAGCTCCGTGACCATTTAATGCCTGTTAATAAAAAATATCCTCTTGAAGAACTTATACCTGCCTGCAGGGAATATGCTGATTTTACCGGCAGGAGAATTACTTTTGAATATTCGTTAATTAGAGATGTCAATGACCGGGAAAAATACGCTGAGCAGTTGGGGAATTTGCTAAAAGGCCTGCTGTGTCATGTCAACCTCATCCCGGTCAATCCTGTTAAAGAACGGGACTTTCACCGGTCCAGTTGGAAAAACATTCTGAGATTTAAAAAGTTATTAGAAAAGTATGGGATTAATTCTACAATTAGAAAAGAAATGGGTTCTGATATTGATGCTGCATGCGGTCAGCTGAGGCGAAAGGTAATCTTAAACAGCAAATAAGTGTATTATATAAAGAGGTGAAAACTGTGGGCCTCTTTTTCGGCTTGGAAGGAAATCTGGAAAGATATATCGAGGGCTTTTTTAAAGGTAAATTTAAAGGACGGGTACAGCCGGTAGAGATAGCAAAACAGCTGTACCGGGAAATGAGTAAAAACCGCCGCGTAAGTATAAGTAAAATATACGTTCCTAATGAGTATAAAGTTCAGCTTCATCCCGATGACTGGAAGAATATGGAATCTTATACTGACCTTATCGTTTTAGAGCTAAAGGATTATCTGGCACAAAAAGCGCAGGAGAAAGAACTGGTTCTGGTTGGATCACCAGTGATAGAAATAGAAAAAAATTCAGACATAGTGCCGGGGGAAGTTAAAGTAAATGCTTATTTTGGTGAAGCCATACCAGTAAATAGAGAATTAATCCGCCAGGAACATAAACAAAAGAAACAGGAAGCCGCTAAGCAGAATACAATACTCTTTAAACCAATTAAAGAAGTTAACTCTTCAGCGGATAAAAATAAGATTTACCGGCTGCAGGTAAAAGAAGGACGGGATGCAGGAAATGAGTTTATACTTAGGGATTACCGGATGGTTATTGGCAGGCGGGATACTTGTGACATTGTAATAAAAGATCCCAGTGTATCTAGACGGCATGCCGTGCTGGATTCCCATGACAAACAATATATTCTAACAGATTTAAACAGCACCAATGGAACTTACGTTAATGGGCTTAAAATAACTAAAAAAGTTCTGGAACCAGGAGATGTTATCACTCTCGGAACCACTAAATGCGTATTTAAGGTGGATTAAAAATGCTTACAATGTTCCTTACGGTGTTGAGATTTTTAATTTTAGGGATACTTTATTTATTTATTTTTAAAATTATAATTTTTATTTTTGACGATTTGCGCCAATCATCAGATGTGACCACAAATAGAGCTGAGATGGGCCAGGGTGAAGTTGAAAACCAGGCTGTGTTAGTTGTGATTACCAGCACGGATAATGAATTTCTGCCCGGAACCCGGGTATATCTGAGAAATAAAATTCTGTTAGGAAGAAGTCCTGACAGCGATATAAAAATAAATGATAAATTTGTATCTTCAGAACATGCCGTCATCAGTTACCGTAATGGTCAGTACTGGATTGAAGATCTGAACAGCTTAAATGGAACATATTTAAACGGAACTAAATTAAATGAACCTGCCGTGCTTGCTGATGGGGACAGGCTGCGCGTTGGTGGAGTCAGTTTTGAATTTGTGAGGTGGGCTTATGCAGTGGAGCCTGATAACAGAAATAGGGTTGGTCAGGAAGGATAATGAAGACAATATACTGGCATGCCCTGATATTGGCCTGTTTGTGGTTGCAGATGGTATGGGCGGCCACCAGGCAGGAGAGGTAGCCAGCCATGAGGCATTGTTGTGCCTGGAAAAAGAAATACGCAGAATGCTCCCTCATTCTAATAACCTGGGAGAGATGATGGTTAAAGCTATGCACCGGGCTAATAAACACGTTTACGATTTAGCAAAACAAGATTCTGCCCTTAGCGGTATGGGAACAACAGTAACTGCATGTATGATAGTAAACCAGGAAGTTATAGTGGCTCATGTGGGAGACAGCAGGGCTTATTTATTAAGGGACAATAATATTATGCAAGTTACCAATGACCACTCACTGGTGGGTGAGTTAATAAAAAACGGCAGTATCACAGAAGAACTGGCACAAATACATCCTAAACGAAATGTTTTAACTCAAGCAGTGGGTGTATCGCCAACCCTCAATGTAGATTTATACAAAATCGCCCTGCAGGATAACGACAGGCTGCTTTTGTGTACTGATGGCCTTACTAATCATTTAAAGAAAAATGAGATTTACCAAATTGTAAATGAATCGCGTAACCTTGATGAAGCAGTGAAAAGTCTAGCAAATGCTGCACTGGAGCAGGGTGGAACTGACAATGTTTCTATTATTTTAATTGAATTATAACGGGAGGCTGTTCATGAACGGCTTAAAAGCCAAGTTCAGGCGTAAAGAACGTGAGCTTCTTTTATACAGCACTCTTTTCCAGCTGACAGGCATAATAATTTTATATTTGAGTGGGGAACTGCAGGGAACAGCAACGGTTATTTGGGCTTTTGTTATTACCTCAGGTGCCGCCCTGGGTTACTTCCTGGTAAGCCATTACTGGCAGTCAAACGGTTATAAGGCAGATGTCTATCTTCTGCCCATCATCTCTATTTTAACGGCCACTGGACTGGTATTTTTACTCCGTCTTCACCCGCTTTATGCTGTTAAGCAGTTTTTCTGGCTGCTGGTGGCTTTGGCAGTTTTGGTCCTAATTACCACATTGCTGAGAAATTATTATCTAATGTCAGATTACAAGTATATTTACTCGCTGCTGGGGATTGTACTGCTGCTGCTGCCGATTTTCTTTGGCAAAGAGCAGGGCGGCTCACGGAGCTGGCTGGATTTTTCACTGTTTCAAGTTCAAACATCAGAATTTGTAAAAATACTCCTGGTACTGTTTTTAGCTTCTTATCTTGCTGAAAATAAAAGGATGCTGTCAATGGGAAGTAATATGCTGTTTGGTGTCCCCATTCCGGGAGTTAAGGAATGGGGTCCTATGGCTGCTATGTGGGTTGTAGCTTTAATTTTACTGGTCTTTCAGCGGGATCTTGGCACAGCTCTGATTTATTTTTGTACCTTTCTATGTATGCTTTATATGGCAACAGCCCGTATCTTTTATGTTATGTTCGGCTTAATTATATTTTTACTTGGAGCCCTTACCAGTTATCATATATTCCATCATGTTCGTGAAAGAGTTGACATATGGCTCAACCCGTGGCCTTATTTTGAGACATCAGGCTACCAAGTAATTCAATCTCTTTTTGCCATAGGTAGTGGGGGTATTCTTGGATCTGGATTGGGAGCAGGCAGGCCGGAACTGATACCAGCGGTGCATACCGATTTTATTTTTGCAGCGGTATGTGAGGAGATGGGGCTTCTAGGCGGGCTGGGGTTAATTATACTGTTTATTTTATTTGTTTACCGGGGCTTTAAAACTGCCCTTAAATCAGAAGATGATTTTTCTGTTTTATTGGCTGCAGGACTTACTTCTCTAATGGGTCTACAGGTATTTATAATAATATCAGGGGTAATTAAACTGCTGCCCCTTACAGGAGTAACGCTGCCGTATGTAAGCTACGGGGGAAGCTCTTTGGTTGCAAACTTTATACTGTTGGGTTTACTATTGAATGTTTCACATAGAGGCGGTATTGATTGATGAAAAGTAATGTTCGTAAGATTGGGTATTTTTTGCTGGCATTGTTGACTATCTTACTGCTGTACCTATCTTACATTAAGCTGGAGAAAGGACCATCGCTGGCCGCTCATCCCAAGAACCAGCGCATAGTAGAGCAGGTAAATAAAACAAGCCGTGGAAGCATATTTGACAGAAACGGTATTGTGCTTGCAGAGTCGCGGCAGGCAAACGGTCAGTGGATTAGATATTATCCTTGGAAAGATGAGTTTTGTCATTTAATAGGATATACATCAAAAAAGTATGGTTCAGCTGGACTGGAGGCTGCTTATGCAGACTGGCTGCTGGGCTTAACTGACGAGGGAAAATTTATTAATTTTTTTCGAAAAGCGTTGGGAAAAGAACCTGCGGGACAGGACTTACATCTGACCCTAGATGCAGGTATACAGCACCTGGCTTATGAACTGCTGGCCAAGACAGGCAGGCCTGGTGCAGCAGTGGTTATCGACCCGAGCAGTGGAGCTATCCTAGCCGCTGTTTCTCAGCCTTCATTTGATCCAAATAATTTGGAAAATGAGTGGAAAGCATTAATTAATAATCATTCTTCACCATTATTAAACAGGGCCTTTCAGGGAGCATATCCTCCTGGTTCGGTAATGAAACTTGTCACCGCTGCCGGGGCGCTGTCCGCAGGGTACATGGGGAATGAAATATATCAATGTCCTGGTTATATAATAATAGATGGATATAAATTAACTGATATCAAACCCCATGGTAATATAAATTTAACAGATGCCATAGCTTTAAGCTGCAATACCGTGTTTGCTGAGCTGGGGCTAAATATGGGAAAGCATCATTTTGTTCAGACAGCCCAAAAATTTGCATTTAATAAGAATCTTGGTTTACCCCTTGAGCATCGTCCCAGCACGATATCAAAAGATGAAACTATTAGCAGGCTGGAATTAGCACAGGCGGCCATAGGCCAGGGTGAACTTTTAGTCAGTCCCCTGCACATGGCACTGGTGGCATCAGCTGTAGCCAATGACGGTGTTATGATGCAGCCGTACCTGGTGCAGGAAATAAAAGGACCTGGTGAGAAAAGTATTTTTCGTCATAAGCCTAAAGCTTTGCAGCGAGCAGCCACCGCTGAAATATCTCAATTTATCCGCCAGGCTATGATTTCTTCAGTTGAGAGGGGAACGGGAGTAAATGCTCGTATAAAAGGAATAACTGTAGCTGGTAAAACGGGTACTGCTGAAAATGAACACGGCCTCCCACATGCCTGGTTTGTCGGTTTTGCTCCTGCACAAAAGCCGCGAGTCGCAGTAGCGGTTATAGTCGAGAATGGCGGTTCAGGTGGTGCTGCAGCAGCACCCATCGCAAAACAGCTGATATTAGAGGCATTGAGGTGAAGTGGTAATGATGGGCAAACTATTAGGTAACCGTTATGAAATATTAGAAAAATTAGGCGGCGGGGGAATGTCTGTTGTTTATAAAGCTAAAGATAAATTTTTAAACCGCCTTGTAACTGTTAAAGTTCTGCGGCATGAATTTGTATCTGATAATGATTTTATTAGAAGGTTTCGCCGGGAAGCCCAGGCCGTAGCCAGCTTATCGCATCCTAATATCGTTAATATTCATGATGTAGGGCAGGAAGATGATACCCATTATTTAGTTATGGAGTATATTGATGGGGATAATTTAAAAAATTTTATGCGGAGTAACCCTGATCTTCCTATAGAAAAAGTTATAAACATAATAAGACAAGTTTGTGATGCCCTGCAGCATGCACATGAAAATAATATTGTCCACAGGGATGTTAAACCGCAAAATATATTAATTACAAGAGACCAGCGGGTAAAATTAACGGATTTCGGCATTGCCCTGGAAGCCAGTACCGGCACAATATCTAATACACAAACAGTTATGGGCTCTGTTCATTATATTTCTCCTGAGCAGGCTAAAGGTATCACCCCGGGACCACAGTCAGACATTTACTCGCTGGGTGTAGTGCTGTATGAAATGCTGACCGGAGAGCTGCCTTTTAAAGGTGAAGGCCCGGTGGCAGTGGCTTTAAAACATATACAAGAACAGCCGGAACTTCCCAGTAAAATAAATCCTGCTCTTTCCAAGGACTTAGAACGTGTTGTAATGAAGGCAATGTCAAAAGAACCTCAAAATCGCTACCAGTCTGCTAAGCAGTTTAATTATGACCTCCAGCAGGTAATGGGAATGAATATAAAAGATGCTGATGAGGATTATGCTACCCAGGTGCTGCCCGGCAGTTTTCAACCCGATGACGATATAGAAGATCAGGAAGATGAAAGTAAGCCTCAGAAGTCCAAGAAGGCGCTTAGGTTGGTTATATTGGCTTCACTGCTGTTGTTGAGCCTGTTAAGTGGAGCGGCCCTGGCTTTGTTTAATTTTTTAAATGTCCCGGAAGTAGAAGTACCAGATGTTCAGGGACTTGTTGCAGAGGATGCCAGGGTAGTATTGAATAATGTGGGACTTAAATCAGAAATGGAAAAAGTATATAACAATGAAGTGGAAGAGGGCCGGGTAATAGCCCAAGATCCTGAGCCGGATAAAAAAGTAAAACAGGGACGCACGGTAAAACTCAAGGTGAGCCTGGGGCCAGAATTAAATACTCTCCCAGACGTGCGCAATCAAACTTTAAGTGATGCCAAAATTATTCTGCACAATGCAGGTTTTAACAAATATAAACATGAAGAAAAGTTTAGTGAAGAAGTTGAAGCTGGTATTGTGATAGGTCAGGAACCGCTGCCAGGGGAATACCCTAAAGGTACAAACGTTAAATTAATAGTAAGCAAGGGACCTGAGAAAAAGCCAGTACCTATGCCTAAATTAATTGGTTTGTATTTTGAAGGAGAAGGGGAGAAAGCTAAAGAATTATTAGCAAAGTTTAATTTGATCCCTGAGTCTATAGAATATCAGCAGAGCAGCTCATATCTGCCTGGACAGGTTATAAGCCAGAACCCACCAGCAGGTACGGACATAAATAAAGGAACAGGTGTCTCCCTGGTAATAAGTGAAGGGCCTGGACCGCCCATACGGGGTGCTGAGGTTCGTGCTGACATTCCTTCTGATGGTAAAGAACACCAGCTAAAAATATTTGTTCATGACATCAGGGGGTTGGAAGATCCTGTTTATATAAGTACTCATTCACCGGGTGAGGTAGTTGTAAAAACAATTAATTACTACGGCACTGCTGTTATTGAAGTATATATTGACGACCAGCTGGTAAGGAAAAGAGAACTATTTTAACCACCGGAGGTTAAATATGATCGAAGGTATAGTTGTTAAAGCCTACAGCGGTTACTATTATGTCCACGAAGGTAAAAATCAGTGGGTGTGCCGTTTAAGAGGAAAATTTCGTTTGACAAAAGAAAAAGTGCTGGTCGGTGACAGGGTAATTGTAAATCCGGCCGAAAAAAATACCGGTATGGTGTATAAGGTTCTAGAGAGAAAGAACAAGCTGGTACGTCCGCCGGTAGCTAACGTTGACCAGGCGGTAATTACATTTGCCATTCGTACCCCAGACCCCAACCTGGATTTGTTGGACAAGCTTCTGATTATGGCTGAAGGGGAAGGAATAAAACCGGTTATCTGTATAAACAAGGTGGATTTACTGTCTGACGGAGAATTAAATTGGTTGGAAGTTTACCGGGATGCTGGATACACTGTTCTAGTAACCAGTGCTGTGAAAAATATAGGTATCAAAGATTTAAAAAATATCCTTGCCGGAAAGATATCGGTTTTTGCCGGGCCTTCAGGGGTTGGTAAGTCCAGCCTGCTAAATGCCATACAGCCGGGATTGAAACTGAAAACCGGTGATGTAAGTAAAAAACTAAAGCGGGGTAGGCATACTACCAGGCACGTGGAATTGATACCGCTGGAAAGTGGGGGATTGGTGGCTGATACTCCTGGCTTTTCCAGCTTGTACCTCCCGGATATATCTTCAGAAAAATTAGCTTATTATTTTCCCGAGTTCATAAAATACCTTGGTCAATGCCGTTTCAGCAGCTGCATGCATAATAAGGAACCAAACTGTGCAGTAAAAGATGCAGTGAAAAAAGGAGAAGTTAGTTCCAGGCGTTATCAGAGCTACCTCCATTTTTTAGATGAGATACAGGAAAGAGAAAGGAGATACAGTAAATGATAAAATTAGCTCCCTCTATACTGTCAGCGGACTTTGCCAGGTTAGTGGATGATGTAAAAAATGTGGAAAAGGCCGGTGCCGAATACCTGCATATTGACGTGATGGATGGACGTTTTGTACCTAATATAACCATCGGTCCCCTGGTTGTTAAGGCATTAAGGCCGTACAGTAAAATGTTTTTTGATGCACACCTGATGATAGTGGAGCCGGAAAAATATGTAGAGGATTTTGCTAAGGCAGGGGCAGACTTAATAACAGTACATGCAGAAGCCTGCGCCCACCTGCACAGGGTGGTAGCTCAAATTAAAGAAATGGGGGTCAAGGCAGGTGTGGCATTAAACCCTGCTACTCCTGTCAGTGCAGTGCAGCATGTGCTTCCATTGCTCGACCTTGTGCTTATAATGACAGTAAACCCCGGCTTTGGCGGACAAAAATTTATTCCCCAGGTACTGCCTAAAATTAGAGAAGTGCGGGAAATGATAGACAAATATGAACTGGAAACCGAGCTGCAGGTGGACGGTGGTATAAACCCGGAAACTGCACCTCAGGTAGTTAAAGCTGGGGCCAGCGTGCTGGTTGCTGGATCAGCTGTTTTTAGTTCAGATAACGTAGAAATATCTATTCAAAAATTAAGACGGGCAGCAAAAGGAGGTGTAAGTTAATGGCCATTTGGAAGTGTAACGAGTGCGGTGAAACAAAAGAAGGACGCTGTAAGCCCAGAAAATGCCCGGCTTGTGGAGCTTCAGGCACAAACGTTTTTGAGAAAGCTGAAGAGGGTAATAAATAGTAATTGTAATGTGCAGTTATTATACATGTAAATATTGTCACCCCCCCTGGACAAACCTAAGGGGGGTTTGTTATAATGTTGGTTGAATTGAATATTTAAGATCGCTGAGTCTTCGTCGTGAAGAGCGGGGGAACCAACTTTTAGGGGTGAATCCGATAATCGGTAGGGCTATCCGACAGTCCGAACCCGTCAGCTAACCTCGTAAGCGTGGTGGGATTTGACAGAAAGCAGTCATAAAACTGCTTTTGACTCAACGTGCCCCCTCGCAGGGGTTTTTTTGTTGCCATTTTTTGTTATTAGTTAAATAAAAATGTTTTTCAATGGTCACACTAAAATGACGACGTGATTTTATTAAGAAAGAGGTTAGTATATGAGTAAGCTGATAGTTAAAGATTTAGTAAAAATATTTGGTAAAGATCCTAAAAAAGCATTAGAATTGACAAAACAGGGATTGAGTAAAAAAGAAATATTTGAAAAAACTGGTCAAACGGTAGGCGTATTAAATGCCGACTTTGAAGTTCAAGCCGGTGAAATTTTTGTTATTATGGGGCTGTCCGGCAGTGGTAAATCAACGCTCCTGCGCCTTATAAATAGGTTAATTGAACCTACCAGCGGAAAGGTATACATAGATGGGGAAGACATTACAGCTGCAGATGGAGAAAAATTGAGGGAAATAAGAAGGCAGAAGTTGGGTATGGTATTCCAGCGGTTTGCCCTTTTCCCACACCGCAGTGTTCTAGACAATGCTGCTTTTGGCCTAGAGATACAGGGCGTTGAAGAGAAGGAACGTCATGAAAAAGCATATAAAGCACTGGAACTGGTAGGCTTAAAGGGCTGGGAGCATTCTGATGTTAGCCAACTTTCCGGTGGTATGCAGCAGAGAGTTGGTTTGGCCAGAGCCCTGGCCAGTGACCCGGATATTCTTTTGATGGACGAAGCTTTCAGTGCGTTGGACCCGCTAATTAGAAAAGACATGCAGGATGAATTACTGGATATACAAAGTAAGATGAATAAAACAATTATTTTTGTTACCCATGACTTGGACGAAGCGTTAAGAATTGGAGATCGCATTGCATTAATGAAGGATGGGGAAGTGGTGCAAATCGGCACCCCGGAACAAATTTTAACTAACCCTGCTAACGATTATGTTGAGCGGTTTGTTGAAGATGTAGATATGTCTAAGGTACTTACTGCAGAAGGAATTATGAAAAGGCCTGATGTTGTGGTTACAACTAAAGACGGTCCGCGATATGCACTGCGCTTAATGCGTGAGAAAGGGCTTTCCAGTATCTTTGTAACATCCAGGGATCGTAAACTTAAAGGTATTGTAACTGCCGACTGCTGTGTAGATGCTGTAGTAAACGGCTATAATGACATAAACCGGTTAATAATACCTGATGTCCCTAAAGTGTCTCCCGACACCAATTTACAGGACATCATCCCCCTGCTGGCTGATTCAAAATACCCGGTTGCCGTAGTAAATGAAGAAGACAGGCTGCTTGGTGTCATTGTAAGAGGTGCATTACTGGCCGGTATGATGAAGAAAGGGGGAGATGAAGATGGTGCTGCCTAAAATACCTATAGGGGATACAGTGGCATGGCTGGTTGATGCAGCCGATGAATATTTCGGTTGGCTTTTTGATTTTATTACTGATGTAATTAATTTCTTGGTGGGGAATTTTACAGATCTTCTCATCGGGATGCCGCCATTGATTTTTATAGCTATTGTAGCATTAATAGGCTGGAGATTGGCCGGGATAAAAGTAGCTATAGGTTCAGTTTTGGGGCTTTTTTTAATTTGGAACATGGATATGTGGAAACCAGCTATGGAAACTATTTCACTAGTGGTGATCGCTACCGTTATCTCATTAATAATTAGTATCCCGTTGGGAATTGCCACTGCCCGCAGTGATATGGTACATAGGTTGGTTATGCCTGTGCTGGACTTTATGCAAACGATGCCGCCGTTTGTTTACCTTGTACCGGTGGTTATCCTATTTGCCATTGGTAATGTACCGGGATTAATTGCAACGGTAGTATTTGCTATGCCACCTGCAATTCGCCTGACAGGTCTGGGTATAAGACAGGTACCCAAGGACTTGGTAGAAGCTGCCGAGGCCTTCGGGGCCACTGAAGGGCAAAAGTTAGTAAAGGTACAGCTGCCGCTGGCCATGCCTACAATCATGGCTGGTGTTAACCAATGTATTCTGCTGGCCCTTTCAATGGTTGTTATTGCAGCCATGGTTGGAGTTGGCGGTCTCGGCGGTATGGTTCTGCGCGGAATCCAGCGCCTGGATGTGGGGATGGGTTTTGAGGCTGGACTTTCAATTGTCATTATAGCCATTATTTTAGACCGCGTTACACAAAAAATCGGCGGTAAAAGAAAAACAACTACGTAAGTAGTTATTAATAAAAAATGAAGGGGAGTGGAATAGCAAAATGAGGAAGTTTGCAAAGCTGTTCAGTGTTGTGGCCATTGTAATGATGTTTGCAGTGGCACTTGCAGGATGTGCCGGGGGCGGCGGTGAAGCAGAAGATCAAGCTGCCGACAAAAAAGGTAAGGTTACCCTGGGATACGTTCAATGGGATTCTGAAATTGCCAGTACTCACGTTGTAAAAGAAGTTTTAGAAAGCAAGCTGGGTTATGAAGTGGAGGCAGTGGCAGTGGATGCTGCACCCATGTGGACCGGTATTGCTGAAGGCCAATTTGATGCCATTGTATCAGCCTGGCTGCCTGGCACTCACGCCGATTATTATGCGAAGGTGAAAGATGATGTAGAAAACCTTGGGCCCAACCTGGAAGGTGCCAAGATTGGCCTGGTTGTTCCTTCATACGTTGAAATTAATTCTATTGAAGAATTAAACAGTGTGAAAGATAAGTTTGACGGCAAAATTATTGGTATTGAGCCTGGTGCCGGCATTATGAGTGCTACTGAAAATGCTATTCAAGAATACGGTTTGGACTTTGAACTGGTTGACAGCAGCAGTGCGGCCATGGCTGCATCCTTGAAGAAAGCCATAAATGACAATGAGTGGATTGTAGTAACGGGTTGGACTCCGCACTGGAAGTTTGCAAAGTTTGATCTGAAATACTTGGATGATCCTAAAGGTGTTTACGGTGGTGAGGAACACATTGCTACCGTTGTTCGCAAAGGTTTGAAAGAAGATAATGAAGAGCTTTACAAATTCCTGGATAACTTCAAGTGGACACCGGAAGATATGCAGGCTGTTATGCTGAAAATAGAGGAAGGTATGTCTCCGGAAGAAGCAGCTAAGGAATGGGTAGAAAATAACAGCGACAAAGTAGAAAAGTGGCTTCCCTAGGTATTAACCTTGGTTAAAGAGGGGTTTAAATTAAGCCCCTTTTTTTTTACACTATCCGGGAAATATAAGTTTTGACGCAGCCAGGGTAATTACCAGTACCTTGGTGGTATTTAGTTGACACCGGGGTATTAAAGTAGTAAAATTTGCTTTGTTAACCAGAAGTTATTTTATTTTTAAAGCAGAAATTTGGAAATGTTATTGCCAGGAGGTGCTGTACATCATGGAAGGTGCTTATAATATCATTGAGGTTCCACTAGTGGAAGAGCTGGCTAAACAGATGGAAAACGAAGGTATGAACTCCAGTGAGGCTTTTAAATTTAGAATAGATTTACTCTATTTTGCCAACTACCTGCGTACATATTTCAATAAAGAGCTGGAAGAGGCTGACGAGATGGATCTTGCAGAATATAAGAAATTTTTAAGTCAAGATATAACTTTTTACGACTTGGAAGAAAGACGGTATGAAAATGCTAAACTGGCCTTACAAAAGTTAAAAGGAGCACAATAGAACAAGCTATTTATTGACATTGGAAGCAGCTGGTTCTATAATTATTATTAGCATAACTAAATATTAGCGAAAACCTTCGGGGAACGGTGAAATTCCGTACCGGCGGTGAAAGCCCGCGAACCCTTAACAGGGTCGATTCGGTGGAATTCCGAAGCCGACAGTATAGTCTGGATGGGAGAAGGTGTTTAATTATTCTATATACCATAATTAAAAATATGGCATGTAGAGTATATTGGTGTTTTTTTGCCATTTGGTTTGACCCCCGGAGTGAAATAACTCCGGGGTTTTTTTAATATTAGTGATGAAAAAGAGGTGCTGTTAGTAAAGTATGCCGCAAGCCGGGGAAAATAATGACAGGTATTTTATGCAGGAAGCACTTAAGCTGGCAGCAAAAGCAGAAGGATATACAAGCCCAAACCCATTAGTAGGAGCAGTGGTAGTAAAAGATAATCGTATTGTGGGCAGGGGGTACCACAAAAAAGCCGGGACCCCACATGCTGAAGTACATGCTCTTAATAATGCTGGGGAACTGGCCAGGGGAGGAACAATTTATGTAACCTTGGAGCCATGCTGTCATTATGGACGAACTCCTCCCTGTACAGAAGCTATAAAAGCGGCCGGGATCAAAAGGGTTGTGGTAGCTATGACCGATCCCAACCCGCTGGTAGCTGGGAAAGGTTTAAAAATATTAAAAGAGGCAGGAATTGAAGTTACAACCGGTGTTTTGGCCGATGAAGCTGCCAGGTTAAATGAGGTTTTTATAAAATATATTACTACCGGTAGACCTTTTGTTGTATTAAAAGCTGCTGTCAGTTTAGACGGTAAAATAGCTACAGTTACTGGAGAATCTAAATGGATTACAGGACCGGAATCCCGGGAGTATACCCACCATCTGCGGCACAGGTATGATGCTATTTTGGTCGGGATTAATACTGTCTTAACTGATAATCCTTCTTTGACTGCCAGGCTGCCGGGGGGCGGTGGTATTGACCCTGTAAGAGTAATTTTAGACAGCAAATGCCGTACACCTCTTAATGCTAAAATAATTAACCAGTCATCAAAGGCAAAAACAATAATTGCCTGTACAAAAGATGCACCCGAAGATAGAATAAAAGCCTTAAAAGAAGCTGGTACTGAAGTAATTGTTCTTCCCCATAAAGAGGGGAAGGTTGATATCCTGGAGCTGCTGAAAGAATTAGGCAGACGCCAGGTAACCAGTATACTGGTTGAAGGCGGGGCACAGGTCCACGGGTCATTTTTAACTGCTGGAGCAGTGGATAAAGTGTACTGGTTTATTGCTCCCTTACTTATTGGTGGCGGTAAAGCACCAGGAGCGGTGGCAGGTGAAGGAATTAAAAAGCTGTCAGAAGCTGTCCGGCTAAGTGAATTAAAAGTACACCGGCTTGGACCTGATATATGTATAGAGGGTTATAACCTTGAAGGAGGTATGAGGCCATATTTACGGGAATTGTAGAAGAAATAGGGACTATTAAGAACATTACCCGGGGTGCTCATTCTGCCAAACTGCATATCAAGGCCAGCAAAGTACTTGAAGATATAAAAATAGGTGACAGTATTGCAGTTAATGGAGTGTGCCTGACAGCCACCACTTTTGATAAGGAAAGCTTTGCAGCAGATGCCATGGCTGAGACATTGGATAAAACAAATCTTGGTAAGCTCGCTCCGGGACATAAAGTTAACCTGGAACGGGCATTAAGTTTAAAAGACAGGTTAGGGGGGCACCTGGTAACAGGCCATGTTGACGGCGTGGGAACAATAGTAAAGGTTCAGCGCTGCGATATAGCTGTATTAATTACCGTTCAGGCACCGGAACATATTATGCGTTATGTGGTAAAAAAAGGTTCAATAGCCATTGACGGCACCAGTTTAACAGTGGTTGACGTTAAGCCTGATTCACTTCAGGTGTCGTTGATTCCCCATACAGCCCACCACACAATTTTAGGCAGTAAAACGACGGGAGACATGGTAAACCTAGAAGCAGATGTGCTGGGCAAGTATGTAGAAAAATTCCTGCAGCGGGAAGCAAGCAGTAATGGAACTAATAACAGGGAAGCTTTAACTAAAGAGTTTTTATTCAAGCACGGGTTTGCCTAATTTTGTAGGGAGGGTGTGTCATGTATAAATTTAATACAATTGAAGAAGCTGTGGAAGATATTAAACAGGGAAAAATGGTAATAGTTGTTGATGATGAAGACCGGGAAAATGAAGGAGACCTGGTGATGGCTGCCGAAGCAGTTACACCAGAAGCAGTAAACTTTATGGCTGCATACGGCAGGGGCCTCATTTGTATGCCGGTGGAGGGTAAGCGTTTAGATGAATTGGATCTGCCGGCTATGGTAACCCACAACACTGATCCCCATGCCACTGCTTTTACCGTTTCTGTTGATGCTAAAAATACAACCACCGGTATATCTGCCCATGAGAGGGCAATGACAATAAAAGCCATTCTAGATCCCGCTACTAAGCCCCAGGATCTAAGGCGCCCGGGGCATGTTTTCCCACTGCGTGCCAAGCCCGGCGGAGTACTGCGGAGGGCCGGGCATACAGAAGCAGCGGTGGATTTGGCTCGAATGGCAGGGTTTTACCCGGCCGGAGTGATTTGTGAGATAATGAAAGATGATGGTACCATGGCCAGGGTGCCAGAACTGATGGAATTTTCTCAAAAACACGGCTTGAAGATTATAACCATTGCCGATTTAATTAAATACCGCCGCAGTCATGAAAAGCTGGTTAAGAGGGTAGAAGATGTAAAAATGCCTACCAAGTATGGATATTTTACAGCTGTGGCATATGAAAGCCTGCTGGACGGTAAATGCCATATTGCTTTGGTAAAAGGAGACCTAAAGAGTGTTGAGGCACCGCTGGTAAGGGTTCACTCCGAGTGCCTCACCGGTGACGTTTTTGGTTCTATGCGCTGTGACTGCGGTGATCAGCTGGCGACAGCAATGCAGAGAATTGCCCAGGAAGGTGTAGGTGTGCTGCTGTACATGCGCCAGGAAGGAAGAGGAATTGGCCTCTTAAATAAAATCCGTGCTTATAAACTGCAGGACATGGGTGCTGATACGGTAGAAGCCAATGAAGCATTAGGATTTCCTGCAGATTTAAGAGATTACGGACTTGGTGCACAGATACTGACAGATCTAGGATTGACCAAGATAAGGCTTTTAACTAACAACCCGAGAAAAATAAAAGGATTAGAAGGTTATGGACTGAAAGTTGTAGACAGAGTACCCATTGAAATATGTCCTGTAGAAAGCAATAAATACTACCTTTCTACTAAAAAGAAAAAGCTGGGACATATGCTGTCTATGGTTAATCAGCAAAAAAATATTAAGTAACTCTAATAATATATAAATTAAAGGAGGATTTAAAGTGGGGCTGGTTTTTGAAGGCAAATTAAACGGACAAGGATTAAAAATAGGTATAGTTGTAGGACGCTTTAATGAATTTATCAGCAGTAAACTGCTGTCTGGAGCTATGGATTCTTTGGTAAGGCACGGGGTAGATGAAAAAGATGTTGATGTGGCCTGGGTGCCTGGTTCATTTGAAATACCTTTATTAGCCAAACGAATGGCTGAATCAAAAAAATATGATGCTGTTATCTGCTTAGGTGCAGTTATCAGGGGAAGTACCCCGCATTTTGATTATGTATCAGCTGAAGTTTCCAAAGGAGTAGCTAAAGTGGGGCTGGAAACAGGAGTACCTACAATATTTGGTGTACTGACTACTGATACTATTGAACAAGCCATTGAACGTGCCGGCACCAAGGCAGGAAATAAAGGCTGGGAAGCAGCACAGTCAGCCATTGAAATGGCAAATCTTCTGCGTACCATAAGCTAAAATAGAATAAAGAGAATGGGGGTTTAGCTTTGCGGGGGTTCAAACCCATAAACTGCATGAAGGATGTGGCGGAGTTAAAGTTTGACACCAGCGGGCGCTTATTTTCAGCAGACAATGAAGAAATATTTAGGGGCTATACCACTGATATATATTTTGTTAAAAGTATGGAAATTATTAAGGCATTAGGCTTGGAAGATACAACCGTCATTGCTGAGATATTTGCCAGCCGGCCGGGGATAATGTGCGGGACAGAAGAAGTTAAAAACCTGCTGGAAGGTATACCCGTTGAAATGGAAGCGCTTCCGGAGGGGGAACCATTTGAATCCAAGGAAGTGGTAATGAGAATTAAAGGAAAGTACTGTGATTTTGGAGTATATGAAACAGCCCTCTTGGGTATTTTAGCCAGCTCCAGCGGGTGGGCTACCGCATCCAGGGAATGTGCAGAAGCAGCTGGTGAAAATGGTTTTATCTGTTTTGGTTCCCGGCATGTACACCCAGCAGTTTCCCCGGTTATGGAACGGGCAGCAATGGTAGGTGGGGCAACAGGAGCAAGTAACATCATGGCTGCAAAATTTGCCGGCCTAGAGCCTACAGGCACTGTACCCCATGCCGTTTTTCTTGTGGTTGGGGATACAGTGAAAGTAGCAAAGGCCTACTATGAAAATATGCCGCCCGGTTCCCCGGTAATTATACTTGTCGATACCTTTAAAGATGAGGCAGAAGAATCACTGCGGGTAGCTGAAGCGCTGGGAGACTGCTTGAACGGGGTCAGGTTGGATACTCCTTCAGAACGTGGGGGAGTAACCCCACAGTTAGTTAAAGAAGTGCGAGCACGATTAGATCGAGCTGGCCACCGCCATGTAAAGATATTTATATCCGGTGGACTGAACCCGGAAAGAATTAAATTACTAAAGGAAGCAGGAGCAGATGCTTTTGGAGTAGGCAGCTATATATCGGGGGCAAGGGCTATCGACATGACAATGGATTTAAAAGAAGTTAACGGAGAGCCCATAGCAAAACGGGGCAGGATACCGGGAATAACAGAAAATAAAAGGCTTAAAAAGTTCTTGTAATAATAAAAGTGCGTATGTACTGCTTTTGTACATCCGCACTTTTACTTTAGATCTTATTCTGCCCAGGTATTTACACTCCGAAAACATGCCGGTACATATACTTGAACGAACGCATAAGCCTCTGGGTGCCTGCGCAGCTGGTCGCCATACACTCTGATAATGTAAAAAAGCCTACCTGGTTTTTTAGGGGTAGGCTTTAAGGGCATATATTTAAATAGCACGCTGTACTTTACCGCTCCGGAGGCAACGAGTGCACACCAGAATGCGCTTAGGTGAGCCGTTTATGACAGCACGCACACGCTGTAAGTTTGGTTTCCACTTTCTCTTGGTACGAATGTGTGAGTGACTGATTTGAAAACCGCTTACAATACCTTTCCCACAAATTTCGCATTTTCTAGCCACTGCGATACACCTCCTTTATATAAAGCCAAAAAAATGGTAAAATAATTCCAAAGTCTCACTTTGTTAGTATACCATAAAAAAAAGCAAAATCAAAGTGGTTTTCTGCAATCTT
Source organism: Desulfotomaculum sp. (assembly GCA_017656165.1). Classification (GTDB taxonomy): domain Bacteria; phylum Bacillota; class Desulfotomaculia; order Desulfotomaculales; family Desulfohalotomaculaceae; genus Desulforadius. Next base: position 87,130 of record JACDOL010000001.1, read on the forward strand.
TCAATGTTTTGAACTTTACACAAAATTAAACCTTACGGTGATAAAGTTGAATGATATCTTAAATAAACCGGTGCAGTATTTAAAAGGAGTGGGGCCAAAACGTGCCCGGACCATGCAGAACATTAATATTTATACCGTAGGCGATTTACTGTACCATTTTCCCCGGGAATACCAGGATCGTACCAATATAATACCTGCCCAATCTCTTAAACATGGACAGGTTGCTACTGTACTGGGTAGAGTCCTGTATGCAAGAGAAATAACTCCACGGCAGCGGCTGACAATAGTGAAGTTGGCCCTGGATGACGGTCACGGGGTGTTTTTTGCTGTTTGGTTCAACCAAAAATATATTATAAAACAGTACCCTCCAGGGACAATGCTTTTAGTGACAGGAAAGGTAGATAAAAGCTACCGGGGGGAAACACAGATACAGGTAATAGATTGTGAGGCTGCCGGTGACCCTGACCAGGCGCTGCACGGGGGTAGAATTGTACCCATCTACCCGTTAACTGAGGGGATCAGCCAAAAGTATATCCGCTCTATTATGCAGAACGCTCTCAAAGAAGTAGCTTCACTTCAAGAATTCATACCTGAGAAAATACTGGCTAAATATCGCCTGCCTAAATTAGCTGATGCTGTACAGGGAATGCATTATCCTAAGTGTAAAGATGACATTCACCAGGCTAAGCGGAGGTTTATATTTGAAGAATTATTCTTACTGCAGCTGGCCATGGCTAAACGCAGGAAAAAAATCAAACTGGAAGAAAAGGATCACCACTATCCGCCAGGGAATGGACCGCTTGTAGAAGAACTGCTTAATTCACTGCCCTTTGATCCCACTGCTGACCAGATTAGAGTGTGGCATGAAATTCGCCAAGACATGGAATCACCTTATCCCATGAACAGGCTGCTGCAGGGAGATGTGGGGTCAGGAAAAACTCTTGTCAGTGCCCTGGTGCTGGTAAAAGCTGTGGATGCAGGTTTGCAGGGGGCTTTAATGGCACCTACTGAAATACTGGCTGAGCAGCATTACCTGGGTTTAAACCGCTGGATGGAAACACTGGGTATAAAAACAGCCTTACTGACCAGCAGTGTAAAGAAAAGCCAACGGGAAAAGATTTTAAACGATGTTAAAGAAGGAAAAGTACAGATACTAATAGGAACCCATGCAATTATACAGGATATAGTGGAGTTTAAACGCCTGGGTGCAGTTGTAGTAGACGAGCAGCACCGTTTTGGTGTAAAACAAAGGTTGGCCCTGCAGTCAAAAGGTAATTTGCCAGATGTACTGGTGATGACTGCTACCCCAATACCGCGTACACTGGCATTAACCATCTACGGTGACCTGGATGTATCTGTAATATACACTCTTCCCCCAGGTAGAAAACCAGTACGAACTTATCATGTTACTCACAGGGCTATAAATGACGTATATAAGCTGATTCGCAGAGAGGTGCAGAAAGGAAAGCAGGCATATATTGTTTGCCCGCTGGTGGAGGAATCAGAGATACTAGATGTACAGGCTGCAGTGGACTTGGCCCAGCAGCTGAGGGAAAGTACTTTTAAAGATTTTAATGTAGGATTGCTGCATGGACGAATGAAAGCAGAGGAAAAAGAGAAAGTAATGGACGAATACAGGAAAGGCACTATAGATATACTTGTATCTACCACTGTTATAGAAGTAGGAGTAGATGTGCCCAATGCCACTGTTATGGTAATACTTGATGCCAACCGTTTTGGCCTCGCTCAGCTTCACCAGCTGAGGGGTAGAGTGGGACGGGGACGAAGTCAATCTTACTGTATACTGGTTGCTGATCCAAAAACAGAAGAAGGAAAACAGCGGATGGCTGCAATGGTTAACAGTACTGATGGTTTTAACCTGGCTGAAGAGGATCTTAGGCTGAGGGGACCTGGGGAATTTTTAGGGGTTCGACAATCCGGCCTGCCTGAATTTAAAATAGCAGATATTATAAGAGACAGGCGGGCTATGGAATGTGCCCGCCAGGAAGCCTTAGAGCTGGTTGAGAAGGACCCCGGCCTGCAGCTGCCGGAGCACAGATTGCTGGCCAAGGTTTTATATGAAAAATATGGAAAAAATGAAAAGCTGTTAAACATTGGATAAGGACCCTGCATTTTGAACAGGGTCCTGTTTACATAAGCTTTGAAGCAGCTATAGTGTTTACCGGGAAAAACGATAGCCGGCAAATTCGTGTTCTTCAAGTATATGTGCCGGCGTGTTTTCGGATTGGCGGTACTAAGACCGGAGTTTTTTATCTAAGGCACAATTTTCATTACATAGTATACTCTGTTTTGTTCGATAATAAGTATAGGAGGTGCATTTCATGGCCAACAAAAAACAAGAATTTCCTATGAATTTAAAGCAGCGAGAATTTATGTTTGAAGTTGCCCAAGAAATGGGGATAAGTGGAAGAAGGCAGCGCAAGCCTGGATTATCTGCCCCCTCAACTGGTGCCGATGCGTTAACAAAAACTGATCATGGTAATTATGCCCGGTTTAATCCCGGGCAAGCAGAGTAAGTTAAGTAGGTGCCGCACTTTTAGCGGCACTTGTTTTATATATTACTGCTGATTTTAATGCAGGTACATGCTGTATTCTTCGGAAGTTATACCCCTGTGCAGTGCAGCAGATACTCCTCCTGCAATTATTCGAGAAGTATTTTGTATTAAAATGTCTACTTCCTTGGGAGTTACCATTAAATTTCCACCAAATGGAGCTAGAACCTGCTGCAGCGTTTCCTGGACTACCTGCTGCTGGTAAGCTTGGTATATTTGTGGATTTGTTTTATAGTGCGCAAACAACCTGTCTATGGCATCAGATGCTATCATAGCGGCATGAACAACTGTGGGAACACCAATGGCAATGGTGGGTACCCCCATAGACTCTTGGTTTATACCAGCTCTTTTATTTCCCACCCCAGACCCTGGTGATATGCCTGTATCTGCAATTTGAATGGTGGTAGCAATGCGCTCAACACTGCGGGAAGCCAGGGAATCTACAGCTATAATTAGTTCAGGTTTTATGTTATCAACTATACCTTTAACGATTTCAGCGGTTTCAATGCCAGTAGTTCCAAGTACGCCCGGTGAAACAGCGCTTACTGGTCGCATACCGTCACGCACTTCACTGGGTGCATAATTAAAAATATGACGTGTGACCATAACCTGGTCAATAACCTTTGGGCCTAAAGCATCGGGAGTGGCATTCCAATTACCAAGGCCAACCACCAGAACGTTTCCTTTATCAGAAAGGTTAAAGAGCTGGCTTAAGTGTTTGGCGAGTACTTCCACTATTTCTTGGTGTATTTTCCGGTTGTTATCCTTTATTGCTGGGGCTTCGATAGTTATATATGTACCCCGGGGTTTTCCCATTATTTGTTCGGCTGACTCTTCTACAATTTTTACTGTGTTTACTGTACAGCTGCTGTAACTATGCTTATCCATTATTACCCCGGGGATTTCTTGACCGGTTTGACCCCGGACTACTTCATGTGCTTCTACAGCCAGGTCTAGGGTAATACCGAAACTGGATAAAAAGGATTGATTTATTGTCATAATTGTTACCTCCCTGTAAATTCTAACAACATTATTTTTACCCAATGAGGCAAATATATACAAAAACTGAATATAACTAAATAGTTCGATTTTTCTCTGGCAATATGTTATAATAAATTCTACAATAGGAAAGGATTGTTATTTTTGAGAGTCATCGCTGGTACTGCAAAGAGAACTCTGCTTAAAAGTCCCAAAGGGAAAGGTACAAGGCCAACAGCTGACCGGGTTAAAGAGTCAGTATTTAACATTCTCGCTCCCCGGGTTGCGGGATGCTGTTTTTTAGATTTATTTTCAGGAACTGGGGCCATTGCCATTGAAGCTTTGAGCAGGGGGGCAGAAAAAGCAGTTCTGGTGGAGAAAGACCCCAGAAACATTAGAATCATTAAAGAAAATTTACATATTACCAGGCTGTCAGATAATGCTCAAATATATGCCGTGGATGTCTTTAAAGCATTAAAAATTCTAAGACGTGAAAACAGGAAATTTGATATTATATATATGGATCCGCCGTACAAAGCTGGTTATTATGAAAAAGTTTTAGAAGATATTGTGGACAGCTGTCTTCTGGCCACCGGTGGTCTGTTAGTGGTGGAGAGCAGCAGTAAGGAAGTTTTACCTGAGAAGGTAATTAATATTACTAATATTCGTACTCAAAAATATGGTGATACTTTAGTGAGTTTCTACCAGTAAATATACTAGTAAATGGAGGAAAGTAAATGCGTATTGCAGTATATCCAGGCAGCTTTGATCCCGTGCATTATGGGCACATTGATATTATAGAAAGGGCTTCATCTCTTTTTGACAAACTTGTGGTAGCTGTAGCCACCAATCCCAATAAAAAACCTTTATTTACTGCAGAAGAACGGGTGGAAATGCTTCAGGAAGTATTAAAGGATTACGACAATATTTACGTTGAGTTTTTTGAAGGCTTGACTGTAAATTTTGCCATGAAGCAGGGTGCACAAGTAGTAATCAGGGGATTGAGAGCCATAACAGACTTTGAAAATGAATTTGTATTTGCCCTTACCAATAAAAAGCTGGCTCCTACAACGGAAACGGTTTATTTAATGACCAGATCGGAGTACTCGTTTATTAGTTCTACCGGGGTAAAAGAAGTGGCGTATTACGGTGGTAACGTTTCCGATATGGTACCTGCTGTAGTAGCTGAGAAATTGTTTGAGAAGTTTAATAACAGTTCTATTTAAAGAGGAGGAAGATAATTTGGAACTCCTAGATTTATTAAATGAATTAGAGGAGTTTATTGAAGAGTGTCCCAGGGTCCCGCTGAGTAAAAGGATAATGGTTGATGAAAATAAACTGCTGGATTATATAGACCGTATCAGGACCACATTGCCTGACGAAGTAAGACAAGCTAAGCTTCTTATAAAAGAGCGGGAAAAAGTTTTAAATGAGTCCAGGAGAGAAGCACAGCAGCTGTTAGAAGATGTTCAGCGGCAGATAGAGAAGAAAGCTGAAGAAAGCGAAATTGTGGAAATGGCCCAGAAAAAGGCTAAAGAAATAATTCAGCAGGCCGAACAAATGGCCAGTGAAATAAGGCTTGGTGCTAGAGATTATGCAGATGATATACTGCAAAAAATGGAAGAGGATTTAAACAAGTTAATTAGTCAAATTAAAGCGGGAAGAGCAGAACTTCAGAACATGAAATAATAATTTATAATGTTTTAGGGACGATTATATGAATCGCCCCTAATTTGTTTATTATAAAAATTACCTCCAATTAAATTTTCCCCACGTTTTCCCCACTCACGGGACACCCCGGAGTCACCAGGA
>JACDOL010000002.1 GCA_017656165.1 Desulfotomaculum sp.
TTCCTTCAACCTTTGATTTTTGCGGCTTAAGAGTTATGCAAATTCCTTAAATACAAAACTAATTTATCAAAATTACTTTTATTAATTAATTAGATGTTGCAAATAATTTTTGTTCACACTATAATTGAGATTGAGAATAATTCTCTATGCAATGGGAGGATAGCCATGACATTAGATAAAGTTAAAAAAGGCCAGCAGTTAGTAATTCGTAATATTCCTGATGACTGGGTACGAGCTCAGGCTATCCGTTTTGGTATAGCTGAAGGAGCAGTAATAACCTGCCAGGAAATTGTTCCTGCTGGTCCCATTGTGATAAAGCGGTCCAAGCAGGAAATTGCCATTGGGCGAAAATTGGCTAGAAACATAGATGTTGATTTACTGCAGTAAAAAACTAAAACTAAAGAGGTGCAACCAGGTGGACAGTCATACCAATTGCAGCGGAATAAATGTAGCAATAACCGGCAATCCCAACGTGGGGAAGTCGGTTATTTTCAATCACTTTACCAACTTGTATACAGATGTATCTAATTACCCCGGCACCACCATGGATGTTGTCTGCGGGCGTTGTGGAAAATATGTTTTCAGTGATGTTCCCGGGATCTACGGCCTGTCAGGTTTTAATGAGGAAGAAAGGCTGGCCCGGGATATTATTTTGCAGTCAGACTTGGTAGTTAATGTAGTAGATGCCACGCACTTGGAACGGGATTTGTTTCTAACTCAACACATAATAGATGCTGGTATACCTGTTATTGTTGCTCTTAACATGATGGACGAGGCCAAGGAACAGGGCATATATATAAAAACTGATATACTGGAAAAAGAACTTGGAGTACCAGTGGTTCCTACTATTGCTGTAGATGGAAACGGGCTTGATTTGTTGTCTAAAAAACTTTCTATGGCAAAAGTGGGGAACATGACCCCGGGCATCAAAACACATTTGGAACATCTTCGCCTGAGGGAAGCGCTGCTAATAGCAGAAGGTGATGCTGACATTGCGAAAAAAAACAAATGCCATCCGGGAAATGAACGTGACAGATACTATCAACTGCGCCGGGAACGAGTAAATGAAATTGTATCTCAGGTTGTACGGGAAACAACTGTACAAGCATCGATTTCTGCTAAAATAGGTAATTTAATGCTGCGCCCCGCAACAGGGATTCCCATGCTGATGGTTACCTTATTTATAATATATAAATTAATCGGTGTATTTGTAGCTCAAACAGTTGTAGGTTATACTGAAGAAGTCATCATGGGACGTTATTACCAGCCGCTTGTACACGGGGTATTAAATAATTTCCTAGTAGAAGGCAGTGCCCTTTGGAAGATTTTAGCGGGGCAGTATGGACTATTAACTATGGCAGTAACCTATTTATTTGGCCTGCTTTTTCCGCTGGTATTTGGATTTCAGCTTGTTCTTTCTGTGCTGGAAGATAGCGGCTATTTGCCAAGAATTGCAACTCTGCTTGACCGGCTCCTGGTTGGAATGGGTCTTAACGGCCAAGCAGTAATACCAATGATTCTTGGCTTTGGTTGTGTTACCATGGCCACTATAAGTACCAGAATGCTGAGGTCAGACAGAGAAAGATTGATCGCTTTATTTTTATTGGCTTTTACCATACCCTGTTCTGCCCAGATGGCAATAATAACCAGCATGATGGCTGGGTTGGGTTTTTTTTACATCTTGACTTATGGACTAATACTCTTTACGGTTATGATTAGTGCAGGAATCGTTCTGGCTAAAATTCTTCCGGGAAACTCTACAGATTTATGGATTGACTTACCTCCGGTAAGACTGCCTCGGCCGGCTAATGTGTTGAAAAAGACATGGATAAAAACCATCGACTTTGTTAAAGAGGCAGCTCCATTATTTGCAGCTGGGGCACTGTTTTTAAGTATAATGGAAGTAACAGGTGGATTGACTTTTCTTGAAAACCTTCTTGTTCCATTAACGGTAAATTTGTTGGGCCTTCCCAAAGAAGTGGCCGGCGGGTTTATTTTAGGCTTTATTCGACGTGAATTTGGTACTGCTGGTTTATTTACAGTTCCTATGAATCCTTTACAGCAGTTTATAGCTTTAATTACAATAACTTTTTTTGTTCCCTGCATAGCCACAGCAATGATTATATTTAAAGAAAGAGGATGGAAGCAGGGCATTATAATTTGGTTAACTATTTTTTTTCTAGCCTTCTTTGTGGGTGGTGCAGTGGCTAAAATAATTAAAATAATATCTCTTCTTCCACAGGTTTCAGTCATGCCTATGCTTTCTGGTTTAATGATATTAACATTGGCTGTTGTGTTATGGATTAATTGGAATAATGAAGGAACACTTAGGACATGAAATATTGGTGATATAATGAGAGTTACAAGGTTGATTAAAATAATAACTTTAAGTGTTATTATGCTTTTCCATCTGACAGCAGTTAATAGTATCTACGCACAGGAACCGCAGATAGTTGGTGAAGCGGCAGTACTTATTGATGCTCAAAGTGGGCAGGTTTTGTATAAAAAAAATGCAGACAAGCGCATGTATCCTGCCAGTACCACCAAGATATTAACCGCCATAGTGGCCTTGGAGCGGGGCAATCTTAATGACATAATTACTGTCAGCAGTAATGCTGCCCGAACAGAGGGTTCTGCCATTTGGGTAAAAAACGGCGAAAAAATGACATTGGAAGATATGCTCTATGCCCTGATGCTTAATTCCGCCAATGATGTGGCAGTGGCCATTGCAGAACATTACGCGGGAACGGTGGAACAGTTTAGTTTGCTTTTAAACGAAACAGCCAAAAAGCTGGGGGCAAAAAATACTCACTTTACTAATCCACACGGGCTTCCTGATAAGAACCACTATACTACTGCCCGTGATTTGGCTGTCATTGCCCGGTATGCTATGCAGGATGATACTTTTGCCAAAATTGTCGGGACCAAAACTAAAACCATCACCCGGGAAGACCCCGAAGATTTAAAATTTTTAATTAACCATAACCGCCTGCTGTGGAAGTATGATGGGGCTGTGGGAATAAAAACTGGTTATACCACTGAGGCTCTGCAGTGTATTGTGGCTGCGGCCAGCAGGGATAACAGGAAATTAATTGCTGTAGTTTTAAAAACCAGGGGAACTAACATATGGACCGACACCACTAAACTGCTGGATTACGGTTTTAACAACTTTAAAAGGGAAAAGTTGATAAGCAGGGGGGAAACAATTCAAAAAACGGCTGTTAAATATACTGATGAAGAGGTGCTTCTGACTGCAGCCCAGGAAGTTAATTATAATTTTCCAGTGGACCACAAACCGGAAATTAAGCATAAATTAAAGTTATATAAAGAACCCGCTGCACCCTTAGAAAAGGGGGAGCCCTTAGGGGAATTGATAATAATGGATGGCAGTCAACGCATTGCCAGCGTAAAATTATTATCGGCATCCAGCGTGAAGCGCCCTTTAAGTACCTACTGGTGGTTTTGGGCCTTAATAACTCTGCTGGTGCTTATTCCCCTGGCACTGGTATTAAGATTTATATGGTTTATAAAAACAGGGAAAATTAGGCTGAGGCGGATAAGGTAGGCAGTATTGACAGTCAAGGCAAGTGCTCTTATACTTTAATTAGATGGGTTGGTGATGGTGTTTTGAAGGAAACTATAAATGAAGTAAGTAAAATATTAAAACAACAGGAATATAAATTAACCCCTCAGAGAGAGCAAATTTTACGTGTGTTATTAGAGAACAAAGATAAGCATCTCAGTGCTGAAGATGTGTATACGCTGGTTAAGAAAAAGACTCCCGATGTTGGCCTGGCCACTGTATACAGAACATTAGAACTTTTTTTAGAACACGACATTATTCATTCAGTAAATTTCGGTGATGGCTGTAAGAGATACGAGTTTGGAGGTCAGGAAGACGGACACCACCATCACCATGCCATATGTTTAAAATGTGGAAAGATAATTGAAATTAACGAGGACCTGCTGGAGGAATTAGAAGATAAAGTAATAAAAGAACAAGGATTTAAAATAACAAACCATGAACTTAAGCTGTTTGGTTACTGCCGCGATTGTGCCTATTAAGGCACTTTTTTTTATTTTACTAACGCAGCCAAGGTATTTACAACTTCTATTTATCTCCAGCAGGGAACTAGAAGCAGTAGCAGAACTGTTAAAGCATAGAATAAATTGAAAGGACGGTAAAAGTTGAAGACGCTTCGGTATAGGATACAATTTAATGACAGGGTAGGTATAGTACTGGATGTTTCCAAGGCAGTATCATTAAAAAATATTAATATTATTTCCCTCCAAGTTCTGCCGAACAATATGTACCTGGAAATTGAAGCTGTACCTGAAAAACACTCCCAACTGCTGGAAAAGGAACTTGCTCAAATACCCGAGGTAAATACAGTAGAAAAAATTGATTTAATGCCTCACGAGGAAAGGGAACAAAAAGTTAAAGCTGTACTGGATTCAGTTAGTGAAGGTATTATTGCAATAGATAAAAAAGGTTATATAACCACTTTTAATCCGGCCTGTGAAAAAATACTTCGCTATTCTGCTGAGGAAGTAATGGGCCGCCATGTAAGTGAAATACTTTCCAAAAACCTGCCAATGCTGAAGGCTCTTCAGGACGGCAGACCCTATGATAATAAAGAAATGATTTTATCTACATCCCGAGGGCGGCATCATTACTTAACCACGGGAAGACCAATTATGGATGCACAAAGGCGTATTCTGGGTGTGGTAGCAGCTATTAAGGACATGTCTCAGGTAAGAGAACTTGTCTATTCTATTACTCAACCTTCTATGATTACCTTTGACGATATTATGTACGGAAGTAAGGAAATGGCTCATGTAGTTGAATTGGCTAAAAAGGTGGCCTTAAGTAATACTACAGTAATGATTAGAGGTGAAAGCGGCACCGGTAAAGAACTGTTTGCCAGGTCAATTCACATGGCAAGTCCCCGGCGGGAAAAACCTTTTGTACCTTTAAATTGTGCTGCCCTGCCGGAGTCCCTGTTAGAAAGTGAGCTGTTTGGTTATGCAGATGGTGCCTTTACCGGGGCAAAAAAGGGCGGTAAGCAGGGGTTGTTTGAATTTGCCAATGATGGAACACTGTTTTTGGATGAGATTGGGGAACTATCCCCACACCTTCAGGCTAAACTCCTGCGGGTACTGCAGGATGGTAAAGTAAGACGCATTGGCGGCAGCAGTGAAATTTCTGTTAATGTAAGAATAATTGCGGCTACAAACCGCAACTTAGAAGAAATGATGCAGCGTGGAGACTTCCGGGAGGATCTTTACTATCGCTTAAATGTATTCCCTATATCCATTCCACCGTTGAGGGAAAGACCTGAAGATATTCCCCTGTTGGCCCAGCACCTGGTAGAAAAATTTGCCCGCCGCATGGGCAAAAGAGTAACCGGTATCAGCAGCGGGGCCATGGAGAAACTTCTTAAAAATAAATGGGCCGGTAATGTTCGTGAGTTGGAAAACGTTATTGAACGGGCAATAAACCTGGTCGATGGCGAAACAATCCTTCCTGAACATATAATCTTGGATCATACAAGCAGGTCGCCGGCTGTGTACGAGCAGAAGGAGAACTTCAGCTTGGATAATGTTTCAACTTTAAAAGAAGCAGTGGCTGCGGCAGAACAAAAAGCTTTAAAAGATGCACTTCAACGTTACGGTACAATTCGGCAGGCTGCTAAGGCCCTGGGAGTATCTCATACCACAGTGCTGAATAAAATAAAAAAATACAATTTGATTAACCCTGGAGATAGATAACTGCTGCTGAACCCGTTAATAAAAATAATGGCATTTCAACTCCTCTTGGCATAAAATGTTCTGAGGTGGTATACCGTGCAGCAGAAGAAAAAAATAGGTCTAGCACTGGGGGGGGGCTTTTTAAGAGGTGCGGCGCACATAGGGGTTTTAAAGGTGCTGGAAAGAGAAAAGCTTGAGCCGGATATTATTGCCGGTACCAGTGCCGGGAGTATTATAGCTGCCCTGTATGCTGCAGGTTGGAATACAAAAAAGATTGAAAAACTGGCCCTTTCGCTTAAATTTAAGGATGTATATGATACGTGGTCAGCACTGCTTAACCTGCTATTAATAATGGGAGATATGCTGGGCAATTTTTTAAAATTTTCCTGGCCCTGCAAACCACCCCTGGGGTTAATGAAAGGAAAAAATCTAGAAAAATTTTTGGCACACCAACTTAGAGACAGTGAATTTACCAACCTGAAGATGACACTGGCCATTACGGCTGTAGATATTAACTGCGGGTCAAAGGTGATCTTTTTACGAGAGACTTTAAGAGCAGTAGGGGGACCCGATGAGGTTTATCTATATAATATTCCGGTGGCAGATGCGGTACGAGCCAGTACAGCGGTGCCGGGACTCTTTGAACCGAAAGAAATTAAAGGATACCAGCTGACTGACGGTGGTTTAAGGGAGCAGGTGCCGGCGGAGGTGCTTTATAAAATGGGAGCCGATGCTATACTGGCAGTGGATGTAGGTTACGATGGTGATTCATGCACCAGGGTGAACAGCATTGCGCATTTATTAATGCAGACACTGGATATTATTCGCCACGATGCAATCAGCAGGGAATTAAAACAATATGCCGACTTGGTGATTGCCCCCCTGATAAAGGACATGGGACCGCTGGATTTTCATCGAATACCTTATGCAATTTCCCAGGGAGAGGCTGCTGCCAGGGAAATGCTGCCGGAAATTAAAAAACTTTTTCAACAATAATTTAGAACCTGCTTAATCTTTTGCAGGTTTTTTTTATGCTTTTATAACGGGTTCTAACTTTTTTACAATATTGATATGTTATAATTGAACAAGCAGTGAAAAAATGACAGGGGAGATTGTAAATGGATATACTGTTATTTATTTTATTTGGTTACGCTGTTTATAAATTTGCAGCTTTAAGGAAAGAAAACCAGAAATTAAAACTGGCAGCTGAAAACCTGCAAAAGCAGAACAAAATTATGAGGGGGAAAACAGAAGATTTACACAAAGATTTGTTTAAAAAGCAGCTTATGAGTTCGGCAGTTACAGGTGCCGCAGGTGGTTTGGCTGCTATGCTTTTAATTAACCAAATTCAAAAGCATAACGACCTTGACCAGGAAACAGTTGAAAGCATGCAGAACATGGATTTAGATGAAATCCGGCAGTTTGCAGTGGAAAATAATTTAGCGGACCAGCAGGAAATTGATAATTTGATAAACCAGATGCAGGACCCCTATCAGAATCCTGGCATGGATATAATTGTAGATGAGTATTATCACGGGTTGGACCGGGGACTGGGGTATGTTAACCCTGAACACCTGGATAATCATGATTTTGATAGTGATTATGATGTAAATAATGATTTTGGTATGGACCATGACTTTGATTTAAACAATGACCTCAGCAGTTTAGATAATAGTTTAGATAATAGTTTTGGCGGTTTTAATGACGGCATGAGTAACTTTTGATTAAGGGATGTCTAAATTGAAAAGAGTAGTCAGCGTCAGCCTGGGATCTGCAAGAAGAGATCAGCAGATTAAACTGGAGTTATTGGGTGAAACAGTACTTATTGAAAGATTGGGAACAGACGGTTCCATAGATGAAGCTGAAAAGCTGCTAAAAAAGCTGGACGGTCAGGTTGATGTTTTAGCTCTTGGGGGTGTTAATATTCACCTGCAGGTTGGCAGCAGGTTGTATCCACTGAGGGATGGGCAAAGGCTGGCCAGGGCTGTGCGTAATACACCAGTTGTTGATGGCAGCGGAATTAAAAACACAGTAGAACCTCAAACAGTAATAGATTTGCAGAAACGTTACGGCTGGCCTCAAAAAGGACAAAGAGTGTTAATGGTATCCGCATTAGACCGGTGGTGCCTGGCGGAAGCACTGGCTGGCGCTGGATGCAGGTTAATAATAGGTGATGCAGTATTTGCTTTAAGTATTCCAATGCCTTTTTATTCCTTGAAAACATTTGCCCTGGCTGCTAGATTAACGCTTCCGCTGTTAGCAAAGTTACCTATCAAAGCCCTTTACCCTCTGGGGAAAAAACAAGAAACATCCCATTCCCGTTGGGAAAGAATATATGAGCAGGCTGACATTATTGCTGGTGACTTTCATTTTATCCGGCGGCATATGCCCGCATCGTTACCGGGGAAAAATATAATTACCAGTACTGTAACCAGGGAAGACAGAGAATTTTTGCGCCGGAGGGGAATAAAATACTTGGTCACAACCTGTCCCAACCTGCAGGGTCGTTCCTTTGGAGCCAATATCCTGGAGGCAGTTTGTGTGGCACTTTTAAAAAAGCCTTTTTCAGAAATCAAACCTCATATGTTCCTGCCAATGATGAAAAAAATTGAATGGCAGCCTTCTGTAGAAAAATTAAATTAAACTGCAAAAATTTAATAGGGGGAATGCGGTTGCTTATTGATTATCATTTACATACTGCTCGCTGCGGTCATGCCAGCGGCACAATGGATCAGTACATTGATGCTGCCCGCCAGCGGGGTATAACTGAGCTGGGTTTTGCTGACCATATACCTATGTACTGGCTTCCGCCAGAGAAAAGAGATCCTGAAATAGCAATGCAGGAGGAAGAACTGGGGGAATACATACAGGAAGTCTGTTTCCTGCAGAAGCTCAACCCGGACTTGGGCATAAGATTAGGTTTGGAAGTGGACTACATTCCCGGCTGTGAGGCTGCTGCAAACAAAATAATTTCTGAACTGCCGCTGGACTACGTCCTGGGATCTGTACATTACCTCGGAGAGTGGGGATTTGACAACCCCCTTTATGTAGAAAAATATAATGATTACGATTTGTTTGAACTGTATATGCAGTACTTTGATACCCTCTGCGGGGCGGCAAAGAGCGGAATGTTTGACATTATTGCTCACCCTGACTTGATTAAAAAGTTCAACCACCGGCCGCAGGATGAGCTGACACCACTGTACAAGAAGGTGGCCTATGTTTTTGCGGATTCCGGGGTATGTGTAGAAGTAAACACCGCTGGGCTGCGAGTGCCTGCCCGGGAAATATACCCGGCAAAAAAAATGCTGTCACTTCTATGTAAATATGGTGTGCCGGTTACCATGGGCTCAGATGCTCACCACCCAAATCAGGTGGGGAGAGGATTAAAAAAAGCACTGGAATTAATTAAAGAGGTGGGGTACAAAGAAGTTGCAGTTTTTCAAAATAGAAAAAGAATTTTCTATAAGCTATAGGATCAATCCTAACTATTTAGGAATTTGGTCCTATTTTTTTTCTTTTTCTTCCAGTTGTGGGAGGATTTTTATTTGTAATGTGGAATTTAAAGTGGTGTAAAGTGGGGGAAAGTGGTACAAATTATCCCCCTGGTGGGGTGGCTGGGCATGTTCATGGGGGAATACTCGCATACTATTGATGCCAAAGGAAGATTAATAATTCCTGCCCGCTTCCGCGAAGGCTTGGGAGACCGCTTTATTGTTACTAAGGGGTTGGATAACTGTCTTTTTGTCTACCCACAGCATGAATGGGCTTCTTTAGAACAGAAACTCAAGTCACTCCCATTTACAAGAGCAGATGCCCGAGCCTTCGTCAGGTTTTTCTTTTCCGGTGCCAATGAGTGCGAGCTGGATAAACAAGGACGGATATTAATTCCTGCCAATTTACGTGAATATGCCCAGTTATCCAAGGAAGTTATTGTTTTAGGGGTATCATCCCGGGTAGAAATATGGGCTAAGGAACGTTGGGATGAATACAATGCTTCTGCAGAGGAAAACTTTGAAGAAATAGCAGAAAAGATTGTAGACCTGCTTTAAGTGTAGAAATAAAAGCAGTATTAGTTTTTTTAAAAAACCCGGGGACAGGTGGAATAGGAATGGAATTTTATCATATACCGGTGCTGCTGGAAGAAGTAATGGAAGGATTAAATTTAAAAACTGGCGGTATATATGTAGATTGTACATTGGGAGGAGGGGGTCATACTGCCGAAATACTCAGACGAACTGCTCCTAATGGCAAAGTAATAGGTATTGACCAGGATCCTCACGCTTTGAAAGCAGCAGAGCGGAAGCTAAAGGAATTCAGCAGCCGGTTAATAACGGTAAAATCTAACTTTATAAAACTATCTGCGGTACTGGAAAATTTGGGTATTTATGGTATTGATGGGATATTATTTGATTTAGGAGTGTCGTCACCTCAATTAGATAACCCCGAGCGAGGCTTTTCTTATATGCATGATGCTTTCTTGGATATGCGCATGGATCCTAATAACCCGCTGACCGCGCAAAAATTAGTAAATGAACTTTCCGCTGATGAGCTTACCCGTATTATTAAAGATTATGGTGAAGAAAAATGGGCTGCTAGAATAGCCCGTTATATTGTTAAAGAACGTGAAAAAAGGGCCATTAAAACTACTTTTGAACTGGTGGAGATAATTAAAAAAGCTATTCCAGCTGCTGCCAGGCGTTCTGGGCCGCACCCGGCTAAACGTACTTTCCAGGCATTACGAATTGCGGTAAATAATGAGCTAAACATTTTACGTGATGCCTTTACCCAGGCTGTGGAAGCTTTAAAGCCTGGCGGAAGATTATGTGTAATAACCTTCCATTCGTTAGAGGACCGTATTACCAAAAATTTATTTAAAGAACTGGCCAAAGATTGTATTTGTCCCCCAGAACTGCCTGTCTGCCAATGCAGTACAAAAAGTAAAATTAAAATCGTCACTAGGAAACCCATTACAGCTTCTGAACGTGAACTGGTGCAGAATCCCAGGGCCCGCAGTGCAAAATTGCGTGTTGCCGAAAAAAATGGTTAGGTTCTAAACCGCTGGGAGTGTGAATAAATTTTGTTATTAGCAAGGGAAAAACTGGAATACGGTGCACCATATGAAAGTGTGCCAGAAAAACAAAAACTTAATGAGAAAAGACAAAGCCGGACCAGGGTATCGCGGCAGGCAATTGTACGGAAAAAGGTAACCCTGACTTTTATGGTTTTGTGCTGCTTTGTAATGGGCATTATGGTGGCTTATTACTATGCTCAAATTGCTTATTTGGGCTATAAAATTGATTCTCTGGAGCGAAGATTGGCAGAATTAAGGCTGGAAAGCCACAGTTTAGATCAAAAAGTAAGTAAAATAACATCTTTGCAATATATCGAGGCCATTGCCACCAGTGAATTGGGGATGGTTAAACCCAGTGGCAGAAATGTGGTATTGGTATCAAATTCTCCGGTGGAAGAAGAGAATACAGAACGGGCACCGGCAGATGATGAAAGGCAGTTGGCGCAAAAAGAAACCATTACGCTGCCGGGAGAAACACAAACGGACGAATCATCCAGGAATAGATTCATTCAAGCTTTTGCCGAAATGGTAGAAAATTGGCATTCCTAGAAGCTTGTTTTATGGACCAACCGGTGGCAGGGCCGATAGGAGGTAGAAATGAGAAATACGAATATAGTTATCCGCAAGCGGATTGCCCTGCTGTTTGTCCTGGCTGTAACTATAATGTTTCTTTTGATAATAAGGATTGCATATATTCAATTTGTCCGTGGAGATGAGCTTAGTAAAAAAGCAGCTACTTACCGAATGAGAGAAGTGCCGGTTGAGGCTAAGCGGGGAACCATTTATGACCGTAATATGAATGAATTGGTAACCAGTATTAGTTCGGATTCCATATATGCCATACCCTCCCATGTTAAGGATAAGGAAGGTACCGCCAAAAAGCTGGCTGAAATTTTAAATATGGATGAAGAAGATATATTAAAAAAATTGAAGCGGAAAAGTTCATTTGAGTGGATAAAAAGAAAAATTGACTGGGATACTGCCCAAAAAATTAAAGCTCTTAAATTGAATGGGATAGGGTTTGCGGAAGAAAGTAAGCGGTTTTATAAACAGGGAGCACTAGCTCCCCATATACTTGGTTTTACCGGAGTTGATAACCAGGGACTAATAGGAATTGAAAAAACTTTTGATGACCAGCTTAAAGGTGTTCCCGGGCAGATAATGGTGGAATATGATGCTGCCGGCAGGGAAATTCCTCATGCCATGCATGAATATATATCTCCGCAGCAGGGAAATAACTTGGTGCTGACCATAGACCAAACTATACAATATTTTGTAGAACGGGAACTGGATAAAATTGTTGATAAGTATAATCCTACCAATGCAGTAATTATAGTTATGGATCCCAAAACCGGGGAGATTTTAGCCATGGGAAATCGCCCCACTTTTAATCCCAACAACTGGCAGGATTACCGTTCATCGATCTGGGACCGCAACCCTTCCATCTGGTACAATTATGAACCTGGCTCAACGTTTAAAATTATTACTGCAGCAGCAGCTTTAGAAGAAAATGTAGTAGAAATGGATGAACACTTTTACTGCCCGGGTTACATAAAAGTGGCAGATAGACGTATTCACTGCTGGAAGCATGGCGGTCACGGCAGCGAAACTTTCGTGGAAGTGGTTCAAAATTCTTGTAACTCTGGATTTATAGAGGTTGGGCTTGACCTAGGCAAGGAAAAATTTTACAAGTATATAAAGGCTTTTGGGTTTGGTCAGTTAACTAATATAGAACTACCTGGTGAAGCCAGGGGAATTGTTATTAATGAAAAAGATGCTACAAATCTTAACCTTGCTACCATGGCCATGGGTCAATCCATTGCTGTCACCCCTATCCAGTTAATTACAGCCGTATCGGCAGCGGTAAATGGTGGGCATTTATTAAAGCCCTACTTGGTAAAGGAAATAAGAGACAGTGAAAATAAGGTGGTTAAAGAATTTAAGCCCCAAAAAGTCCGGCAGGTAATTTCTGAGGATACATCGCAGCGGCTGCGCAAGCTTTTAGAGAGAGTTGTTTTATACGGTACCGGTAAAAATGCCTACGTTGAAGGCTATCCTGCAGGAGGGAAAACCGGTACAGCCCAAGTTGTGGGCAGCAGCGGGGGATATGTAAGCGGTAAATATGTGGCATCTTTTGCGGGCTTTGCTCCGGTTGATGACCCCCGTATTGCGGTACTAATTATGATTAGGGAGCCCAAGGGCGGTGTTTATTTTGGTGGGCAGGTAGCTGCACCTGTTTTTGCCCCCCTGGCCAGAGACATTCTGCGTTACATGGGGGTTCCAGAGAAAAGAGACATGGAACGACCGAAGAAACCATTTGAGATACCCAAACAGGTGATGGAAGTTGAAGTTCCCAATGTTGTTAATTTACCGCTGAGCGAAGCACAAAAGGAACTTCGTTCTGCAGGGTTAGCTTTTCAAGTTAAAGGAAACGGAAAAATGGTATACAGGCAGATTCCCGAAGAGGGGGCTGTAGTTGAAAGCGGAACAACAGTGCTTCTGGATACTACTCAACCTGCTGAACTGCAGGATGGCAAGGTAACTATGCCTGATTTAACCGGGTGTACCATAAAAGAGGCTGGTATGCTGTTGGAAAGTATAGATCTGCATCTAGAAGCTTCCGGCAGTGGATTAGCAGCCAGCCAAAGTGTAAAGCCGGGAACAAAAGTAAGCAAAGGAACTACGGTTAAGGTAATATTTAAACCTCCGGGAAAAAGTAAGCAGCCATAAATAAAAACTCAGGTCCGCCGCAGGTTATCTGTGGCAACCTGAGTTTTTTAAAGAAAATGTAATGATTTTTAAGAGTAATGGCTTAAAACAGGCTTTTATGATAAAATGTTTATTTAGATTAATAAACTTCAAATATTTGGTAAAATTATATTAATATAAAATATTAAAGGAGGAGCTGTTTTTGCTTTTTAGCGAGCTTATAAAAGAATTAAGTGTAAGTAAGATAAAAGGTGACTTGAATATCCCCGTAAAAGGGATTGCTTACGATTCCAGAAAAGTTCAACCGGGGTATGTTTTTGTGGCTGTTCCAGGTTTTGTCACAGACGGCCACAGGTATATTAACAATGCTGTAGAAAAAGGTGCTTCAGCACTTATAGTGGAAAAGGAAGTGGATGCCCCGGGGATAACAACCGTTCAGGTAAGAGACAGCCGCCTGGCATTAGCCCAGGTATCAAATAAATTTTACGATTATCCTTCAAAAAAATTAACCCTTACTGGTGTAACCGGCACAAATGGAAAGACTACTACTACGCACCTGGTGGCTAACATTTATAAAGCTGCAGGTTATAAAACTGGCCTGGTGGGGACAATTCAAAACCTTATTGGCGGCAAAGAAGTCAACGCATCCAGAACTACACCCGAGTCCCTGGAACTTCAGCGGCTGCTTGCAGAAATGGTTAACAGTGGGGTTACTCATGCGGCCATGGAAGTATCTTCTCATGCCCTGGCCCTTAACAGAACTTATGGTGTTGATTTTGATGCGGCCATATTTACCAATCTTTCCCAGGACCATTTGGACTTTCACCATGATATGGATGATTATGCAGCAGCCAAGGCCAAACTCTTTGCAGCTGCGCCATTATCCGTGGTAAATACTGATGATGAACGGGGGCAGGACATGGTTCAAGCCAGCCGCGGGGACGTTGTTACTTACGGTCTGCATAAACCTGCTGATGTCAGTGCCAGGGACGTAAGTATAACTGCCAGGGGAGTGTCCTTTGTCACAACTGGGAAATACGGCGAACATTTGCTAAATTTAAATTTAACTGGTGAGTTTAATGTTTATAATGCCCTGGCTGCCTTTACACTGGGGATGGCCCAGGGGTTTGACCCGGAAACGGTAAAAATGGCCCTGGAAGGTGTGCAGGGGGTAGCAGGCCGTTTTGAGCTGGTGGACTGCGGCCAGCCTTTTGCAGTGGTGGTGGATTATGCCCACACGCCTGACGGGTTGGAAAATATATTAAAGACAGCTAGGCAGCTTGCAGATAACCGTCTTATTGCTGTATTTGGCTGCGGCGGCGACAGAGACCGTACTAAGAGGCCGATAATGGGCAAAATAGGCTCAAGCTTGAGTGATGTGGCAGTTATAACCTCTGATAATCCCCGTACCGAGGACCCGCAGAAAATAATTAACGACATACTGGAAGGATTAAAGTCAGGCGGGGAAAAAAATTATACTGTAATACCGGATCGAAAAGAAGCCATAGCCTATGCCATTAAAAAAGCTGCACCAGGAGACGTGGTAGTGATAGCAGGTAAAGGGCATGAAACATATCAAATTATTGGAAACATAAAATATGACTTTGATGACCGGGCTGTAGCTGCGGAAGTATTAAAAGAGCTGGGCTATGATAAGTCCTAGTTTAAATGTTTCAAGTGCAGGTGTTATTTATGAAAGAGCTTACTGTTGGCGAGATAGCTTCTATAGTTAATGGAGAGCTGATTCAGGGCAATCCAAGGCAGCCGGTAAAAGATGTTAGCACCGATACCAGGACTATAAAACCGGGCGATTTATTTTTTGCCCTGGCAGGGGAAAAGTATGATGGCCATGACTTTGTTGGGCAGGCAGTGGATGCTGGTGCTGGTGGTTTGGTGCTGGCCAGGGAAATACCAGAACTTAAGAACCAGGTACCGGTGATAATAGTACAGGATACTTTGAAGGCCCTGCAGCTGCTTGCTTCATATAACCGGCGCCAATTTGATATTCCCGTGATTGGAATTACCGGCAGCAACGGGAAAACCACAACTAAAGATTTAGTGGCATCGGTGTTAAGCCAAAAATACCGGGTGTTAAAAACCAGGGGAAATTTAAACAATGAAATTGGCCTGCCCCTTACCCTGCTGCAGCTGGATGAGCATCATACTGCTGCAGTGTTAGAAATGGGGATGCGAGGCCTTGGGCAGATAGATGAACTGTGCAGGATAGCCGGTATAACTGCAGGGGTAATAACCAACATCGGTGAGACCCACTTGGAATTATTAGGTTCCGTGGAAAATATTGCTCAAGCAAAGGGAGAAATATTAAAAAATGTTCCTGCCGGGGGATTCGGGCTGGTCCCTGCTGACAGTCCGCATGCAAAAGTACAGGCCCAAAAGTGTAAGGGTAAGGTTTACACCTTTGGGGTAAATTGTACGGCTGATTACACAGCCTGTGATGTGGAGCTTAAAGATAAAGGCAGCAGGTTTACAGCTGTCACTCCTGCAGGTAAAAAGATAGTTGAGTTTCCCGTCCCAGGCAGGCATAATATTTCCAATGCTATGGCTGCATTAGCGGTAGGTCTAAACCTTGGCCTTACACTGGAAGACTGCGTGGAAGGATTAGAGAAGGCTGAAATAACATCAATGAGGCTGCAGGTAATTACTGCTGGTGAAGTTACAATTATTAATGATACTTACAATGCCAATCCCGATTCTACTAAAGCTGCCCTGGATACTTTAAAAGACCTGGCCGGGGGTCGCCGGCAGGTTGCAGTACTGGGCAGTATGTTTGAACTGGGTTGGAGGGAAAAAGAGGGACACTATGAAACCGGAAAGGCAGCAGCGAAAGTTGATCTTTTAGTGGCAGTAGGAGAACTGGCCAAGAACATTGCCCAGGGTGCAGTGGATGCTGGTATGCTTCCACAACAGGTTCAGTGGTTTGCAGATAAACAATCGGCTGCCGAATTTTTAAAGAAAGCTATTCTTCCCCGGGACGTGGTTCTGGTAAAAGGTTCCCGTGGGATGCGTATGGAAGAGCTGGTAGAGGTAATGAAGCAGGAGGTTAAGCAGTGAAAGAAGTATACGGGGATATTATTAAATACCTTTTTACTGCCTTTGGAATGTCATTTTTAATAACAGCTGTTATGGGGCCCTTAATGATACCTCTTTTAAGAAGGCTTAAATTCGGTCAAAACGTGCGGGATGATGGCCCGCAGCGGCATTTAAAAAAGGCTGGAACCCCAACCATGGGCGGTATTATGTTTCTTATTGCCATTGCAATAACCGGTTTTACCTTACTGCGAGCGGGGATACCGCTGGCCAGTTCCAAAGATGGCCTGGTGCTTCTGTTAGTTATTCTGGGTTTTGGTATAATAGGGTTTTTAGATGACTTTATAAAAATTGGTTTAAAAAGGTCCTTAGGTTTAAGGGCCAGGGAAAAGCTCATAGGTCAAATAATATTGTCGCTGGGACTGGGTGTTATTGCGGTAACAGTACTGGGAAGAGGTACAGATGTGATTATTCCCTTTTCAGGGTTCTTTGTTGACAATGGTTTAAGATACGAGCTGGGTGCGGCAGGATTTTTTCTGTTTGTAATCTTGGTTGTTGTTGGTACCAGCAACGCGGTGAATCTAACCGATGGTCTGGATGGTTTAGCTGCTGGGACAACTGCCGTGGCTGCAATTCCCTTTATAGCAATTTCTTTAATCACTGGTAAAGCTGCTGTTGCACTGGTACTGTCTGCGGTAACCGGCGGGTGCCTAGGCTTTTTAATATACAACCGCTACCCGGCAAAGGTATTTATGGGTGATACTGGTTCCCTTGCTCTAGGTGGGGCATTGGGAGCAGCTGCTGTGCTTACCCGCAGCGAGATGTTCCTGGTAGTTGTAGGCGGTATTTTTGTTTTAGAAGCTTTGTCGGTAATCCTTCAAGTGCTGTCGTTTAAACTTACAGGGAAGAGAATACTGCGGATGAGCCCACTGCATCATCATTTTGAATTAACAGGTTGGCCAGAAACAAAAGTTGTAGTGGCATTTTGGTTTGGAGGAATATTTTTTGCCGTATTAGGTATTTTGGGGCTTTATAACCTAGTATAGACTTGACAGAAGGATGGGATATAAACAATGCATTTGGATGATAAAAAAGCACTGGTTGTTGGTGCAGCTAGGAGCGGCATTGCAGCTGCTAAATTTCTGGCAGAAAAAGGTGCAGATGTTACTTTAACTGATGCAAAAGATGAACAGCAGCTGGGAAAAGATGTTCAGCAGCTTGCCGAAAAGAATGTAAAACTGGCCTTAGGAGGGCATTACCCTGACCCAGTTGTTGAAAAATACCACATGGTTGTTGTCAGCCCTGGTGTGCCTTTAACAGCACCACCGGTAGCCCGGGCCATGGAGGGGAATATTCCAGTAATTGGTGAATTGGAACTGGCGTTTAGATTTGCAGAGTCACCAATAGTGGCAATTACAGGAACCAATGGCAAAACTACAACAACTTCATTGGTAGGAGAGATATTTAAAAATGCTGGTGTCAAGACCTTGGTAGCAGGAAATATTGGTGTTCCGTTAATCAGCCAGGTTGAAAAATACACTGAGGACGATGTTATAGTGGCTGAGGTATCCAGCTTCCAGTTAGAAACAATTCAAACTTTTCGGCCCAAGGTATCAGTAATCTTAAATGTTACCCCCGACCACTTGGACAGGCATGGAACCATGGAAAATTATATCTCAGCAAAGGGCAAAATATTTTCTAACCAGTCACCGTTTGACTATACGGTGTTAAATTATGACCAGCCGGATGTTGCTGCCTTGGCAAAACATTCCATGGGACGGGTTATATTTTTCAGCTGCCGGCATAATTTAGATAGAGGGGTTTATATTCAAAATGGGAATATCGTGGCGGCATTGGATGGCAGTCCCGTCCATATACTTCCCGTAGAGAAACTGAGTATCCCTGGAGAGCATAACTTAGAAAATGCCCTAGCTGCAGTGGCCTGTGCAGCAGCCATGGGTATTGAGTTTAGTGTAATTAAACAAACACTAAGTACCTTTCCCGGGGTAGCCCACAGGTTAGAAACTGTGGCAGCGATAAACGGGGTATCTTATGTAAATGATTCCAAGGCAACTAATCCTGATGCAGCAGTTAAAGCGCTGGATGCCTTTAAGCAGCCAATTATACTTATTGCTGGTGGGCTTAACAAGGGCAGTGACTTTACTGCCTTTGCTAAAAAGATTAAAGAGAAAGTTAGGGTATTAATCCTGCTTGGTAAGGATGGATACCAAATAGAACAGGCAGTAAAAGAGCAGAATTATGACAGGTATGTAAAAGTTGAAAATTTCCTGGAAGCAGTTAAGGTAGCTCACAAGGTAGCAAAACCTGGAGAAGTTGTTCTTCTTTCACCTGCTTGTGCCAGCTGGGATATGTTTAACAGTTATGAAGAGCGGGGCGACCTTTTTCGGGATTTGGTGCTGAAATTGAGGGGGTAATGTTTTGCGGTTAAAGAAAAAGTCACCGGACTTTATTCTTTTTCTTACCGTATTAATGCTTTTAAGCATCGGTATTGTTATGGTTTTTAGCGCCAGCCAGTATGTAACTATCGTTCGTTATCAAAATGCTTTTTACTTTTTTGAAAGGCAAATGCTGTGGGCGTTAATTGGAGTAACAGCCATGATTTTTACTATGAATTTTGATTATTATAAACTTAAACCTTGGATTGGGCCAATTCTTATAGTTGGATTTTTATTACTGGTGCTGGTACTAATACCGGGGATAGGTAAGGAGGTAAATGGTTCCAGACGGTGGATTGACCTGGGTATTATTTCCTTTGCCCCGGCAGAACTGGTTAAATTCTGTTTAATAACATTTGTGGCTTTCGCCTTATCAAAAAGACCGGGCCAGGTACGGGAGTTTAAAACTGGGCTTTTGCCCTATTTAATACTAATGGGAATAGCAGCCGGGTTAATCTTGATGCAGCCTGACCTGGGAACTGCGGTAACGCTTTGCGGTACTCTAATGCTAATGTTTTTGGCTGCCGGGGCACGGATGAGTCACTTGTTTGCACTGGGCGGCCTGGGCATAGCTGCTGTGGCTCTAGCTATTTATTTTGAGCCGTACAGGATAAAACGTTTTTTGTCTTTCTTAGACCCGGCGGCAGATCCCCTGGGTTCCGGCTACCAGATAATTCAGTCCCTTTATGCCTTGGGTTCAGGGGGATTATTTGGTATGGGCTTGGGCCAGAGCAAGCAAAAATTTTTATGGTTACCAGAAAACCATACTGACTTTATATTTGCCATTATCGGAGAAGAACTGGGATTTATCGGGGCGTCACTGGTAATATTGTTATTTATCCTGCTGGCCTGGCGGGGGTTTAAGATAGCCATCACTTCTCCAGATTCTTTTGCCAGTCTGCTGGCCACAGGCATTACCTCAGGGATTGTACTGCAGGCAATTATTAATATAGCGGTTGTTACCGGGTCAATGCCTGTTACCGGGATGCCGCTGCCCTTTATCAGTTTTGGCGGTACATCATTACTATTTACTCTGATGGGCGTGGGAATACTGCTTAATATATCAAAGTACACCACGCCAAGATAGAGATTAAATATTATTTGTTTAGAGATAATGATATAAACGGGAAGGGGAAGAGGTGTTTCTTTTTGCGAGCCATAATTACCGGTGGGGGAACAGGTGGGCATATATACCCGGCGCTGGCGGTAGCCGAAGGGATAAGAAAGCGTTATTCTAATGCTGAGCTTCTTTATGTGGGCACAAACCGGGGATTGGAATCAGATATTGTTCCTAAAGCGGGCTACCCTTTTGCTGTAATTGATGCGGCAGGTTTTGAGAGAAAAATTACCTTGAAAAATGTAAAAGTGCTTTGGCAGGCAGGCCGGGGGATGCGGCAGGCTGTAAAATTAATCCGACGGTTTAAGCCGGACATTGTTATTGGTACCGGCGGTTATGTTTGCGGACCAGTGGTTATGGCTGCTGCTATACAAGGTATTCCTACCTTAATTCATGAGCAGAATGCCCTTCCGGGGATAACCAATCGTATCTTATCAAGGTTTGCTGCGGCAGTGGCGGTTACATTTGAAGATTCTATTAAATATTTTCCCAGTAAAACCCGTGTAAAATTAACGGGTCTTCCGGTGCGGCCGGAAATTTTTTCATGTAATAAAGAAAAAGCTTATAATGATTTTAAATTTGACAACCAGAAACCTGTTGTGCTTGTATTTGGGGGAAGCAGGGGAGCCAGAAGTATAAATATGGCTATGGTAAAAGTTGTAAAAGAACTGCAGGGCAGTGACAGGATACAAATACTTCATGCTACCGGTAAAGTAGGATACCAGGAATACCTGGATGCACTGCGTAAAGAAGGTATATCACTGGTTAATACTGGGAACATTACTATTGTACCATATTTATACAATATGCAGGATGCCCTTGCTGTGGCCGATTTAGTTGTCTGCAGGGCAGGTGCGGCCACGTTAGCAGAGTTAACTGCCCTGGGTTTACCCAGCATATTGATTCCTTATCCTTATGCTGCTGAAAATCATCAAGAGTATAATGCCCGTGCCCTGTCAGACCGGGGAGCAGCAATTATGATTAAGGATTCAGAATTAACGGGTGACCTGCTGTTAAAGAAAATTAACTACTTGTTATCATCCTCTAAGAAATTGAAAGAAATGGCCCAGGAAAGTATGCGGTTGGGGCGTCCCCAGGCCCTTGATGATATTTTAGATTTAATACATGAAACGGTGGACAAGGCTAAGTAACAAGTGTAGTTGCTTATGCATATTATATTGCAGCATTAAATTTTACCTGTTTCCACAAGGGATGCCCTTTAGAAAGGAGCTGAAAGAATAGTGAAAGACATCCCGCAAAATATTCACTTCATAGGCATAGGCGGTGCGGGTATGAGCGGTATTGCCCGGATACTGGCTGAGTTGGGTTACTCAATTACGGGTTCAGATATAAAGGAATCCAGCGTTACCAGGAAATTAGAAGAGATGGGTATTAAATGCTATATTGGCCATAATGAACAAAATGTGGAAAATGCAGAAATGGTGGTTGTCTCCACTGCAATACCGGCTGGCAACCCGGAACTGCTGAGGGCTAAAGAAATGGGAATACCTATAGTTCACCGCGGTGAAATGTTGGCCAAATTGATGGAAAGGCAAAAAGGGATTGCAGTGGCCGGCTCTCACGGAAAAACCACAACTACTTCTATGATGGCCATGGTACTAGAAAAAAGTGGTTTTGACCCAACCATCATTGTAGGTGGTGAAATCAACGATATCGGGGGGAATGCAAAGTTAGGTAATGGGGATTACCTGGTGGCTGAGGCAGACGAAAGCGACGGTTCTTTTTTACTGCTGTCTCCTCACATGGTTATTATTACAAATATAGAAAATGATCACCTGGATTATTACGGATCAGAAGAAAAAGTTTTGGAATCTTTTAGGGAATTTTTAGGAAATGTTGATCCAGGGGGGTTAGCTGTACTGTACTATGACGACCCGAAGGTTAGAAGTATAGTAAAAGATGCTAGAGTTAGAGTAATAACTTACGGCACGAATCCTGAAGCAGATTTTATCATCAAGAACTTAAAATTAAACGGGAGTGTAAATGCTGCAGATGTGTACCATAAAGAAAAATACATTGGCCGTTTAGAGCTGTCTGTTCCCGGCCAGCACAATATGTTAAATGCCTTAGCGGTGCTGACATTGGCCCTGCACATAGGTACAAATTTTGATGAAACGGCCAATATCCTGAAAAGTTTTAAAGGAGCACGCAGGAGATATCAGCTGTTGGGTGAAGTTAACGGTATTAAGGTAATTGATGATTACGCTCATCATCCAACAGAAATAAGAGCTACATTAAAAGCTGCGCGTCAGGCAAACAACGGGAGAATAATAGGTGTGTTTCAACCGCATCGTTACACCAGAACCATGCATTTATATGAACAGTTTGGTGAAGCTTTTGCAGACGCTGATATGATCATTATAAATGATATATACAGTGCCGGGGAAAAACCTATTAAGGGAGTTACTGCCCAGTTGATTGTGGATGCTGCCAGGCGGAATAGTAAATCTGAGGTAATATACATTAAAGACATGCATGATGTTGCTGATTATTTGGTTAAAATCTCCAGGCCTGGCGATACTATATTAACCATGGGTGCGGGCAATATATGGAGCAGTGGTGTAGAATTAGTAAAAAAGCTTGAGGAGCGTTATTAATGCTAAAAAAGGTTCTGGAAAGCAGGTTTAGTACCTTAAGGAGCAGGGTGCTGTTTAATGAACCTATGACAAATCACACCAGCTGGCGTATAGGGGGGCCAGCAGAGTATTTTATTGAACCAGTTAACGTGGAAGAACTGCAAAAATGCATAAAACTGGTCGTGGAACTGGATATACCATTAACTGTTATTGGTAACGGAACCAATTTGCTGGTGAAAGACAGAGGAATACCAGGATTAGTAGTAAAAATTGGCCGGGGATTGGACTTCATAGAGATTAACGGCACCACTGTAAGAGCGGGGGCGGGAGCATTACTACCGGCAGTTGCCCGCAGGGCAATGGAACACAACCTGGATGGGTTTGCCTGGTCGGCCGGCATACCGGGAACAATTGGTGGTGCGGTAGTAATGAATGCTGGAGCTAATGGGTCCAGCATAAGCAGCATTATTGAATGGGTAAAAGTAATTAACAGGAAAGGCGGAATAATAAAGCTGGATAAAAGTGAACTGGGATTTTCATACCGGTCCAGCAATCTTCAGGGAAGTTCATTAATAGTAGTGGAAGCGGCTTTTAAATGCCAGCAGGGGGATAAAAAAAGTATTAAGAAAAAAATGGATGAATATATTGCCAAACGCCGGGCTGTTCAGCCCCAGGGATATCCAAATGCTGGTAGTGTATTTAAAAACCCCCCGGGGGACTTTGCAGGTCGGCTGATTGAAATAGCCGGGTGCAAAGGGCTTAGAGTAGGCAATGCTGAGGTTTCTACAAAACATGCCAATTGGATAATAAACCTGGGTGGGGCTACTGCTGAAGATGTATTAAAGCTGATAGATATAATAACACAAAGGGTTAAGGAAGAAACAGGCGTTGACCTCCAGCTTGAGGTGCGTGTGCTGGGCTAGCATACGTGTTGGAGGTGCTGCAGGGTGCAACGGTGGGCTCAGAAATTTCTAGTGGTGGGAGGCAGCTCCTTAAAAGGGACGGTGAAAGTAAACGGGAGTAAAAATGCTTCACTGCCTATTTTGGCCGGTACACTTTTATGTGCCGGAAAAGTAACCATAAACAATGTTCCCAAACTGCAGGATATCAAAAACATGAAAGACGTGCTTATCTACCTGGGAGCACAGGTGAAAGACGAGGGTAGGAAGCTTGTTGTAGATTGTATAAACGTACAATCTTTAGAGATTTCTGAAGAATTAATGCGCCGGATGAGAGCTTCTAACCTGGTATTAGGGCCGCTTTTAGCCCGGTTTGGGAATGTAAAAATTAGCTACCCGGGTGGATGCAACATAGGAAGCAGGCCGATGAACCTTCACTTAAAAGGTCTTAAGGCTATGGGCGCCGAAATAAAAGAAAAATATGGTTATATAACAGCAAGAGTCCCTTCTAGGCTAAAAGGGGCAGAAATTCACTTGGATGTACCAAGTGTAGGCGCAACGGAAAATTTAATGATGGCAGCTACACTGGCTGAAGGAGTTACCCTAATACGTAATGCTGCCAAGGAACCAGAAATTGTTGATTTGCAGAAGTTTCTAAATGCAATGGGTGCTCAAATTAAAGGAGCTGGCAGTGATACTCTTGAAATTAAAGGTGTAAGCAGATTAGAGCCTGCAGAACATACTGTTATTCCAGATCGTATTGAAGCAGGCACATACATGGTGGCAGCTGCCATAACCAAGGGTGATGTTACAGTAACCAATGTCATTTCCTCACATTTAGATCCTATAATTGCCAAGCTGAAAGAAGCCGGGGTAAAAGTGACAGTAAATAAAAACAGCGTAAGAGTAGAGGGAGCAGACCGTCTCAAAGCAGTAGATATCAAAACCATGCCTTACCCCGGATTTCCTACCGACATGCAGCCTCAAATGATGGCTCTGCTTACAGTGGCTGATGGAACCAGTGTTATTACAGAAACAATTTTTGAAAACAGGTTTAAGCATGTACCTGAGTTGAGGCGCATGGGCGCAGACATACACCTGGAAGGAAACACTGCCATTGTTAGGGGCGTACCCAGCTTGTCAGGAGCCTTTGTAGAGGTTTCAGACCTGCGGGCCGGGGCTGCCCTTGTGCTTGCTGCTATGGTTGCTGAAGATGGCACTGTTATTAATAATATTGAGCACATTGACCGTGGATATGAAAGAATGGAGAAAAAATATAATGCCCTGGGAGCAAGAATTATCCGTATCAGCACTTAGATAAGCCTTGATGAGTTCAAGGCTTTATTTTTTACAATATTAAGAAAGTACAAGTTTTGACGCAGCCAAGGTATTTACCGGAGAAACGATAACCGGCGAATTCAAAGAATATTACAAAATAATTTATTTATAAATAGTATCATAAAACTGCTAATTACCCTTCGTTTTGCTTTAGACAAGCAGGTATATATTCAGTTATAATTATATTTACAGCAATACTTTTGAACGGATGGTAAATAAGCAGGTGATAAAATTGACCGGAGTTAGACCACAGGGAAAAAGATCTAAACACAATTTTTTCCAAGGAATTTTTTTTGTATTATTAATTGCCTTGAGCGTTTATGTATTATTACAGTCACCGGTTTTTAATGTTAAAAAAATAGAAATAATTGGCAGGGAAAAGATTCCCAGGGAAAAAATAATTGAATTATCAGGTGTAGTTTTAGGCAGCAACATATTTAAGCTTGACCTGCACAGCGGGGAGAAAAAAATAAGCCTGCTCCCAGCAGTTAAAAATGTTGAAATAACACGCAGGTTTCCTTCAACCATCGTTATTACGGTTACTGAAAGGAGACCGGTTGCTTTGCTTCCGGTGGAGGAAGGTTTTGCAGAACTGGACAGGGAAGGAATATTTCTTAGAAAGGCAGAATTTATACAATCATCTTTTCCAGTAATTACAGGCGGTGATGTACCGGGAGTTAAACCCGGGCAGAAAGTAAGAAACAATGCGGTCATTACTGCTTTAACAGTAATTGATAAACTGCCAGCACAGTTAACAAAACAATTATCTGAAGTTCATGTTGATACTAAAAATGAAGTGACTATTTATACAATTAATGGTATACAAGGAAGAATGGGAATGCCCGAAAATATCCGCCAGAAAGGCAGTGTTTTTCTCAAGGTACTGGAACAAATTGGAGAGGAACAAAAGATAGAATATATAGATTTAACATCTTGTAAGTCACCTGTTGTTAAGTATGCAGAAAATTAAAGGGGGCAGACAGCATCATGGGTATAAAAAAGTACCAGTGGGCCATTACAATGGCGGCCTTGCTGTTTGGATTGGTGCTGGGACTGCAGTTTCAGGTTAACGAAAGCCTGCAGCAGGACACAACTACTGAAAGAATAGAAAGGTTAGCTCAGCAAATTGAACACAAAAAAATGGAATTAAAGACACTGCAAGCCCAGGTTGAGGAACTTAGAAAAAAACTTGACCAGGAAACAGAAAGACCGGAATTAAGAAGAATTAAAAATAAAATAAATGAAGTTGGCATTCTTGCAGGGACAGTTCCAGCAGCTGGGCCGGGTATTGAAGTAACTTTAAATGACAGTGATGCAGTGCTGGAGCCCGGTGAGAACCCGAACTTATATGTACTTCATGATGAAGATGTATTAAAAGTACTAAATGAACTTCGAGCTGCCGGTGCTGAAGCCCTGGCAATTAATGACCAGCGAATGATAGCCACCAGTGAAATTATCTGCATTGGGCCTACTATTCTAACTAATGGGAACAAGCGGCTGGCGGCACCTTTTGTAATTACTGCCATTGGCAACCCGGATACCCTTTACAGCGCCTTGTTTATGAAAGGTGGAGTAGCTGAACAGTTAAAACAGTGGGGCATCCAAGTATCTGCCAAAAAAGTGGAAAAAGTTGTCATTCCGGGTTATAATGGAGCTATTACTTATAATTACAGCGGGGGAGAGCGGGCATGAAGAAAGGTATGTACATTTCATTATTAATAACGTGCTGCGTACTGGGCCTGCTTTTAGCCCTGCAGTTTCGTACCACTACTAGAAATATGCCGCATGACAGACCCCAGGTGCTAACCCAGGAATTAAAGCAGCTGGAAGAAGATTACCAGATGCTGATGGCTGAAAAGGATAACCTGCAAACAAAACTGCAGGAAATTAAAGACGGAAGGGATAAGACGTATGAAGTGCTGCAGGATGAACTTAAAAAACTGCGGTATGCTGCAGGCTTGGAACCTGTGACCGGCCCGGGGATAGAAGTAGTGATGGACAACATGCCGGAAAATAAGAGGCCGGAATATGATCCTAAACTGTTTTCAATTACGTACCTGGATATTCTCAGGTTGGTTAATGAGTTAAGAGTAGCTGGAGCGGAAGCTATTTCTATTAACGGCCAGCGGTTGGTGGCAACAAGTGAAATACGAAACGCTGGAAACTTTATAGATGTTAACCTGACCCGCCTTACAGCCCCCTATATTATAAAAGCAATAGGGGACCCGGAAAAGCTGGCCAGCAGTTTAAAAATTAAGGGCGGCCTGGTGGATACATTAGAAGAATGGTCTATATCAGTTACTGTCACTCAGAAGGATGAGATTACTGTGCCGGCCTACGCTGGGCCGTTAGAGTTAAACTATGCCAGACCTTTACAAAAAGGAGAAGATCAATAATGTGGATTACTACTATTCTAGCAGCAATGGGACTTTGTTTAGGGCTGTTTATCGGTTTGAATGTTCCCATTATTTTACCTGAAGGTTATGCCCCGTACCTGGGCCTGGCCGTGCTTGCAGCCCTGGATTCCGTTTTTGGGGGCATAAGGGCTGGTATGGAAGATCAGTTTGATAATTCCGTTTTTTTGTCCGGTTTTTTCTTTAATATATTACTTGCTTCAGGTTTAGCTTACATAGGAGAAAGGTTGGGAGTTCCCCTTTCTACCGCTGCTGTGGTGGCTTTTGGGGTGCGGTTGTTCCAAAACCTAGCTATAATTAGGCGTCATATATTAAAAAAATAGTTTTTTTAGTTTGTTTAAAAGGGAATTTAATGTTAATGTTGAAAACTTACGGATAAAAGTAAGAAGTAGGGGGATATTGGGCTGTGGTAAGTGATGTGTTGGCTGTTTTAGATGTGGGCACTTGTGATGTGACTGCTGCAATAGGAAGTATAAGTGCCCAGGGGCTGGTAATAAACGGTTTTGGGCAGTCCCCCTGCGTTGGAATAAAAAAAGATAAGATTTATGATATCGGAGCCTGTGCTAAATCCATTGGTACCGCTTTACTGCAGGCTGAGAAAGAAGCTGGAATTAAAGTGAAGGATATTTATGTAACTTTTTCCGGCTTTGGAGCAACAAGTCAAAATATAATTACCGGTACAAGCATACCCAAATCACAAGATCAAATTACACTTAAGGACATAAACCTGTTGCTGCATTCCTGTCAGGTTAAGGCGCGCAGTGGCGATTTTGATATTATACAGGTAATACCAAGGCAGTTTGCTGTAGATGGAAGCTGGGGTACAGGTGACCCGGTCGGTAAAAAAGGGCGTCATTTAGAGATAGAGGCCCATATTGTGCAGGCAGATAACAAGTCATTGATAAATTTAAAAAAAATACTTAATGAGCTGAGATTTAAAGTTAAAGGCATTTTTTTTGCACCTTTTGTATTTGCTGATAAACTTTTGCAGCCGGCAGAAAAAGAATATGGGAATATGCTTGTTGACATAGGGGGTAATACCACCGGATTGTGCTGGTTTCACAGAGGAAAACCTTGGCTGACAACGTGTATCCCTGTAGGCGGTGAGCATGTTACCAGCGACCTGGCTATTGGGTTGAGGACTTCTTTTGCTAAAGCGGAAAGAATAAAAGTAAATTATAATGACGGGCTGCAGGAAGCGCCAGCTTTATCTGAAGACGTTGTCCAAGACCAAGATAACCCACCTAAATGGTTGGTTAAAGAGATAGTTGAAGCACGTGTGCTTGAAATGGCAGATTTAATAAAAACAATTATTAATAGATATGGGAAAGGTATTTGCCCAAGGGAACTGGTTCTTACCGGTGGGGGGGCTCAGCTGGCCGGTTTGACAGAAATTTTTGCCGAAAACATAGGTCTCCCAACAAGAATAATTAACTTATATAATAACATTGAAAATATGCCTGCTAAAGCAGGGATTGCTGGTACAATTATGGAATATGCAGCTAAGATAGAAGCAGAAGACTCTGAAACTGATAATAAATTTTTAACAAAGCTAATAAATGGTATTAAAAATGTATTACATAGAACTTCCAACTAATGGGTAATTGAGCAGATAAGTAGAGGAGGATTACTGCATGCTGGATTTAGAATTGGAACTGGACCAATATGCAAATATTAAAGTTATTGGTGTTGGAGGCGGCGGTAATAATGCCGTTAACCGAATGATTGAAGCGGAGCTAAAGGGTGTTGAGTTTATAGCAGTAAATACAGATGCCCAGGCACTGCAGTTATCAAAAAGTACACATAAAATTCAGATAGGCTCAAAACTTACTAAGGGTTTAGGTGCAGGAGCAAATCCTGAAATTGGGAAAAAGGCAGCTGAAGAAAGTAGGGAAGAAATTCAGGAAGCCCTGAAAGGTGCTGATATGGTTTTTGTTACTGCCGGTATGGGAGGAGGTACCGGTACCGGTGCTGCTCCTGTGGTAGCACAAGTGGCCAAGGAAATTGGAGCACTTACGGTGGGAGTTGTTACTAAACCATTTACTTTTGAAGGTCGCAAGCGTTTAACACAGGCCGATGCTGGTATTAAAGAATTAAAAGATAAAGTGGACACGTTAATAACCATCCCAAATGATAGATTGCTGCAGGTAATTGATAAGCACACTTCAATAGTAGAAGCTTTCCGCATTGCAGACGATGTACTGCGTCAAGGGGTCCAAGGTATTTCAGATTTAATTGCTGTACCAGGACTTATTAATTTAGATTTTGCAGATGTAAAAACAATTATGAAAGATACCGGTTCAGCTTTAATGGGCATTGGAACAGCAAGTGGCGAGAACCGGGCCCAGGAAGCTGCTAAAGCTGCAATTTCCAGTCCTCTGCTGGAAACTTCTATTGAAGGTGCCAGGGGTGTTCTATTAAATATAACTGGTGGTTCATCATTGGGCCTGTTTGAAGTTAATGAAGCAGCAGAAATTATTGCCCAAGCTGCCGATCCGGAGGCTAACATAATATTTGGTGCTGTTATAGATGAAGCCATGAACGAAGATGTTAGAGTAACAGTTATAGCTACTGGTTTTGAACACCAGGCCAAAGATAGAAAAGAACGGTTCAAGGGCGATATGGATATAAAACCCTTTGCCAATCATGATGAATTGGACATACCAGCATTTTTACGTAGAAAAGGTTAAGATTTTATAAACTAAAATAAATTATTTTAACAGGGGCTTGATTAATCAAGCCCCTGTTTAGTGTATAAAATAAGCGTGTAAATGTTTTATGAGGTGAATTCCTACAATGAAAATATCAGATGAATTTAAGCTCCGCAGCTACGTAATGTTTGCCTTTATGGCTGAAATATTTTTTATACTTTTGGTTGTTTTTATAATTAATATGTCTACCGGGCTTATTGAAAATTATCCTTTTTTAAATTATCTAACAAAATCAGTAATGGAAGAATTAGCTGCCAAGGTGGGCAATGGAGAGCAAGTTGACATGGCTGTAAAAATATTTATTAACAACACATTAATTATACTGGCACCGCTTTTAATTTTTTCCCTGCAGCTTCTTCCCATAAAAGGCATTAAAGCGGCAGCGGTTTTTCTGGCCGCCGCTGTAGGGTTGTTTTTATATATAATAAATGCTTCCGTTGTGGGATTAGTAATGGGGATACTATCTGTTAAAATGAATGTAAGCTATATAATACTCCTGTTCATAACGATGATACATGGTTCACTAGAGCTGTTTGCTGTGGCTGCCGGAACTGCATTTGGAGCGTATTATATTTATATAACATTTATAAGAGAAAGAAAAAGTCATAGAGATAGTAATTATTTCTTTGCTTCACTGCCTGCAGCACAAGGGCTGGCTTTTAAACTGATACCTCTTTTGATATTTATATTAGCGGCAGCGGCATTGATTGAAACCTATATCTCAGCACCCTTGGCAGAAAAGATTATTGTTAGGTAATTTGTTAACAATTTCTGCTCATTCCGAAAAAATAAGTGAAAAAAATTACATCATAACAACCAGAAAATGACATATATAACAAACCCTGGCATGTATAATATAGCCAGGGTTTGTTATTGTTTTTGTTTAAGAAATTATGCTTTTAGATTTGTAGATAACAGCTAGCCAAGGTATTTACCGAAGAAAGCGGTAACCGGCAAATCCGGGTGTTTTCGGAGTGTAAATACCTTGGCGGTGATAAAACCTAAGGTTTTTCCGCCCCGGGGAAATGATGGAAGGAATGTAATAATTAATAATAATAGGCCATATAATGGTAGTGCAGATTAATTACCCCCAAATGGCCTCTGTCTGGAGGTCTAATAATGACCAATGTAATTTATCTGGACGTGGTGCTGGCTGGCAATGTTGTTGTAAATTATGCAATTTTATGGGTGACTGCTAAATTTACCAGGCTAACTCCCAGCCGCTGGAGGGTGCTGCTTGGTTCAGTGTTAGGGGCAGTATATGCCCTTACAGTTTTTATATCCCCGTGGCAGTGGCTTCTTTTTTGGTTTTGCAAGCTGTTAATATCTATTTTAATGCTGTTTTTAGTTTTTGCTCCTTTAACGTGGCGCCAATTTTTATTAGTATTAGTATATTTTTATATTTTTTCTTTCGCCATGGGTGGAATTGTACTGGGCACAATATATTTTATACATTGGCAGGACAATAATTACTCCTTTTTATATTTCACGGAACTAATAGGTAAATATTTCTGGTTGGGTATTACTTTGGCTCTTATAATTGTCCTGGCACTAGGATTTCTTGGATCTAATGCTTACCGCAGGAAAATGCTGCAAAAAAACTTTGAGGTACCTGTAACCATAGAAATGGATAATCAGAAAATTAAAATCAACGCCCTGCTTGATACGGGTAATTTGTTAAGTGATCCCGTTACCGGCCTTCCAGTGATGGTTGTGGAATATGATGTTCTGAAAAAAATTCTGCCTAGTGGGATTTTAAGCTTTATTTTAAGCTTTTATGAAAAGAATAACAGCTTAAATGGTAATGATAGTGAATTATTTAGTTTCGGTTCTTGGAATAAACGCTTTAGTATAATACCTTTCAAGTCAGTAGGTAGGATAAACGGGGTTATGCTGGGAGTTAAGCCAGACAGGATAATTATTCATAGAGATGGGCAGTCAATTAAAAAAGAAGAAGTGCTGGTAGCTGTACATCATGGAAGTTTAGCTGCAGATAAAGGATATCGGGCTTTACTACACCCGGAACTGTTAGATGCAGCTTAATAAAAGTGTCTCAGGAAGGGGTTGGCATTTTGAGGAGCCTTAGCCATTTAAAGTTGGTAATGAAATTGACACTATCGCGCTTCCTGCAATGGTTAGGCCATGAACCTGAGGTGCACTATGTGGGCAGCAGTGAGGCGCTGCCTCCTCCCTTAACTGCAGACGAGGAAGTCAACTTAATTCAAAGGCTGGAACTGGGAGATGGGTCGGTAAAAAGTGTGTTGATAGAAAGGAATCTGCGCCTCGTTGTTTACATAGCACGAAAGTTTGAAAATACAGGTGTAGGAGTCGAAGATTTAGTTTCCATTGGAACTATCGGACTAATAAAAGCTGTTAATACTTTTGATCCTAATAAGAAAATAAAATTGGCTACATATGCTTCACGATGTATAGAAAATGAAATATTGATGCATTTAAGGCGGAATAATAAAACAAAATCTGAAGTATCTTTTGATGAACCTTTAAACATAGATTGGGACGGCAATGAACTGCTGCTCTCAGATGTTCTTGGAACGGAAAATGA
The DNA here is from genome assembly GCA_017656165.1 of Desulfotomaculum sp. GTDB lineage: Bacteria > Bacillota > Desulfotomaculia > Desulfotomaculales > Desulfohalotomaculaceae > Desulforadius. The sequence goes on from JACDOL010000002.1 coordinate 32,678, forward strand.
TGTTATTTATAAATATATTGAGGAAGAGGTGGATAAGAAACTCCTTCACCTGGCTCTGCAGAAGCTAAACGGCAGGGAAAGAAAAATAATGGAACTTCGTTTTGGATTAAATAATTGTGAAGAAAAAACACAAAAAGAAGTTGCTGACTTACTGGGTATTTCCCAATCTTACATATCAAGACTGGAAAAGAGGATAATAAAAAGGCTCAAGAAGGAAATACACAGGATGGAGTAAGGGCTGCTTTTTAGCCATGTATAATTCAAAACTGCCAAGGTAATAATTGAATTAAGCAAGTGAATAAGGCTAAAAAGGTGGGGACCCAGTATGCTGGTCAACAAAGTAGAATTATGCGGCGTAAACACATCGAAGCTTCCTGTACTGTCTAACACTGAAATGCGCAAATTATTTGAGGCCATGCACAATGGGCAGCCTGAAGCGAGAAACCAGCTCATTAATGGAAACTTGAGGCTGGTTTTAAGTGTAATTCAAAGATTTACAAACCGTGGGGAATGTGTGGATGATCTCTTTCAAGTGGGATGTATTGGTTTAATGAAGGCCATTGATAATTTTGACCTCACCCAAAATGTTAAGTTTTCTACCTATGCTGTACCAATGATTATTGGCGAGATAAGGCGCTACCTGAGGGATAATAATCCTATTAGAGTAAGCAGGTCGCTGAGAGATGTGGCATATAAGGCCCTGCAGGTTCGTGATTCTCTTGTTAATAAACACTCCCGTGAACCATCTATCAATGAAATCGCCAGCGCTTTAAACATACCCAGGGAAGAAATTGTTTTTGCTTTGGATGCTATCCAAGAACCAATATCACTATTTGAACCCATCTATCATGATGGTGGAGACCCGATTTTTGTTATGGACCAGATTAGTGATGAGAAAAGCCTGGATTTAAGTTGGTTGGAAGGGATAGCCATAAGAGATGCGTTAAGCCGATTAAGTGATAGGGAGAAACATATATTGACGCTTCGTTTTTTTGAAGGAAAAACCCAGATGGAAGTGGCTGAAGAAATAGGAATTTCACAGGCTCAAGTGTCAAGACTGGAAAAAGCAGCTTTAAATCATATGAAAAAACATGTATAACAAGGGTTGATAAATATGCGAATCATTACTTGTGTTTTGTTTTTTGTGCTGGTTTGTACCGTAATTGTCTATCATGAGCAGGATATGGATGTGGTTAAAGCTTATAATTCAAATAATCTGATTAAAGTAAAAGCTGTAGCCGGAGGCAGCGTGAAAGGGGATAAAGTTCCAACTGCGGCAGGAACAGTTTCAACCATAAAAAGGAACAGTAAAAATACAAAATGGGAAATTTGAAGGGGCTCATAGTCTGAGCCCCTTTAGTTCTCATAATAGATATATATTTTCACATGCAAAAAAAATACTTTCTCACATATACATTTTATGGGGAGGTGCAAAATGTGATAAAAATATCTGATTTGAGAAGCCGTGAAATTATTAACATAGTTGACGGGCGGCGTTTAGGAGTAATTAAAGATATAGATATAGACCTGGAGCACGGAAAAATAAGTGCTTTGATATTACCTGGCACCGGCAGGGTTTTTGGTTTTCTGGGCCGTGAAGAAGAGTTTGTAGTACCCTGGGAAAAGATAGTTAAAATCGGCATGGATGTTATTCTAGTAGAAGTTAATGTAATGACCGACAACCGGAGAGATTTAATTAGATAGATTACACAAAATATTCAACTCTTCCTTGTGGAAAAAGTTCACTAATAGAGTTGGAAAAGAAATCTTTAATTTCCTGCATTTTTTCCTTTGGGTAAACATACTTGCCGTACCCGAACTGTCCATATTTGAAAGTTCTCTTTTCCTCAGACATGTCAAGCTTTGTACTGGGAAATATTTCTGTAATAATCCCTTTAGCCCTTTTTGTAAAACGATGCGTTATTAATTCAAAAGTAATGTCTGGTATGTTTTCAGGCAGCTTTTCTTTTAGTATGGAGAGCAGTTCAGCATATTGTTACTGCCATTTTTCTTTAATTATGATAGGAGCAATTATGAATCCATGGGGATAACCAGCACGTGCTACCTTTCCAGCGGCTTCCAGCCTTTCAAGCATGCCGGGAGTGCCATGCTCGTATCTTTTTAATTACCTCGGCACTGTTAATGCTGAAGCGGAACCTAGTATGATTATTATGAGGGACTTTTAGCAGCGGTTCCACCCCGGTAAATTTGGTAACAAACCTGAACCTGGCTGACTCATGCTGACCCAAAAGTGATTGCTTTTTCCAGGGCGCCGGTATATGGTTCCAAGAGGACCGGATCTGATGTTGCTGCTCCTTCAAAAATGGTAATTTTGGGGTACCGTTCTTCCATGTACTTTAGGGCCCGTTCTAATATTTTTTCAATGTTAACATAAATGCGGACGTAAGGTTTTCTTCCCAGGTTAGTGGCTAAGTAGCAGTATTCACACTTTCCCGGGCAGCTTGTAACCAGGGGCAGTTGATAATGTGCCGATGGCTTACAGGTTTGAAAATCCTTACTGCGCCTAACCCCCACCACTAAGGTGCGCTTGCCTTCCATATAAGCTTTTTGGGGTGTCCTGCCGGGAATCCCTGTTACCCGGTTGTGAGAGGTAGTATTTTTAATTTCTATACCCATATTTTTAAACCGCTGTTTCAGTTTTTGACCCAGGGGATATTCCAGGGCTTCAGGTTCAAAATAAACTCTTTTGGGAATAAAAGTGTAATCCATTATTTTCACCTCTAAAACCCTTTATTGCTTTTTATATTTCCCCTTCTCATAGGAATGTAATCCTTTTAGTTTACAGGCAAATCCTGTATAATGATTCCGGTGATGGATATGAATATCATTTTTTTTAAGACTGCCCTGCTTGCAGCTCCGCTTTTTGTATCTCATCATTATGCTTTTCATTATCAATCCCTTCATGTTTGAAAAAGCCTTTTTTTAACTACAGCAGGTATTTCTGGTTATAGTAGAAAAAAATCATTGACTAACTAAATATTGTATATTAAAATGGATTCGCAACAACATATTGTGTGCTGAGGTGATATTATGCGCTGCCCATTTTGCGGGCACCCTAACAGCAGGGTGCTGGATTCTAGGCCGGCTGAAGAAGGACAAACTATACGCAGGCGGCGGGAATGCAGTGAGTGTGAGAAGAGGTTTACTACATATGAGCGTGTATGTGAAGTGCCCCTGGTGGTGGTTAAAAAAGGCGGGCAACGAGAGATGTTTAACCGCAATAAACTGCTCAGTGGTTTAATTAAAGCCTGTGAAAAGAGACCTGTTTCAGTAGAGAAATTAGAAAGATTTGTTTCAGAAATAGAAAAAGAGCTTCGCAACAGGATGGAACCAGAAGTTAGCAGTTCCTTAATTGGTGAACTGGTTATGGATTGGCTTCGAGATGAAGATGAAGTGGCCTATGTAAGGTTTGCATCAGTTTATCGCGAATTCCAGGATGTACAAAGCTTTATGCAGGAGCTGGAGAAGTTCCTAAAAAGATAAATTTCTTTGTCATATTTTCCGTAGGAATTTAGTTTTAAGGTTAGGAGGCTTTATTATGTTTAAAACTATTAGAAAAAGAGATGGGCGAGAAGTTCCTTTTGATGAGTCAAAGATAACTGAAGCTATTTTCAGAGCTGCCCAGGCGGTGGGCGGTGAAGATCGGGCGCTGGCCATGGAGCTAACATTGGAAGTACTAAAAATGTTAAAAGAAAAGTACAACGGGAATATCTTTACGGTGGAGGATGTACAGGATGTTGTAGAAAAAGTACTGATTGAAAATGGCCATGCCCGGACGGCAAAGGCATATATTTTATACCGGGACAAGCGCACACGGATGCGTGAAACTAAGAGTGATTTAATGGATGCCGTAGAAGAAATATTAAAAGAAACCAGCAAGGAAAATGCCAATGTCAGCAACTCACCGTCGGCTAAAATGCTTCAGATAGCCAGTGCTGCCAGTAAAAAATATTACTTAAGCAGGTTAATACCTGAAGAAATGGCCAATGCCCATATTAACGGCGATATACATATACATGACTTAGATTTTTACGGTAAAACTTTAACTTGCATCCAAATCCCTTTAGGTAGGCTGTTGAAGGAAGGGTTTAATACCGGTCACGGGTATATTCGTCCACCCAAGCGCCCTACCTCAGCTGCTGCCCTTGCAGCCATTATCCTGCAGAGTTCTCAAAATGATATGCACGGCGGCCAATCCTTTGCCTTCTTTGACCGGGACATGGCTGAATTTGTAAAGGATGCCGATGACTTTGAAACATACCAGGCCATGGAGGCCCTGATATATAATTTAAATTCCATGCACAGCCGTGCCGGTGCCCAGGTTCCTTTTTCATCTCTTAACCTAGGTACAGAAACTTCAGAAGCAGCTCGCCGTGTTACCCGCAATCTTTTGCTGGCGTATGAGTCTGGTTTGGGACGGGGTGAAAACCCCATATTCCCTAATATTATCTTCCGATTGAAAAAAGGAGTTAATATGGAACCAGGTGATCCTAATTATGACCTGTTTAAACTGGCACTGCGGGTTGCAGCTAAAAGATTAAATCCCACATTCAGTTTCATGGACAGCTCATTTAATAAAGAGTATGGGGACCAGGTTAGTTATATGGGCTGCCGTACCAGGGTAATGGCCAACCGCAGGGGCCCTGCTGTTACCGACGGGCGGGGAAATCTGTCCTTTACAACTATTAATCTGCCGAGATTGGCTATTAAAGCTGACCGGGATATTAAGAAATTCTATCGTTTACTGAGCGATATGATGGATTTAGTTAAGCGCCAGCTGTACCACCGCTACGGGGTGCAGGCTAAATTAAAAGTGAAAGATATGCCTTTTGTTATGGGGCAGCATTTATATATGGGGTCGGAAAACTTAAAACCGGAAGATCCCATTGAAGAGGCAGTTAAACATGGAACCTTATCTATTGGTTTTATTGGATTAGCAGAAACTCTTACTGCTCTTATTGGTAAACACCACGGTCAGAGTGAAGAGGCTCAGGCGCTGGGCCAAGAGATTGTTGCTTTCATGCGTAAAAAGGTAGATGAGGCCTGTGAAGAATATGATTTGAACTTTACTTTTCTAGCTACGCCAGCAGAAGGATTATCCGGCAGATTTGTAAAGCTGGATCGTAAAGAGTTTGGTATTATCCCGGGAGTAACTAATAAGGAGTACTACACCAACTCTTTCCACGTTCCGGTGGATTATCCCATTGGTGCTTATGAGAAGTTAAACATTGAAGGGCCGTATCACAAGTACTGCAATGCAGGGCATATTAGTTATGTTGAGCTGCCCAGTGCACCTGTTCATAACCTGGATGCAATGGAGTCCATTGTTAAATTTATGGGTAAGTCTGATATGGGATATGCTGGAATTAACTTTCCGGTAGATTTTTGTACCAGCTGCAGCCTGCTGGGAATAATTGAAGATGATACCTGCCCGCGCTGTGGATCAGCGTTTATACGTCGAGTAAGGCGGATTACCGGGTATTTAAGCACCACTGACCGGTTTAATGATGCTAAGCTGGCAGAATTAAAAGATCGTGTCAAACACCACCTGTAAATGGGAGGGTAATATGATTAAAGTTCGTGTGGCTGGTATAACTAGAGGCAGTGTGGTGGACGGCTTAGGGGTAAGAACAGTGGTGTTTTTCCAGGGGTGCCCTAGGCACTGTCCTGGCTGTCATAACCCGGGAACAATCCCCTTTGAAGGGGGGCGGGAGATGCCGGTAATTGAGCTGGTGCAGGAAATTTTAGATACCGTTACCCCTCTTACCAAGGGTATAACATTTTCCGGTGGTGAACCGCTGGCTCAACCGGAAGCATTACTGGAAACCATTAAAATGATCAAAGAAAAAAAACCTTCCTTAGATATTTGGACCTACACTGGATATACTTTTGAGGAGGTAAAACACCTTCCTGTACTGGAAATGATAGATGTTCTGGTGGATGGACCTTTTATAAAAGAGAAGAAGGATTTAGCACTGGCTTTTAGAGGGTCTTCTAATCAGAGGTTGATTGATGTACCTAAAACATTAGCTGCAGGCAGGGTGGTAGAACTGCAGCTAGAGACAGAGTAAAAAGAACAAAATCTTCGCACTTTTCAAAGCATAATAATTAACTAAGAGATAAAAAAACCCGGGGCATGCTTTCTGCCCCGGGTTTTTATCTGCATGCTGAACAGTTTGGTGATGTACAAGACTTGCAGCTGTCTCCCCTGCTGCCCCGCAGTGAATCGGCACTGTCAGCTCTAAAAGCAGACATTATCCTGTTGGGCTTTTCGGTACCGCACTTGGGGCAGGAAAGGTTTTTTCCTGTTTCTCCCAGCTGGCACAATTTTTCAAATTTATGATTGCATGACCGGCAGCGAAACTCGTATATAGGCATAACAGGTTACCTCCTTTAGTCATTATTAAAAATATCTGCTGTATAATCTAACAGCATAATTATAACATAAATATTTTTAACAAGTTACCTCAGCTTGATAATAGCTGTTTTTTTGTATGCTTAAGGTAGGTTTTTGCTGGTGAGTATGGAACAGTATATAAAAAGTTATGGGGGTGAATTTATTTGTTAATTAAATTTATGGGTGCCGCCCAGGTTGTAACAGGTTCTTGTTTTTTAGTGGAAGTAGGAGGAATTAAAATACTAGTTGACTGCGGGATGTTCCAGGGACCAAAAGAATTAAAAGAACTGAACTACAGGGATTTTACTATACCCCCCGGGAGTATAGATTTTGTACTGCTTACTCATGCTCATATAGATCACAGTGGACTGCTGCCGAAACTGATAAAACACGGTTTCCGGGGGCGGGTTATTTCTACATCTGCCACAGCGGACTTATGTGAGATAATGCTTCCCGATTCGGGACATATACAAGAAATGGAGTGTGAGCGGAAGAACAGGAAGTACCGCCGCGCTGGACGCAAGTTAATTGAGCCCATTTACACGGCAGAGGACGGTCTAAATGCCTTAAAATACTTTGAACGGGTGAAATACGGGGAAGTTATTTCCTTAACTCCTCAGGTTGCGGTGCGTTTTTTAGATGCAGGTCATATTTTAGGTTCTTCGATAATAGAGATGTGGGTTAAAGAGGGTGAAGAAGAAACAAAGCTGGTGTTTTCTGGTGACCTTGGTAATTATAATCAACCTTTTATAAACGATCCCTCACTAATTTTTAATGCAGACTATGTTATTATGGAATGTACTTACGGCAACAGGCTGCATAAACACAAGGCCAATAAAAAGGAGTATTTAAAGAAGGCTGTTATTGATACTTATAAAAAAGGAGGAAATTTAATCATTCCTGCTTTTGCGGTGGGGAGAACGCAGGACATTATATATGAAATAGCAGAACTGCAGAGGGAAGGCAGCATTCCGATATTACCTATCTATATTGACAGTCCCATGGCAATTAGTGCTACAGAAATTTTTAAACGTCACCCTGGTGTATATGATAACGAAACAAATCGGTTAATCAGTGAGGGCGTTCACCCGTTAAGATTAAAAAACCTCCATTTTTCCGTTACCGCTGAGCAGTCAAAGGAACTAAACACTATGCCCGGTACGAATATAATAATATCAGCCAGCGGCATGTGTGATGCAGGTCGGATCAAACACCACCTGCGGCATAATTTGTGGCGCCCAGAATGTACAATTTTAATAGTGGGTTTTCAAGCTATGGGTACCCTGGGTAGACGGCTGGTTTCCGGTGAGAAGCTAGTACGTATTCATGGTGAAGAAGTGGCAGTTCGAGCGGAAATAAGAAATATTGACGGTTATTCAGCCCATGCAGACCAGGAGGGCCTCTTGGATTGGTTAAAACATTTTAAAAAGCCACCCAAAAGGGTATTTTTGGTTCACGGGGAAGCGGAAGCTGCACATGAATTAGCAGAGCTGATAAATGTGAAGTTAAATATACCTACTACAATACCAGAGCTAATGCAGGAATTTGTTCTGACCGCCGGGGAAGAAACCAGTATAGAAATATTACGTGAAACGTATAATAATGTTTTACAGAAGATAGAACATTTTTTGCAGGGCGATGTAAGTCAAAGAGATTGTCAAACACTGCTGTCCCAATTAAAGGATTTAGAACGCTGGTTGGATACTGCAATCTAAACAGCTGGGGATAATAAGTAAAAAGCCTGGGAGTGATGTTTTTTGCTGCCCATTTCTAATGAATTTGCTGCCAATACAATAAACGACAATTTATTTATCTATACAATACCAGCTTTTACTGCCACAGGGCTGGTTGTTCATGGTTTTACCACTAGGTCCGGGGGAGTCAGTACCGGCAGTTATGAATCTTTAAACCTGGGACTGCATGTGGGAGATGAGGAAGATGCCGTTCTCAAAAACCGGCGTATTCTGTGCCGTGCCCTGGGAATTAAATTTGAACATATAGTGGCAGGACAGCAGGTGCATGGTGATAACGTTAAAATTGTAACCAAACAGCATTTAGGGTGCGGCAGTAAATCACTTGCGGATGCCCTGCCTGCGGTGGACGCTTTAATTACCAACTCCGCCGGGATACCATTAACCAGTTATTATGCTGATTGTGTACCGCTCTTTTTTTTAGATCCATTGAACAAAGCAGTGGGGCTTGCCCATGCTGGGTGGAAAGGAACAGTAAAAAAAATAGGTTCTAAAACTGTACGATGTATGAAAGCAAAATTCGGCAGCAGGCCAGAAGAACTGCTGGTTGGCATAGGACCGTCAATTGGCCCCTGCTGCTATGCGGTTGACAGCAAAGTTATTGATCAGGTGGCAGAAAGTTTTCCAGGGTTCTGGAAAGAACTGGTTAAAGATTGCGGTGGCGGCCAGTGGATGCTGAACTTGTGGGAGGCCAACCGGAGGGCTCTTCTGGATGAAGGGGTATTAGAAAGCAATATTACAGTGGCAAAACTGTGTACATCCTGTAATAAAGAAGACTTTTTTTCCTACCGTGCATCTGGAGGATGTACCGGGCGTATGGCATCGATTATAATGTTAAAAAAAATTGAGAGTTGAGCCCTGGGTTAGAATAATATAGGAGGGGATAATTGTGCCGAAGATATTGGTTGTAGATGATGAAGAAAGTATTATAGAACTGGTTAAATTTAACTTAGAACGAGAAGGTTACCAGGTTGTCACTGCAAAAGATGGTGATAAAGCTCTTAATCTAGTGCGAGAAGAAATGCCTGATTTAATAATTTTGGATGTGATGCTCCCGGGTGTTGATGGGATAACAGTTTGTAGAAATATAAACAGCAATCCAGAAACTAAAAATATTCCTATCATTATGCTTAGTGCTCGCGGTGAAGAGGTAGATAAAATATTAGGCTTAGAAATGGGGGCTGATGATTATATAACTAAGCCTTTTTCCCCGCGAGAACTGGTGGCCCGGGTTAAAGCTAGGCTGCGGCGCCAGGCTGAAGAAAATTCTTATGCCAACCGGCTATCTGTTGGCAGTCTTACTATAGATGAGGACCGTTTTACTATCAGTGTTAACGGGACAAAGCTGGATCTTACTCCAAAAGAATTCGAACTTTTACGGTTCCTGGCCAGGCATCCAGGAAAAGTGTTTACCAGGGATTTTCTCTTGGAAAAAATATGGGGATATGATTATACCGGGGATTCTAGGACTGTGGATGTTCATATCAGGCATATTCGTCAGAAACTTGAGCAGTTGGATGATTCCCCTCAGTTAATCGAAACTGTGCGAGGGGTAGGCTACCGGTTTAAGGAGGTAAAATAAAGCTTTGAAAATAGGCATTAAAAGTCGTACTATTGCCAGTTATCTTTCCTTACTGCTGCTTTTTATAATAGTAATACTGTTTTATGCATATAAATACATTTCCTTACCCGTAGCCATTCTATTGGCTGCTTTCGGTACAGGCACAATAACTTATTTAACACTGGCCCGTTTAATAAGACCCCTGGAGGAAATTACCCATACAGCCTATGAGATGGCCGGTGGTATTTTAAAAAAGGAAATTATGATTCAGGCCGATGATGAGATTGATGAGCTGGCTTCCAGTATTAACGTAATGGCCCGGCAGCTGCGTAAGAACATGGTAATGATGGCGGAGGAGCGAAACCGGGCAAAGGCTATTTTAAACAGCATGGGAGAAGGTGTCATTGCTCTAGATCCTGAAAGCAGGGTGATCATGCTTAATCCTGCCTTAGAAGAAAAATTTGCTGTCAAGGCTAAAAATAGTTTAGGTAAAAAGATAATTGAAGTTATACGCAATTATGAGCTCGACCAGCTGCTGCAGGAAGTATTAAAAAGTAAGCAGCCCAAAAGCAAGGAAATAAAGATAATTAAACCAAACCCTGTAATTCTGAAGGTGCATGCCACACCTTTAATTACTAATGATAGTTCTCCATCTGGGGTGGTAGCACTGATGCGCGATATTACTGAAAGGCGCCAGTTGGAAAAAATGCGTACTGATTTTGTGGCCAATGTATCCCATGAACTCCGAACACCGCTTACTTCTATAAATGGTTTTTTGGAAACTTTATTAGATGGTGCCTTGGAAGATAAAGATACAGCCTGGCACTTTTTGTCCATTATGAAAAAAGAAACAGACAGGTTGAGCAGGTTGATAGATGATTTGCTTAAATTATCTCAGTTAGAAAACAACCAAGCTGCCTGGGAGAAACATCCTGTTGACATGGCCAGGTGTATTAATCAAGTTAAGGAAATGTTTGAATACCAGGCAGAAGCCAAAAATATTAAATTAACTGTAGATATTCCCAAGGACCTCCCTGCAGTGCTAGGGAAAAAAGACCTATTAATTCAGGTGCTTGTTAACCTGGTGGACAATGCTATAAAATATTCCCCTGAAAAAGGGAAAGTAAAGATTTCTGCCAGCGCAGATGAGGATAATTTGATAGTATCAGTAAGTGATACTGGTCCGGGTATTCCGCAGGAGCATTTACCCAGAATATTTGAACGCTTTTACAGGGTGGATAAGGCCAGGTCCAGGGAGGTAGGAGGTACAGGTTTGGGCTTGGCCATTGTAAAACATGTATTAGAACTGCATAATGGTGAAGTATCTGTAAAGAGTTCTCCTAAAGGTACAACATTTTCTTTTATTTTACCCCTTAAGAAGAACTGATATTAACACAAAGTTAATTAAAAATAAACATTTATATAAAAACTGGTTGATAGAATTTCTATCGTTGAAAGGTACTATTATTGCTGAAAACTGCTGTGTCAGGATATTATAATTATTATCTTCTAACTTATTAAAGGAATTGATACAGTAAAGGTTTTACTGACTGCGGTATTTTAACTGTTGGCTAGGTAAGGAGGCCTTCAATTTGAATAAAGTAAAAATCTCAGTACTGAATTTAAACCTATTTTATAAAGATTTTCAAGCATTAAAGGAAGTAAGCCTGGATGTATTGGAAAACCATGTTACTGCTTTAATTGGCCCTTCTGGCTGTGGTAAATCTACATTTCTGCGCACCTTAAACCGGATGAATGATTTAATAGAAGGTGTCCGGGTAGAAGGAAAAGTTGAGCTGGATGGTGTAGATATTTACAGTCCTGACATTGATGTAGTTAACCTGCGAAAAAGAGTGGGAATGGTGTTTCAAAAGCCAAATCCTTTTCCTATGTCAGTATATGACAATATTGCTTATGGTCCCCGCATCCACGGCATAAAAAATAAACAAAAACTGGATGAGATTGTAGAAAAAAGTTTACGAGGGGCAGCGCTGTGGGACGAAGTACATGACCGGTTGTATAAATCTGCCCTGGGTTTATCCGGTGGACAGCAGCAGCGCTTATGTATTGCCAGGCTTCTGGCAGTGGAGCCGGAAGTTTTGCTGATGGACGAACCTACTTCTGCTCTTGACCCGGTTTCGACCTTAAAAATAGAGGAATTAATTAGGAATTTGAAGGAAAATTATACAATTATAATTGTTACCCATAACATGCAGCAGGCTGCCAGGGTTTCCGATACCACAGCCTTCTTTTTAAACGGCGAACTGGTAGAATCCGGAGATACAGATGTAATATTTACCATGCCTAAAGATAAACGAACAGAAGATTATATTACCGGTAGATTTGGATAGGATTTTTAGTGGGGGTAAAAATAATGACAGTCAGGAGTAATTTTGAAAAATCGCTAATAGAAATTCAGCAGGATATTTTGAGAATGGCCAGCCTTGTAGAAGAATCTATTTACAATTCCATGCAGTCATTAAATAACCAGGATGTTGTATTGGCCGCAAAGGTTATCGAAGGTGATGATGTAATTGATGAATTAAAAGAAGAAATTGAAAATAAATGCATCACTCTAATTGCTACCCAGCAGCCGATGGCTAAAGATTTGCGGGTAGTTATAACTGGTATAAAAATTTTAGTCAGCTTGGAACGGATTGGTGACCATGCAGTGGATATTGCTCGAACTACCATGTGCCTGGCAGATAAAAAATTAATTAAACCACTGGTTACACTTACACATATGGCCAACCTAGTACAGGAAATGGTTAAAGATGGTCTTGATGCTTATGTTCATGGTGATGTGGTAAAAGCACGCCAGATGTGTGACAACGATGATGAGGTAGATGACCTGTATCACCAGGTCTTTAGAGAAATAATTTCTTTTATGAAGAAAGACCCGGAGACCGTTAGCCAGGCTACTTACCTGCTGTTTGTAAGCAGATTTTTAGAGCGTATTGGTGACCATGCCACCAATATTGGAGAAAATATAATTTACCTGGTTACCGGGGAAAAGGAAGAACTAAATTAATTTTAAAAATAAATTACAGGTTAAATATGCTTTTGAAATCTGCCTTGAAAAGGCAGATTTTGTTTTTACATTATTAGATAGTTTGAGTCATGGGCGGTAGTAAGTCCGAATGTTTTTTAGCATCTATGTATTTTTGTAGGCCTTAAGCAAAGGGTTAGACTTTGAGAAAAGGAGTTTGAAAAATCAGCGTCGAATAAGTTTTTTATTATATCTAAATAATGGAATAGTACAAACACCATTTTTAGGGTGGGGAGAAATGATTGCGAGCTAAAACGTTAAAGGCACGCAAAAAGAAACTTTTGATAACTGCTGTTATTATATTAGCACTGCTTTCAATTTTAGTCTGGATAACAGCTGGGATAACCCGGCCGCTGCTGCTGAGTTATTTAGTTAAAGTAGATACTCTTGAACAAAGTATCGTTAGCAAAGAAATATTGGCTGCTGGTCTGCTTATAAAAAAAGAAACCCTGCTTAGAAGTCCTACCAATGGAAGTTTAGAACTGCTGATCAAAGATGGTGAGCGTGTACCGGCAGGTACAGCTGTAGCCAAAATAAGTAATACCAGCCTTTCCTCACCTGCTGGGTCTTTGGGAAAATTAATTTATGCTCCTAAAGCAGGGATAGCCTGTACTCATATTGATGGTTTAGAAGAAGTATTAACTCCAGATAACATAAATGTATTAGAACTGTCCCAAATTCATACAATAAAAGCTGATTTAACCAGTAATAAAAGAACTGTGAACAAGAGTCAACCGGTAGTTAAATTAATCGATAATCTTGAGCCTTTAATAATACGCCTTGAATTTGATGATAAAATGCTGCCGGCGGAAAATATTAAAAAAGGGAATAAATTAAAACTTAAATACAGGAATTACTTTTTAACAGGCCGTATTATGAAATGTCAAATCACTAAAGGTATGCAGTTAGTGGTTTTGGCCGTGCAAAAATATCCTAACGAAATTCTTCACTTGCGAGAAATTAATTTTTCAGTATTAAGTGAAGAACTTGCTGGCTTATTAGTTCCGGAGGGAGCTCTTGTGTATCGAGAAAATCATCCCGGTATATATAGAATACATAATAAGAGAGTTATATGGGTTCCAGTGCAAATTCAGGGAAAACTTGAAGGGAAAGCTGCGGTTAAAGGCAGTGCTTTAACAAATGGTGTACGCTATGTATTAAATCCTGAATTGGTAAAAGAAGGAGATTTAATTTTATAAGGAGCGGTTGACCATGATGGATGTTGATGTGGCTGCAAATTTGAAATCTGTAATAGAACGGATAAGAAAAGCTGAACTGCGCAGCGGTAGAAATCCCGGGTCAGTAAAACTTGTGGCAGTAACTAAAAAAGTGCCTGTGGAGAGCATTACAAAGGTTATTAATGAGGGAATTTCAGACTTGGGAGAGAATAGAGTCCAGGAACTAATAAAAAAACAGGAGCAGCTGCCTGACGTGAAATGGCACCTTATTGGCAGTTTACAAACCAATAAAGTAAAATACGTTTTGGGTAAAACTGTGCTAATCCATTCCTTAGATAGATGGAGATTAGCAGAAACAATAAGCCGTATGGCTGTAAAAAAGGGACTAACGGCCGATGTGCTTGTTCAGGTTAATGTTTCAGGCGAAGAGACAAAGCACGGTTTATTACCTGAAGAAGTAGAAGATTTTGTCAGTGAAGCAGTGAAACTGCCCGGCCTTAACATTAAGGGCCTAATGACAATGGCGCCTTTTGTGGATAACCCTGAAGAAGTTCGCCCTATTTTTAAAGAACTGTATAAAATTAAACAGAAGCTGGCCGCAAAATGGCCCGGTATTAGGCTTCTTTCGATGGGAATGACCAATGATTTTGAAATTGCTGTAGAGGAAGGGGCGGATTTAGTTAGGATAGGCAGTGCAATATTCCGGGGTAACACAGGTTAGTCCGGTAAGGAGGGTATATTATGGGTAAATTTTTTGACAAAATGATGGGGATTATGGGGTTCGAAGAAGAGGAAGTTTTTGATGAAGAAATAGAAGGCGGCCTGCAGGAAGACAGCAAATTAAACAAGCGCAAAGGTACAGTGGTCAGCCTACATACTCAAAGGCAGATTCAGGTAGTGCTGGCGGAACCATCATCCTATGAAGAAGTGCAGAATATTGCTGATAACTTAAAAAACCATAGACCAGTGATAGTAAATTTAGAAAATGCCGATACCGACATTGCCCGCAGAGTAGTGGATTTTATGAGTGGTACTACTTACGCATTAAATGGAAGTATGCAGAAGGTTGGAAAAAATATTTTTCTTTTTGTACCGAACAACATTGATATAGCTAATGAACTTAAAGAACAAGTGCGTGAGAAAGGTATCTTTTCAATTTTTCAGTCATAGCTTAATAAATAGGGGGAGATTAGGATGCCGCTCAAGGGGCAGGCAATTGGCTTTATTGGCGGGGGTGTTATGGCTGAGGCTCTGATAGAAGGAATAATTAAGAGCGAGCTTGTTCCTGCTGAAAAAATATATGTCAGTGACCCGGACATGGAACGCCTGTCAATATTACAAGAAAAAAACAAAGTAAATACCACTGAAAATAATGTTCAATTAGTTCAAACTGCTGATATATTAGTTATTGCAGTAAAGCCACAGGTGCTGCCGGAAGTGTTGGCAGAAATAAAGCCTTACATTAATAGGAAACACTGGATAATTACGTTTGCAGCAGGAATACCCACCAGGTACATAGAAAATAAACTGGGCAATGTACCGGTGGTGCGGGTAATGACCAATACTGCCTGCCTGGTGTCAGAAGGTGCCAGCGCTGTTGCTTGTGGTTCATACGCTGGCAAAGAGCATGAAAGTATGTGTGCAGCCATATTTAATTCGGTAGGGAAAGTTGTAACCGTAAAAGAAGAGCTGCTGGATGCTGTAACAGGTTTATCTGGCAGTGGACCTGCATATATGTATGTTATCATGGAAGCAATGATAGATGCTGGGGTACGGGTAGGTTTACCCCGGAAAATTGCCACAGAACTAACTGTTCAAACAATGCTGGGTGCAGCCAGGATGGCACTGGAAACCGGCAAGCACCCTGGGCGGCTCAAAGATATGGTAACAACACCCGGGGGAACTACAGCGGCAGGTATGTATGAGCTGGAAGACGGTGGCTTAAGGGTTACTTTGATGAATGCTGTTATGGCTGCCACAGAACAATCTAAGCATATGTCAGAAAGGTTAAATTAAGAGGTGAAGTAATGTTTATTATTTATGATGCTGTGGATGTTGCGTTTGAGGTATATAAATTTATACTTATTGCCCGGATAATTCTATCCTTTGTTAAGCACAACCCATACAACCCGGTGATTAGATTTATATATGACCTATCAGAACCTTATCTGGGAATTTTCCGGCGTGTTATACCTCCGGTAGGAATGATAGATTTTTCACCTATAGCAGCATTTTTTACTTTAAGCATAATCCAATATTGGATAGTACTGCCTTTAGTGAGGGCGATTTTCTAAATGAAAAATAATAATTTTCCCAGTAACTTAACTGGTGCAGAGGATAAAGCACTGCTGGCTAGAGCTGCTGATTTAGCAGAATATGTTTTAAAAACCCACCAGCCGGCAGTGACTGATTTTTATGACCCGTATCACACGGGTCTAGTGTTTTCTGTACTTCAAACAGTACCGGAAATAAAATTTTTCTCTGACGGGGGTTATCCTGACGCTGAACGTACCAGGGTGGTAATCTTTCCTGATTATATGATGCCAGAACAGGTAGATTCTCAACTGGCTTTTCTGGTAGCGGAAGGCAGCTTTAAAATGAGTAAAGTCACCCACCGGGATTATTTGGGTTCACTTACTGGCCTAGGCCTAAAAAGGGAAAAGCTGGGTGACATAATAGTAAATGAAACCGGTGCCCAGCTGATAGTGGATGCTGCTGTGGCACCTTACATTAAATCAAATTTGACTAAGGTTGGAAGAGTACATGTTCAAGTAAGAGAGATTGGCCGGGAACAACTGGAAATACCTGAACCTAAAGTAAAAATAATAAATACTACCGTAGCATCAATGAGGTTGGATGCTGTTGCTGCTGCCGGTTATGGTGCATCACGCAGCAAGGTGGTAA
This sequence comes from Desulfotomaculum sp., assembly GCA_017656165.1. Classification (GTDB taxonomy): domain Bacteria; phylum Bacillota; class Desulfotomaculia; order Desulfotomaculales; family Desulfohalotomaculaceae; genus Desulforadius. The sequence continues at coordinate 49,539 of JACDOL010000002.1, forward strand.
GAGAAATTAAGTCAGAACGTTTAAGCCTAAACTGGATCCCCTGCAGTAACCCTTCTGCCCTGGTTCAGGAAGGGGACATGCTTTCCCTGCGTGGAAGGGGAAGGGTTAAAGTTGTAGAGGTTAAGGGAACTACAAAGAAAGGGCGTACTGCATTAGTGCTGTATAGGTACATTTAAAGACAAATTAATTATTAGTCAAACTTGTGGGGGTGCTTTTCTTGCTTACTCCTCTTGATATCCGCCAGAAAGAATTTAAAAAAAGCTTTCGCGGTTATGACGAGCGGCAGGTGGACAAGTTTTTGCAGGAAGTTGCCGATACGTTGGAAGATTTACTAAAAGAAAATGAACAATTACAAAAAAAACTGACAGAATGTGAGAATCGGCATGAACAATATCGTGAACTGGAACAGGCTATAAAAGATACCATGGTCATGGCTCAAAAAAATGCCCAGGAATTAAAGGAAAATGCTGATAAAGAAATTAAAATTATGATGCAGGATGCTTACCAGCGGTCGGAAAAAATTATCCGGGATGCAGAAGAAGAAGGAAAAAGGAAGATTGCCCAGGCTGAAGCTAGGGTACAGGAAATAATGGAAAAATACAGGGAAATACAAAAACAGGCCCAGGTATTCCGGGCGAAGTTTAAAACTTTCCTGGAAACTCAGCTGGAATTACTGGCCGAGGAAGAAAACAGGGAAGAAAAAAGATATGAAGCTGCAGAAAGCCTAGAAGAAAATAAGCAGGCAGGTTAGATGCTGATGGTTTATATAAAGGAACAAGAAGGGGGAGTAGTATTTAAGGTTAGGGTCCAGCCCCGGGCTTCTAAAAACCAGGTATCTGGGGTGCTGGATGATGCAGTGAAGATAAGGTTAACAGCTCCTCCGGTGGATGGAGAAGCAAACAAGGTTTTGTGCCAGTACCTGGCTAAAATATTTAAAGTTGCTAAGAAACAAGTGCAAATAGTCTCTGGACATACCAGTCGAAGTAAATTAGTTTGTTTAGAAAATGTTAGTGCTGAGCAGGTAAAGAATGTACTTGGAATAGAATAAATGTCAAAAGTTGACCGTTAATATATGTTTTTGTATAATATAGTAGCTAGCGGGTAACATGAATATTTTAAAGCCTGTGAACGGAAGAGTAGGTTGTGTTACCATGTTTCAGAGAGCCCGGGGGAGGTGGAAGCCGGGTACATGGCCGCAGTCGAAGATCATCCGGGAGGCGTACAGCTGAACACTCAATATTGTGGGTCAGTAGGCTGTACCGGTGGCACCGGCGTTAACGGTGTTAGAGTGATCAGGCTGAATATGCCTGTTCACAAGGGTGGTACCGCGGAGAAGAGTAATCCGTCCCTTGGGGGCGGTTTTTTTTATTTTACTTTCAGGAAGCATAATTTTTGACTTAGTCAAGGTATTTACCGGAGAAAACGATAACCGCAAATTTAGAGAACAACACAACACAGCCTATACCTTTATAACAATTCCCCAGAGATAGCTCGTAAAAAATAATAAAGAGGTGAAATGGTGTATGGATTATGGTAAGACATTAAATCTGCCCAAGACGGACTTTCCAATGCGGGGCAACCTGCCCCAGCGGGAACCTGAAATATTAAAATGGTGGGAAGAAATTGACATTTATGGTCAGGTTCAGAAAAAGAACAAGGGAAAACCTAAATTTATTCTGCATGATGGGCCGCCCTATGCCAACGGCCATATTCACCTTGGTCATACTTTGAACAAGGTTTTAAAAGATATCATAGTGAAATTTCATTCTATGTCCGGTTATGATGCTCCCTATGTGCCGGGATGGGATACTCATGGCCTGCCCATTGAACAGCAGGTAATTAAAAATTTAAAAATTAACCGTCATGAACTTGATCCGGTAGAATTTAGAAAAAAATGTAAGGAATATGCTTTAAAGTTTGCAGGAATACAAAAAGAAGAATTTAAACGACTTGGTGTACGTGGTGACTGGGATAATCCCTATTATACCCTTTTGCCTAAATATGAGGCTAAACAAATTCGTGTATTTGGTGAAATGGCCAAGGCCGGGTATATATACAAAGGGTTAAAACCTGTCTACTGGTGTGCGGATTGCGAAACTGCACTGGCAGAAGCCGAAGTTGAATATGGTGAAAAGACTTCACCATCTATATATGTAAAGTTTCCTGTGTCAGATGGTAAGGGATTACTGCCTGAAGACAACACATATGTGGTCATTTGGACCACCACCCCCTGGACACTGCCAGGAAACGTGGCCATTACTTTACACCCGGAACTGGACTATGTATTGGCTCAAATAGGCGAAGAAAAACATCTGCTGGCCCAGGAACTGTTAGAAAACTACATTGAAACTGCCGGTTTAGAAGGTGCACAAGTTCTGGAAAAGTTCAAAGGGGAACAATTGGAAAAGGTAGTATGCAGGCACCCGTTTATGGAACGCCATTCACTGGTGATTTTAGGTGACCATGTTACCACTGAAACTGGTACAGGATGTGTGCATACAGCTCCTGGTCATGGTGAGGAAGACTTCCAGGTTGGTAAGAAATATAACCTCCCTGTGGTTTCTCCAGTGGACAGCCGGGGGATTTTTACTGCAGAGGCTGGTAAATTTGAAGGAATGAAAATTTGGGAAGCAAACAAGGCTGTAATAGAAGAATTACAAGAACAGGGAAAACTTGTGCATGTAGATAAAATTCAGCATTCATATCCTCACTGCTGGCGCTGTAAAAATCCTGTTTTCTTCCGGGCTACAGAACAGTGGTTTGCTTCGGTGGAAGGTTTCCGTAAAAAAGCACTGGAGGCCATCCGCAGCAGGGTTAAATGGATTCCTTCCTGGGGAGAAGATCGTATATACAATATGATAGAAGGACGCGGTGACTGGTGCATATCCCGCCAGCGCGTTTGGGGAGTTCCTATTCCCATTTTTTACTGTAAAGAATGCGGTAAGGAACTAATTAATGAAGAGACTATTAGCCACCTGGAAAAAATATTTGCAGAGGAAGGCTCTGATGCCTGGTTCTCCAAAAAGGTTAAGGAACTGCTGCCGGAAGGAATTAAATGTGAAAATTGTGGAGCTGCAGAATTTGATAAAGAGAAAGACATCATGGATGTGTGGTTTGATTCCGGATCCAGCCATATGGGAGTTCTTCAGCAGCCAGAGTTGTGGCCTGACCTACGCTGGCCTGCTGACCTTTACCTGGAGGGCAGTGACCAGCACCGTGGATGGTTTAATTCTTCCCTCTCTACTGCCATTGCAGTAACAGGAGAGCCGCCTTATAAAGCAGTATTAACTCACGGTTTTGTAGTAGATGAAAAGGGACGCAAAATGTCTAAATCCCTGGGTAATGTTGTGGACCCGTTAAAGGTAATTAAACAAATGGGTGCTGATATTTTGCGCCTGTGGGTATCATCTGCTGATTACCGGGCAGATTTAGCAGTGTCAAACAATATTATCAAACAGTTGACAGAAGCTTACCGTAAGATAAGAAACACTGCCCGGTTTCTTTTGGGTAACTTGAAGGATTTTGATCCCGAGAAGCACAGTTTACCCTATAATGATTTACTGGAACTGGATCGCTGGGCACTTCTGCGCCTGCAGAGACTAATAGACCGGGTACTAAAGGCTTATAAAAATTACGAATTCCATGTGGTTTATCATGCTGTTCACAATTTCTGCGTGGTAGATATGAGTGCCCGTTACCTTGATATTATTAAGGACCGCCTGTACACCTCTCTGCCGGAATCCAGGGAACGGCGGGCAGCACAAACGGTACTGTATGAAGTGCTGGACGCTTTGGTCAGGCTGCTGGCACCGGTACTGGCCTTTACCAGTGAAGAAATTTACCGGCATATGCCTAAGCCTGAGGATAGTCCCATAAGTGTGCAGCTACTGGATATGCCCCAGTTAAAAGATGAGTACATTGATGTCGACTTGGAACAAAAGTGGGACCGCCTGATGCTGGTGCGGGCAGAAGTACTAAAATATCTAGAAAAAGCCAGGAAAGAGAAGTTTATTGGTAATTCACTGGAAGCAGCAGTCCAAGTCTATGCTGATGATGAGCTGTATAATTTCTTAAAATCGATGGAAGATCAGCTGGCAGAAATATTTATTACCTCCCAGGCTTACCTAAATAAAGGTATTCCTGAAGGGGAAAGTGTGAGTGAAACAGTACCCGGCCTGGCTGTTAAGGTAGAAAAAGCTGTGGGTAAAAAATGTGAGCGTTGCTGGATGTATAATGAAGAAGTTGGGAAAAACAGTAAACATCCTGCTATCTGCCCACGCTGCGCGGCGGTTATGGAGCAGTTAGAAAAATAAGATGTTATTGGCTGCCCCGGGGAATGATTTTTGACACATCATTTCCCGGGGTTATTTGTTAGATAGCAGCCAACCAATGTATTTACCGAAGAAAACGATAGCCGGTAGGGTTCGATTTATCAAACCTATCAGCCGGAGGGAAAGCGCCGAGTATAAAAAATTATTTAACAAAAGTTGTTTTATCAGTAAGATATATGATAAAATTGAGTGGGTTAAGATATTTGGCATTATTTGGTATTGCATGGAATGTAAATCAAATTATCTGCCGGAGGTGAACAAATAATGAAATGTACCATACATCCGGAAAACATATCCCAGTTAAGCAGGGATCAAATGGAAGAATTATTGTTTAGACTTCTGCAGCATGTAAACCGTACTTTTGTTTATAATACTGGCCCCATTGAATTTTCCAACCGTGTACTAACCGAATTGATAGAATATGATTTAATAGACTTGCAGCAGGGTGAGGGATGTGGTGGATGCTGTTCATGTTCAACACCTTCTAAGCCTAAAAAAGCGGGAAAAATAATTGAATTTCCTAAGAAAAATGATTTTTAAGAAGGATTTTTGGCTTTGTAATCTGTATATATGCCTTTTTTAATTCTTTGGGTGATAACACCGCCAATACGTCCCGCTTCTTTAGCATTTAATGATCCCCAACCATACCGGCGAATTTTTTCACCTAGGCCGAGTTCTTCGGCCACTTCCATTCTCAACAAGTCTTCCTTAGTAGTTTCCTTTTTTTTCTTTTTTTTGCCTACCACTGTATCATCTCCATTGTGTTTTTTTAAAAAAACACCCGTAATATTATTAGTATTAAAAGCTAAAATATTATTAAAAAGTGCCTGTAAAATAAAGAATTTTTTTAGCAGGAAATTGAAAAAAGAAGAAGAATTCATCAAATTAAAAATATTTAATAACGGCTGAATGAAGGTAGCAGGAGAGGTCTGGGCTAACCGGGCGCCGAAGGAGCAAGGCTGTCTGCTGGCTGGGCAGCAGTCGAAACTCTCAGGCAAAATGACTGTTACCGGACAGAACTCTGGAGAGATCCGTAGAGGACACCCACGGGGAAACCCTGGAAAATAGGGTAATCTCTCAGGTAAACGGACAGAGAAAACAGCATTTTTGGGTTTTCTCTGTCTTTTTTAATATACCAGAAAGTATAAGTTTTGATGCAGCCAAGGTTTTACCGGAGAAAACGATAGCCGGCAAATGTAGGGCTTTGATTTATCAAACCAACCAGCCGGAGGAAAAGCGCCGAGTATTGAGGAGCGAGGCGGCGTTTCACTATCCGAAAGTATAGTTTTAACCCAGCGGTGATAAGACCGGAGGTTTTTTAGACATACTAGAAACAGTTATGGAGGTGCAAATATGGATAACTTAAAACGTACTCCACTTTATAACGTGCACAAAGAATTAAATGCTAAGATGGTGGAGTTTGGCGGCTGGGAAATGCCGGTACAGTATGAAGGAATTATTAAAGAACATAAGGCTGTCCGGGAGCGGGCAGGACTATTTGATGTATCACACATGGGAGAGCTGCTGCTGGAAGGTCCCGGTGCTTTAGATGTACTGCAGCGTTTAGTCACAAATGACATATCTAAAATAGATATTGGGCGTGCTGTTTATACACCAATGGTTAAAGAAGATGGTGGGACATTAGATGATTTATTAATATATAATTTAGGAGCAGACCGATACCTCTTGGTAGTCAACGCATCCAATAAAGATAAGGATTTAAACTGGTTAAAAGATCACTTATCAGGTAAGGTAAATGTGGCAGACAAGTCTGAAGATTATGCACTGCTGGCACTTCAAGGACCATTAGCTCAGCAGGTACTGCAGAAAATTACCTCACTGGATTTAAAAGCAATAAAATATTATCATTTTACCATGGGAGTAGTGGCAGGAATTCCCTGCCTGGTTTCCCGCACAGGGTATACCGGGGAGGACGGTTTTGAACTCTACTGCCACCCAGAAGAAGCAGAGAAATTATGGCAGGCAGTTCTAACCACCGGGAAAGAAGATGGAGTTGTACCGGCCGGACTGGGGGCCAGGGATACCCTGCGTTTTGAAGCATGTCTGCCTCTTTATGGAAATGAGCTGTCTGAAGAAATTAATCCGCTGATGGCTGGACTAGGTTGGACAGTAAAATTTAATAAAGGTGACTTTATTGGAAAAGAGGCGCTGGCAGAAATTAAAGATGCTGGTGTCAGCCATAAACTGGTTGGCTTAAAAATGGTAGAGAGAGGAATACCAAGAACAGGTTACCCTGTGGAGTTTAATGGTCAGGAGGTAGGGTGGGTTACTACCGGAAGTTATGCTCCAACATTAAACGCCAACCTGGCCCTGGCCTATGTAAAGCCTGGATATGCAGAAGAAGGAACCGAACTGGAGATTGTTATTAGAGGGAAGGGTTTAAAAGCTGCAGTTGTTCCAAAACCTTTTTATAAAAGACAAAAGTAAAATAAATACTCAAGGAGGTTTTTAATTATGGCTAATATTCCGGGGGAACTTAAGTACAGCAAAGAGCATGAGTGGGTTAAGGTGGATGGAGGCAGAGCAGTCATTGGTATCACCGACTATGCCCAGGACTCCTTAGGAGATATAGTTTTTGTAGAACTGCCCAATGTGGGAGATACCTTTGAAGCGGGGGATACCCTGGGGGTAGTAGAATCAGTTAAAGCTGCTTCTGACATTTATACTCCATTAAGTGGTAAAGTGGTGGAAATTAACCGGGAGCTTGAGGATTCTCCAGAGGTCATTAATGAAGACCCTTATGAAAAAGGGTGGATGGTCGTACTGGAACTGTCGGATCCCTCACAGGTTGAAAATCTTCTTTCTAAGGAAGAATACGAACAATTCTTAGAGGAGAATGCCTAATGAGATTCATTCCTCACACTGATGAAGAACGTAAAGAAATGATAGCAGAGCTTGGTATAAAGGGCATAGACGAGTTATTCCAGGATATCCCTGAAGAAGTTAGGCTGAAGAAGGACTTAAATATTCCTGGACCCTTTTCTGAACTGGAAGTGCTCAGGAAAATAAAATCAATGGCTGCCAAAAACAAAACGGTCGACCAGCTGGTTTCTTTTCTGGGTGCAGGCGTTTACGACCATTATATACCCAGCGCAGTTCATCATATTATATCCAGGTCAGAGTTTTATACAGCTTATACTCCTTACCAGCCGGAAATAAGTCAAGGAGTTTTGCAGTCTATTTTTGAATTTCAAACTATGATTTGTGAATTAACAGGTATGGATGTGGCCAATGCATCAATGTATGACGGTGCTTCCGCTGCTGCCGAAGCTGCTTTGATGGCGTGTGCAGCTACCAGGCGTAATAAAGTGCTGGTTTCAAAGACAGTACATCCTGAATACCGCCAGGTGCTTAATACCTATGCCACCGCTCGTGAGATTGAGATAAAAGAACTGGACTATAACGGGGGAGTAACGGACCTGAGCAAACTGGAAAATCTGCTTAATGAAGAAGTGGCAGCGGTTATTTTACAGCAGCCCAACTTTTTTGGTTCCTTGGAAGATTTAAGAGCTGCTGCTGATGCTGTTCACCAGGTAAAGGCTTTGCTGGTAACCTGTGCTGACCCTGTAGCCTTGGGTTTAATAACTTCTCCCGGTGCATGTGGAGCAGATATTGTGGTAGGTGACGGGCAGGGCTTGGGAATTCATATGTCCTATGGAGGTCCGCACCTTGGTTATATGGCCTGTACACAAAAGCTTATGAGGCGAATGCCCGGGCGAATTGTTGGAGAAACCAAGGACAGCCGTGGGAACCGGGGATTTGTATTAACTCTGCAGGCCAGAGAGCAGCATATCCGCCGTGAAAAGGCTACTTCAAATATCTGTTCAAACCAGGCCCTGTGTGCTCTGGCTGCAACTGTCTATCTTAGCCTTATGGGACGCCGTGGTTTGCGTGAGGTGGCTGAACAGTGCTTAACCAAGGCCCATTATGCCTATGAACAGATAATAAACCTTCTTGGGTACCAACCAGCCTGGTCGGCACCATTTTTTAAAGAGTTTGTTATAAAGACACCCCAGCCACCGCAGGAAATTAACCAAAGATTATTAGAAAGCGGCATTATCGGGGGATTGGATTTAGGACGGTTCTATCCAGAATTGAAAAATTGTATGCTGTTATGCGTTACAGAAACCCGTACAAGGGAAGAAATTGACCGCCTAGTGGCGCTGTTGGGAGGAGATATTAAATGAATGAACGCTTAATATTTGAACTTTCCCGCCCGGGGCGCCAGGGGGTAATGCCACCTAAAAATGACGTTCCGAAAAAAGATGTGCGCAGCCTGCTGCCTTCTGACATGCTGCGAGAGGATGAACCTCAACTTCCAGAAGTAAGTGAGTTAGATACTGTACGTCACTATACCAGGCTTTCCAGGATGAATTATGGTGTAGATGTTGGTTTCTATCCTCTTGGATCCTGTACAATGAAATATAATCCCAAAGTTTGTGAAGATGCGGCTAACCTGCCTGGGTTTACCAGAATTCATCCCTACCAACCGGAAGAAACGGTACAGGGAGCATTGGAATTGATGTATGATACCCAGCAGTACCTGGCAGAAATAACGGGGATGGATGCCGTATCCCTGCAGCCGGCTGCCGGTGCTCATGGAGAACTTACAGGACTGCTGATAATAAAAGCTTATTTAAAACATAAAGGTGAAAAACGTACCAAAGTAATTGTTCCAGATTCAGCCCATGGAACCAATCCTGCCACAGCCGCCTTAACCGGTTTTAAAGTAGTGGAGGTCAAATCAGACCAGCGCGGTAACGTTGACATTGAAGCACTAAAAGAAGCAGTTGATGAAGAAACAGCTGCATTAATGCTTACTAACCCCAATACACTGGGATTATTTGAAGAGAACATTGTTCAAATTGCTGAAATTGTTCATAATGCAGGTGGGCTCCTGTATTATGATGGAGCCAACATGAACGCTATTATGGGTATAACTTCTCCTGGTAACATGGGCTTCGATGTTGTTCACCTAAACCTCCATAAGACCTTCAGTACACCTCACGGTGGTGGAGGGCCTGGTAGTGGACCTGTAGGTGTTAAAGCGGAACTAGAACCCTTCTTGCCCAGTCCGGTAGTAGTTAAAGAAAATGATGTATACCGGTTGGACTACCACCGCCCTCTTTCCATTGGTAAAGTGCGCAGTTTTTATGCCAGTTTTGGTGTAATAGTTAAAGCTTATACCTATTTAATTTCCCAGGGCGGCTGTGGATTAAAATCTGTTAGTGAACATGCTGTTCTTAATGCAAATTACTTAATGCACCGTCTTGCCGGTCATTTAAATATTCCTTATGACCGCCGTTGTATGCATGAATTTGTCTGTAATCCCAGGGGATTAAAAGAAAAAGGAGTTCGTACACTGGATCTAGCGAAAAGAATGCTGGATTACGGGTATCATCCACCGACCGTGTACTTCCCTTTAATTGTGGAAGAAGTAATGATGGTGGAACCCACTGAAACTGAGAGTAAGGAAACACTGGATAAATTTGCTGACAGTGTAATAGAAATACTAAAGGAAGCAGCAGAAGATCCGGAAAAAATTCTAACTGCACCTCACGATACTCCAGTGGGGCGCCTGGATGAAGTAAATGCAGCTAGGAAACCGGTTTTGCGTTATATAAAATAAAGCTGTGCATTTTTTGCACAGCTTTATTTCATCCCTTTAAATCCCTGCTGGCGCAGGGCTTCATACAATACTATGGCCGCCGAATTGGAAAGATTAAGTGAGCGAACTGTTGAAATCATTGGTATTCGTATGCACCTGTCCGGGTTGGCTTCCAGCAGTTCTTGGGGTAAACCGGCGGTTTCTTTTCCGAAGACTAAAAAATCACCTGGCTGATAATTTACTTCGGTATACCACTTGTTTCCTTTAGTAGTTAAATACCAGAAATTGCCTTGAGGGTACTTCTGCTGCAGTTCAGAAAAACTATCGTGATAATGCAGATCTAACTTGTCCCAGTAATCCAGTCCAGCCCTTTTTAAGTGCTTATCATCTACAGAGAAGCCCAGCGGCTTGACTAGATGCAAGCTGGTGTTAGTTACCGCGCAAGTTCGAGATATGTTTCCTGTGTTACCAGGTATTTCAGGTTCCACCAGTACAATGTGCATTAGCTCTCCCCTCCAGGATAGTTTAAACATAGAGCTGATAACGGGCATTTACTGCAGCTGGGCCGGCGTGCTGCACATAATTCCCTGCCGTGGGCAATAAACAAGTGGTGGGCAGGCTGCCATAAATGCTGCGGAATACACTGCATTAATTCCTGCTCAGTTGTTTCTGGCTTTTTCCCGCTTGCCAAGCCCAGGCGGTATGCCACCCGGTGTACATGAGTATCAACTGGTATGGTAGGTTGTCCAAAACCTACCCCCAGCACTACCCCGGCAGTTTTACGCCCTACTCCCGGCAGTGATTCCAATTCTTTTCTTTGTTGAGGTACTTTCCCGTTATATTTTTCTAACAGTATCCGGCAGGTTTCTGTTATTGCCCGGCTCTTGTTGCGGTGAAGTCCGCATCCTCTAATTTCCTCTGCCAGCTGTTCCGGGCTTAACTTGGCAAAATCGGCAGGGGTACGGTATTTTTCAAATAAATTCCTGGTAATGAGGTTAACTCTTTTATCAGTACACTGGGCACTGAGAATTGTTGCTATCAGCAGTTGAAAGGGATTTTCGTGTTCCAAACCGCATTTAGCATGGGGATAGTAAGTTGAAAGCGTATTTATTATTTTTTCTGCCCGCTGTTTCTTATTTATCACCCTAATCATCACCTGTGTGATTTGCTATCGCTGTGATTTTGAAATACCTACCAGTATAATATACCAAAAAAACAGCATCTTTAGCTATAATAAGAGCACGCAATTTAATAATTATTGCCAATGAACCAATTGTTATGATAAATTGATTTTGTATTTAAATACGCAGTGCAGGCGGTGTCGTAAATGGAGCTAATACTGTTTTTCTTGATACTGGGATTTGTTATTGGGCATTTCCGTTTACTGCCTACTGGTACAAAAATAACCCAACAAGTAATGGTGTTTGGTTTGATTTTTTTACTGCTGGTAATGGGAGCCCAGCTGGGTGCTAATAAAAAAGTGTTAGCCGATTTTGGCCGTATGGGAATGCAGGCAGTGGCATTGGCTGCAGGTGGGGTAATATTCAGTGTTTTGTTTGTAAGAATGGTAGAGGGTTTTATTCGGCGGGGAATAGATAGCGATGAATATAATATAAAAACAGTCAGCCAGGAAGAAAAGGTTGGTGAAGAGGGTTGACCTGGATAATAATTATATCAGTGGCCGCCGGTATGCTTTTGGGATACTGGGTAATTCCCCATGAACTGGTAGGCTGCCTGGATAAATTAACAACAGCTGCATTATGTGTTCTGCTTTTGGGAGTGGGGATAGAACTAGGACAGCAAAAGGAAGCCTGGGAAAGATTGTGGAAAGTAGGCTGGCGTGTTATTCTTGTACCGGTTATGGTTGCTTTGGGCAGCTTACTTGGGTCGTTGGTGGTAGGTGCTGCAATTGGTATGCCTGTAAATGAATCCCTGGCCGTTGGTGCAGGTTTTGGATGGTACAGTTTGTCTGGCGTGCTTCTAGCGAAAATTTACAGTGTAGAACTGGGAGCATTGGCATTTATAACCAATGTGGCCCGGGAATTAATGGCTTTCCTTTTAATTCCTGTTACTGCTAGGTACATAGGAAAATTTAGTGCCGTGGCTCCTGGTGGGGCAACAACTATGGATACCACACTCCCATTAGTCAGCAGGTCAACTGATGCTGACACGGCAGTTGTAGCCTTTATTAATGGTTCAATTCTTTCATCCCTGGTACCAATACTGGTGCCGCTGTTAATTAAACTTTGACCTCCAGTCTAATGACCGCCAAGGTATTTACAATGTAAAAACACGCCGGCACATATACCTGAACGAACTCCTCACCCTTCGGGTGCCTGCGTAAAAACTTATACTTTTTGATTTATAAAAAAGGGGCAGCCCAAACTACGGGCTGCCTTTTTACTGGGTATTATATTTTATTAAGGTAAATAAGTGCTGGAATAATGATTGAGGATGCTGTAACCAGCCACAGGGCATGTTCTTTTTCCAGATCCACCATGGGGTTATCAAACCCTTTGCAGTTTTTAAGGTACTGTTCGTATTCCCGGTCCAGCACAGGCACCGCCTCCCCCGCTAGATGCAATATAATTTTTAAGTACATTTTATCACAAGCCTTTTTGAAGTAAAGGTGAGCGGGAAGGGTTTAAAAGCTGTTTAATGCCTTGGGACGGTATGTACCATTACCCATTTTGTGTCTTAAATGTTTTGTGCTTTTTTAGAGGTTTTACATTGGTGTCTATTGACTCAACAGTTATACAAATTGTCAGTGTCAAATTTGTTGATCATTTTGCACAGCATTTACTTTGAGTGAACTATATCAGCTTAAATATACCAGCACAAGTCTAATCACATTAACAATGCTGTGAGCTATAATACCGGGAACTATTGACCCGGTCCAGCAGTACAGGAGAGCCAAACCGGCTCCTACTATAGTAATTTGCCAAAACCAAATTGTACTTAAGTGTACTGCGGCGAAAAATATTGATGAAGTTATAATTCCCGGGAAAAATCCCCAGCGCTTTACAAAAGCAGGAAAGGCAAATCCGCGGTAATATATTTCTTCTGCCACAGGAGCCAGTATGCCAGCCACCAGTATGGGCCCTGCCAATTGGAGCGGCGTGTTTGCCTGGGCTGCCATTTTAACCAATGGATTGGTGCTCATATCTGCTGCTAATAATATTTTAAATAAGTGCTGTGTTCCAGTGGCCACAACCAGCAGAACCGCACCACCTATTAGGCCGTAGAAAATATTTTTTCCCAGTGATTGCTTTTTAAACTCTAAATCACTGAATTTTCCAGCGCGCACGATAAAAGCCGTTGTAAGAAAAATTAATATTAGCCTATCAAGAATGTTTAAAAACTGCTGGCTTATCGCTGGAAAGAGTGGGAGGATAAACCTTCCCAGTATAAATACCACCAGTATTCTTAAAGCCAAAATTCCAAATACTTCACTTATACCCCATTTTATTTGTTTAGTAAATATATCCATATCAATCTCCCCTGTTCTTATAGTAATTTACCCTAAATATTAATGCTGGGTTATAGGGAAAAAATTCAGTAAATAAACAGTATTTGCGTTGGTCATAATACAATTTGAATTATTAAGTATTAAGTGATTATTCTACCTTAAATTCGGGTTTTTAATATAAAAATTATTAAAAGGAGGTAAAAAAATGGAGGCCTTAATTCCATGGGTAACAGGAGTCCTGATCATACTGGGGATAATTGCAGCTGCCTGGTATACAAGCTCTGCAATTTATAAACGCGTTAAAAAAATTGAGCCTCAGCCAAAACCTGTCCCAGCAGCTGCAAAAAAAAATAGTCCTGAGGCCGAATTTGCAGAAGAAATTACCCCTTTTCCTGTATGGGAGAAACCAGCTGATTTTCCTGATCCTGAACTTCCCAGCTTATATAATAAAGACTGTTTAATGTTAATGGTCCGGGATCCTTACTGGTTGTATGCATACTGGGAAATATCTGCAGCGAAACATGAAGAATTAAAAAATAAATATGGTGACAAGTTTTGGAAAGGGCAGCCGGTCATTAGATTGTACGACATTACCGGTGTTCATAGTTTTGATGGAACCAATGCCAACTCTTATACCGATATATATATAAACGGTATTTGTAATGATTGGTATATAGAAATTGCATCGCCCGATAGGAAATATTGCATAGACCTGGGGCGAATACTGCCTGGTGGACAGTTTGTAACCATGTTAAGGTCTAATATTGTGAAAACTCCTAGGGCAGCCCTGTCTGATCGATTTGATGAAGATTGGATGTGGATAGATGGCATATACCAATCTATGGGCAGGGTTCAGTATGGAATAAGTACTGCTCTTATATATGAAGAAATCCCCAGTTCACCAGAATTTAATAAACCAATGGTAGTGAACAGGAACAAAACGAAAGGAGTAATTTAATGTCTCAAGGTTACCTAGCTTTAGTACTGCATGCCCACCTGCCTTTTGTAAGACATCCAGAAGACGAATTTTTTTTAGAAGAACGCTGGTTATATGAAGCTATTACTGAAACTTATATTCCCTTGGTACAGGTTTTTGACCGCCTAGTAAGGGATGAAGTTCCTTTTAAAATTACTTTTTCGATTTCTCCCCCGCTGGTATGTATGTTAAATGATCATCTTTTACAGCAGCGTTATGTTCAACACCTTAAAAAAATGATGGAATTGGCTGAAAAGGAAGTCCTCCGTACACGAAACACTACATTTTATGCAGCTGCCCTGATGTACCGTCAAAAAATGCAGGATGCGTTTCAAACCTTTTACCACCGCTATAACTGTAATTTAAATAACGCCTTTAAAAAATTTCAGGATTTGGGCGTAGTAGAACTGATAACATGTGGGGCAACCCATGGATATATGCCGTTTATGCATAGGAAAGAATCTATATATGCCCAGGTTGAAAATGCAGTAAGTATTCACCGTAAACAGTTTGGGAAGAATCCCAATGGAATATGGATACCAGAATGTGCATATAAAGAAGGTGTGGATGAAGTACTAAAAGATTTTAACATAAAATTTTTCTTTACAGATACACACGGGGTACTGTATGCTGATAGGCGCCCCCGTTACGGTGTCTATGCCCCTATATTCTCCCCGTCAGGGGTTGCTGTCTTTGCCCGAGATGGAGAATCATCCAAGCAAGTTTGGAGCGCTAACGAAGGATATCCAGGAGATGCAGACTACCGGGAATACTACCGGGATATAGGTTACGATTTGGATGAAGAATATATATGGGAGTATATTCATCCAGACGGTATCCGTCATAATACTGGGTTTAAATATCACCGTATAACTGGTGATGTAGACTTAGCAGATAAGGAACCATATAATCCAGAATGGGCCGAGTATAAAGTGCAGCTGCACGCTGGTAACTTTATGTTTAATAGAGAAAAGCAGATTGAATATCTAGCATCGATAATGGATAGAAAACCTATAATTGTTGCTCCATATGATGCTGAGTTATTTGGGCACTGGTGGTACGAGGGTCCAAGGTGGCTGGAAGTACTGATCAGAAAAATAAATCAGAACAATAAAAATATTAGGTTAGCAAGTCCAATGGATTATCTTAGAGAATATCCCTGTAATCAAGTGGCCAAACCATGTGAATCCAGCTGGGGTAACAATGGATATCATTATGTATGGCTGTGCAGGGAAAATGATTGGATTTACCGGCATTTTCATGAAGCTGTAGACCGGATGATAGATTTAGCTAATACCTATATATCTGCTGAAGGTGTTCATAAAAGGGCCTTAAACCAGGCAGCCAGGGAATTGATGCTGGCTCAGGCCAGTGACTGGGCATTCATTATGTATACAGGAACTACAGTTGAATATGCTGTTAGACGTACCAAAACACATATCCACAATTTTTTACGGCTGTATGAGATGATTAAACATAATAATATAGATGAACCTTGGCTTTCAAGCCTTGAAAATAGGAATAATATTTTCCCTGAGATAGATTATCGCTGCTTCCGTTCCCGTTTAGAAAGTACGGCTGTATAGCAGCAAAAATGGGAATAAAATAATTTTAATATTAATACTTTATCTATGGGGTTCAATTTTTGAGAGCCCTTTGTTCTTTAATAAAGGAGCGATGTTATGAAAAAAATAGATATTTTAGCTGTAGGTGCACATCCTGATGATGTAGAATTAGGTGTAGGGGGAATTTTAGCATCTGCTATAAGAATGGGGAGCCGGGTGGGAGTAGTAGATTTAACCAGGGGCGAACTGGCCAGCAGGGGAGAGGTGGAAATACGCTCTAAAGAAGCACAAAAAGCTGCAGAAATACTGGGTGTTACTTGGCGCAAAAATTTAAAACTTCCAGACCGGGGAATTGAAATATGCCCTGAAAATATTATTCTGTTAACTAAGCTGATTCGCTGTTCCCGGCCGCTTATAGTACTAGCTCCTTATTATCTGGATATCCACCCCGATCATGTGCAAACCAGTAAATTAGTTAGACAGGCTTGGTTTGACAGTGGTTTAAAAAAATATGTCTCGGGATAACTGAGTACAGGCCAGGTATACTGGCTTATTATTTTTTACACAAGTGTACAGAGCCCACTGTTATTGTAAACACTTCTTCTTTTTACCATATTAAAGAAAAAGCTGTTGATGCTCATAAGTCCCAGTTTAATGGAGTCCAGAGCGGTATAAAAATTTTGATTAAAAAGAGGGACAGTTATTTTGGAAGTTTAATTGGCTGTGCTTATGGAGAAGGACTTTACTTGGATTCACCACTGCCCATTAATGATTTACTTGCATTGTGGGGTGGCGGCAGTTGAAAATTGGTATGCTTTGTTACTGGCATTACGGTGGCAGTGCTGCTGTGGCTGCTGCCCTGGGCAAGTTTTTAGCCCAGCGTGGGCACGAAATTCATTTTATAAGTACTGGAATTCCTTTCCGGCTTAAAAGTTATCATCCTAAAATCTACCTGCATCACCCGGGAGGCTACCAGTATCCAGTTTTTACTGACCATTCTTCCTTTTTGCTGCAGGTAAACAAAATTATAGAAGCAGTACAAACGTATGATTTAGATTTACTGCACGCCCATTATGCTGTGCCTCACTGCTTAAGTGCTTTATTGTCGCGCCAGGCATTAAAACGAGATCTCCCTGTGGTAACTACACTTCACGGAACAGACGTCACACTAGTTGGCAGGCACAGGGACTATTTTAATATAACCAAGTATGGGCTGGAGAATAGTGATATTATAACTGCTGTGTCCCAGAGCTTAGCAGCTGAAACAGCCGGGGTGTTTAATTTAAGTAAAGAACCTGAAGTTATTTATAATTTTATAGATACAGATGAATACAGCCCCTGCTGTAATCAAGAACTGCGAAGGCAGTATGCAGGTGAAAAGGAGAAGATCATAATTCATATCTCTAATTTTCGGCCTGGTGGCGGCAGAGGCTATGGCCTGTGGGGTGCCGGTAGTGGCCAGTAATACTGGTGGACTGCCAGAAGTAGTACCTGAAGGCATAGGAGGATTTCTGGCGGATGTGGGGGATGTTGAGACAATGGCCGCCTTGGCAGTTGAAATTTTAAAAGATGATAGACTGCATCGTTATTTATCAGTTTCTGGCAGGAAATATGTGGAGAAAAAATTTAGACCTTACACTTGGGTAAAAAAATATGAGGAAATATATAGTTCCTTAGTTAACAGCAGGAAATAATGGTTTGGTAGTCGAATAAACTCGTATCATGCGAAATAAGGGTGATGGAGATGCATCATTGGAAGAAAAGGCTGTTGTTTTTTCTGCTGGTCTTTTTTGTGGCGGTTATAACAGCCGGCTGCAGCATAAGTGAGAATGTTCCCTTTCTGGATAAGGATCAAAAAAACACAGCTGAAGAAAAACAAAATGTGAGAGAACAGGAAAAAAGCTCTCAAAGTAAGGAACCTAATAACAGAGAAGCACAAGCAGGTTCTGTTAATAAAGATAATTCTCCTGCCGGGGAAAGTGACGTGCTCCTGAATAAACCAGGTACAGCTGA
The DNA here is from genome assembly GCA_017656165.1 of Desulfotomaculum sp. GTDB lineage: Bacteria > Bacillota > Desulfotomaculia > Desulfotomaculales > Desulfohalotomaculaceae > Desulforadius. Next base: position 67,522 of record JACDOL010000002.1, read on the forward strand.
AAAGAAGGAAGGTCCTAAATTAACGCTTAACCTTCCGGAAAAAATGACCACTACTTATAATAAATTAAAGGTAAGTGGTGTCACCGGTAGCCAGTGTACGGTATTTGTTAACGGGCAGTCTCTAAGGCTAAGAAGCGATGGTTCTTTTAATACCGAGATTACTTTAAGACCCGGTATTAATGAAATTGAGGTTATATCTGTTGATACAAGCGGGGCAAGTACCACTGTTCAGCGGGAAGTAATTTTTAACGCTGATAAACCTTTACTGCAGGTATTTTCTCCTCAAGAAAGCACATCTGCTCACATTTCTATAAGCGGTTATACCGATCCTGGTTGTATAGTTTATATAAATAATAATAAAGTAAAGACAGATGCCAATGGCAGCTTTTCTGGTACAGTAGAAATTAAAAATAAAGGTGAAAATACTGTTAATGTTGTTGCTGTTAATAGTTACGGTGTTTCCAGCCGTGTTACCAAGATAGTCCGGGGGGTACCCCCTAGGATAGAGGTGGCAGCACCGGAGGTTACAACTCAAAACAAGGTTACCATAAGTGGAGTTACAGATGCCAACAGTACAGTGGTAGTACTGGTGGGAAGTGATGAAGTTCAAGTTGATAACAGTGATGGTACCTTTAGTTTAGAATTAGATCTTGAGCCGGGGATAAATGATTTTACAGTCTTGGCTGCCAACATTTTTGGTACTACTGAGAAACAAGTAACAATATTATATGATGATTTCAATAATTATTTTAAATAACGCATTGTTCTTGGCAATGCGTTTTTTTTCAGGGAGAAAGTATAAGTTTTGATGCGGCCAAGGTATTTACCGGAGAAAACGATAGCCGGCAAATTCAAAGAACGACGCAGCCGGAGGAAAAGCGCCGAGTATGTTTGAGGAACGAAGCGACGAGTTACGCAGGTGCCCGGAGGCTAAGGAGTTCGTTCAAGTATATGTGCCGGCGTGTTTTCGGAGTGTAAATACCTTGGCGGTGATAAGACTAAAGGTTTTTGTACTTTTACACTATCGGAAGTATTGGCGCCAGTATTGCCGAAGTTCTGCCAACTGCACACATGTCGGGAATATGACAAAAAAATAGTAATGTGCTTGACTAAATGATATTGTGTATTTTGGTACAATTAGTTTGGATGAGTTGTGCAAGTAAGTGCAAACAGTAACAAACAAATGATAATAATATACTTAAGGGGGAAGTGAAATGCTGCTGGTTAATTTAGAAGAATTAGCCAAGAAAGAAACTTTAACATACGAAGAGATGCACAAGGCACTGGCTGCCTTGTATAAATTAGAATACAATCCTGTGGCAGTGAAATTTTTCTTCGACCAGGAAGAGTATGACAAGCTAGAGGCTGAAAAAGTTCCAGGTCCTAAAATGACATTTTGCCAGATGGCCCTAGCTTCCCGGATGGATGACTATATAGTTAAAGGAAACGATGACAAACTCTTGTGTGGAAACGCACGTACTGTTTTTGGTTTCCGGGAGGCAAGTGATGAAGAAGTTAATACACATGTAAAATATACCAACGACTGGGACCTCGCTAAAGAATGCTTAATGAAAAAACCAAAACTGCCTCATGGTGAGCTGAAAGGCTTCATGACCGCTCCACTGTATAAAACTCCTGTAGATCCCGATGTAGTTCTTTTTATAGTTAACCCATTCCAAGCTTACCACATCTTAAATGACTATATTGGAGCAACCAAGGTGCCTGAAGTTAAGTCTACCCACACCATTAACTCTGCCGTTTGTGGTGGTACTGTCCGCTGCTATAATGAACAGCAAGCAGGTATGAACACCATGTGTGCCGGCAGTTTTACTTCCGGTAAGACCGAGAAGGGTGAAGTTAACGTATTTATTCCAGGAAAACATATTGGCCAATTAGCTAAACAACTGGTAGAAAGAAGTCATAAGTATGGTAGAGGTGCTTCAATGCTCGGCCCCGGTGGTAGTGAATATCCAGGTATTGATGTTTGCAAGAAATGCCCGATGATCCGTTTTAAGGACTATGAAAAGTAAAGTATAATTTTTCTTCATATAAGTTAAAGTGCAAAAAAGGAGCCCTTGTACATCTTACGTATAAATGGGGCTCCTTTTTTTACTACATAAGTATAAAATTTTAAGGGATGATGTATAAATTTTAACACAGCTGGAGGAAAAGTGCCGGTATGTTTAAGGAGCGAAGCGACGAGTTTTGCAGGTACCCGGAGGCTTTAGCGTTCGTTCAAGTATATGTGATGGCGTGTTTATTATATTAGAATGTCTTTTTTGATGTTATAATTGAGTGAGAAAAGATGATGGGGTAAGGTGTTGGAAAGTGAGCGGTACTCAGTTTGTTCACCTGCATCTTCATAGTGAATACAGCCTGCTTGATGGGGCGGCCCGTATTAAAGATGTAATTAAAAAGTCCCAGGAATACGGAATGCCAGCAGTGGCCATAACCGATCATGGAGCTATGTTCGGGGTAGTGGACTTTTATAAGCAGTGTAAAAAGGAAGGAATTAAGCCTATTTTAGGCTGCGAGGTATATGTAGCCCCTAGGACTATGAAGGACCGTACTCCCAAGGTGGATGACCAGATATACCACCTTGTGCTGCTGGCAGAAAACCAAGAAGGGTATCAAAACTTAATGAAACTCGTATCCCTGGGCTATACAGAAGGATTTTATTATAAGCCGAGGGTTGACAAGGAAACTCTTTTTAAATATTCCAAAGGTCTTATTGCATTAAGTGGTTGTATAGCAGGAGAAGTTGCTTCCCATGCCATTGCCCAGAGGCCGGAAAAAGCTAGGCAGGCTGCAGCGGAATACCGCGATATATTTGGCACCGACAATTTTTTCCTGGAACTGCAGGATCACGGTTTTTCAGAGCAGAAGACAGCTAATAGGGAATTGGTCAGCATTGCCAGGGAAATGGGACTTCCACTGGTAGCAACTAATGATGTTCATTACACCGAACAATCCCATGCAGAAATTCAAGATATACTGATGTGTATACAAACCGGAAAAACCATAGACCAAACGGATAGAATGAGGTTTCAAACAGACCAGCTCTATTTGAAAAGTGCTGAAGAGATGGAACAGGTATTTGGTGAATTGCACGAAGCCTTGAGAAACACTGTAGAAATTGCTGATCGGTGTAATGTGGAACTGGAATTCGGAAAAATGCATCTTCCTTATTATACTGTTCCTGAAGGCTATACCACTGACAGCTACCTGGAATATTTATGCTACCAGGGTGCAAAGGAACGTTATGCTGAGCTTTCAACAGAAGTTAAAAAACGTCTAGAGCATGAGCTGAATATTATCAAAAAGATGGGTTTTTCTGCGTATTTTTTAATAGTCAGGGATTTTGTTCAATATGCAAAAAGAAATAACATTCCAGTTGGACCTGGCAGAGGTAGTGCAGCGGGAAGCTTAGTTGCCTACTCACTGGGGATTACCAATATAGACCCTCTAAAGTACGGCCTGCTTTTTGAAAGGTTTCTCAACCCGGAAAGGGTATCTATGCCCGATATAGATATAGATATCTGCCAAGAACGGCGAGGCGAAGTTATTGATTATGTTGTTCAAAAATACGGTGCTGATAAGGTAGCACAAATAATTACTTTTGGAACGATGGCAGCTAGGGCAGCTATTCGTGATGTGGGCCGGGTGCTGAACTTACCATATGCATATGTGGATAAAGTGGCAAAGCTGATCCCAGCAGAGTTAAATATGACTATTGAAAAGGCCCTGCAGCACTCTCCGGAGTTAAAACAGTTATATCAATCTGACATTGATGCCCAAAAACTTATCGATACTGCTAGTATTTTAGAAGGCATGCCCCGGCATGCTTCCATACATGCTGCTGGAATAGTAATTTCCAGGGAAGAATTAACCAACTACCTTCCGCTGCACCGTACTTCTGACGGTTCCATTACTACTCAGTTTTCCATGGGTACTGTGGAAGAACTGGGACTTTTAAAAATGGATTTGTTAGGCCTGCGCAACCTGACGGTTATTCAGCAGACTATAGACATGTTGTCAATGGATGGTATAAAGCTGGACATAGAAAGTATACCTCTTAATGATGAAAAAACATATAAAATGCTGTCTAAGGGGCAGAGTACAGGTGTGTTTCAGCTGGAGTCCAGCGGAATGCGAAATATTTTAAGAGAGCTAAAACCAAGTGTATTTGAAGACTTGGTTGCGCTGGTGGCATTATACCGGCCTGGTCCGCTGGGAAGCGGCATGGTAGAGGATTTTATAAAAAATAAGCATGGACTCAGGGAAATTGACTACCTTCACCCGGATTTGGAGCCGGTATTAAAAGAAACTTATGGGGTAATTTTATACCAGGAACAGGTGATGAAGATTGCCCAGATTATGGCCGGTTATTCTTTGGGGCAGGCCGACTCATTAAGGAAGGCTATGGGAAAGAAAATACCTGCCATTATGAAAATGCACCGAGAATGGTTTATATACGGTGCAGCCCATGACGAAAATGGTAAACCGCTGTCCAGCCCGATTCCTGGAGCACTGGCCAGGGGTTACTCATTAGAGCTGTCAAAGAAGATTTTTGACCTAATGGAATATTTTGCTGGCTATGGATTTAACAAAAGCCATTCTGCTGCTTATGCGCTGGTAGCTTATCAAACAGCTTATTTAAAAGCCAATTACCCTGAATACTATATGGCTGCTCTGTTAACTTCAGTAGAGGATAATACTGACAAAGTGGCAGCATACATTGATGAATGCAGGCGTATGGGTATAGAAGTACTTCCGCCGGATGTTAATGAAAGCCAGGAAAATTTTGCTGTAGTAAATGGTAAAATAAGGTTTGGTCTTGCGGCTGTGAAAAATGTAGGGTCAAGTGCGGTACACCACATTATCAAAAACCGGCAGGAAGAGGGTAAATTCCAAAGTTACAGCGATTTCTGCAGGAGGATAGATCCGCGTACAGTAAACAAACGGGTATTGGAGAGTTTGATTAAAGCCGGTGCCTTTGATTCTTTAGGCTGCTGCCGGGCACAGCTGCTGGCAGTTTTAGAGAAAGGACTGGAACTAGCCCAGCAGGCGCAGCGGGAACGTGAAAGTGGTCAGATGACCCTGCTGGATATATGGGGGGAGCAAAATCCCCAGGTGCAGGAAATAGAAATGCCAGATATAGATGAGCACCTTCCTGCGGATTTACTTGCACTAGAAAAAGAAGCACTGGGTTTGTACATCAGTGGGCACCCGCTGGAGGAATACCAAAATGTCTTTAACGACGTGGCTACCCACCGTCTGGCAGAATTAAGTGAAATACAGGAACAGCAGGTTGTGGTGGTAGGAGGAATGGTATCGGCTGTCCGGGCAATAACTACCCAGCGGGGTGAAACCATGGCCTTTGCTGTCTTGGAAGATACAACAGGGAGTTGTGACCTGGTTGTATTTCCCAGCGTCTATCGTAAATGTAAAGAACTGCTGGAAAGTGATAAACCCGTAATGGTGGTAGGCCGGGCAGAAAGTACTGAAGGAGAAGTAAAAGTTCTAGCCAGGGAAGTTACTCCTGTCAGTAAATTAAAGCGTGTGCTGTACCTCCGTTTGCAGCACCCGGACCCGCAGTTGGAAGATCAAATCCTGCAGCTGCTAAAAAATTACCCTGGCCAGCAGATGGTCTGTATTTACTACAGCAAAAGCAAAAAAATTAAAAAATTACCATTAAACTACATGGTTACTGCGCCAGGCCCTGTTGTTTATCAGCTGGAACAGCTTCTGGGACAAGAAAACGTGGCTATAAAATGGAGTGAAATTATAAATATAAAAGCTAATTTATTACCGGATTTAGCAAAACAGGCAAGTGGAAAACGGGCAGTTTCAGCAGCAGGGGATCCCTTGCAAGACAACCAGAACGAACAAAGTGAGTTTCGATCTCTCCTTGATTTATGATAAGGCAGTTTTATCCAAGGGCTTTTACTTACTGGCAGTATTGGATAAAATATAACTGGTGATGCTGTGTGAATATTATTTTTTTAACGGTGTTTTTAATTCTGCTTATATCAATTGTTGAAGTAGCTGCTATAGCTCTAAAGATAACAGGAATGGATTACAGTAAAGCTAGATTTCAGGCTCTTTCAGCTTTATTAACTTGTGGATTTACAACTTCAGAGGCGGAATTAATTACCCAGCATCCAGCACGCCGGAAATTGGTAATGATACTTATGACCATTGGGTATCTTGGCATGGCCACGATAGTGACGTCATTGTTAAATGTTGTGCGCCACCATGTAACCTTAATTCAAGCGAGCATAGTATCATTTTTAGCTGTTACTGCAGTAGGGTTTTATACAAATCGAGCTCTTATGGGAAAACTAGGGTATGCTATTGAAAAAAGGCTAGCGGAACGTAAATTTCTAAAAAGAAAGTCAATAGAAGAACTTCTGCACCTTGGTAAGGATTACACAGTGGCTGAAGTACTCCTGGAAAGCGAATGCCCATTATTAAACCGTACAGTAGCTGAAAATAAATTACGAGATTATGGAATCTTTATCTTAACAATAGAACGAGGGAACGAAACTATTTATTCACCCCGGGGGTCAGAGAAACTGCTGGTCGGTGATAAGCTTTTGGTGTATGGTCAAAAGGCCGCAATCAATAGTCTTTGCCGTCACGACGAAATGACGTGTGGGTAGAAGAATATTATTAATTGAAACTTTTTAAGCAGCAGCTTGATATAAACAGCATGTGTTAAATAAATTATGATAAAAAGGGTGATAAATATGAATAATGCGCTGGCTATTAATGGCGAATATATTGTAGTTAAGGCTTTGGACAATGGAGTAACCATAATTGGACTAACCCGTGGTAAGGATACTAAATTTCATCATACAGAAAAATTGGATAAAGGCGAGGTAATGATTGCCCAGTTTACAGAACATACATCTGCTATTAAAATACGAGGAAGGGCTGAAATATTAACTAAGCACGGGAGTGTTACCACCGGAGACTAAACAGCAGCGGTCTGCTGGTCAAGTATCCAGAGTTTTAGCTCTGGATATACTTATTTTAATTGAGCATTAGAAAAAATAAAATAAAAAAAGGAATGTTTAATGGATTGTAGAAAAATGAATTGACCTTTTATAGTAGTTGGGGGGGCGTCACTGTGTGGACTGTAGTTTATATCGCACAAAATAAAGCTGAAGCAGAAAAAATGCAGCAAAGATTAACCCGGGAAGGTTTTTTAGTAAAAATAAAGCCAATTGGCGGAAGCAAGAAAAGTGATGCCAGTTCTTATGAAATACTTGTTCCGGCTGCCGAAATTGACGAGGCAATGGAAGTTATCAATTCATTTTAACTTTTTTTAAAAATGGTGAGGTGTACGCTGTTGGTTTTAGAATTTTTCCGTAAACAAAAATATGTTACGGTTAAAGCTAATCAGGAAAAAAGAGATATACCAGAAGGACTGTGGGTAAAATGTACCCGCTGCAGTGAAATAATATATACAAAGGAATTAGAGAAAAATTATAAGGTATGTCATAAGTGCAATTATCATTTTCGGTTAACTGCTAGAGAAAGAATTAATATGATATTAGACGCCGATAGTTTTACTGAATACGATAGTCAGTTAACATCCAGCAATCCATTAAATTTTGAGGGTTATGAGGAAAAAATATTAAAATCCCAGGAAACAACCGGTCTGAAAGAAGCTGTAGTGACTGGTGAAGGAACTATTAATGGGTATCCTGTAGTGCTGGCAGTTATGGATTCTCGTTTTATAATGGCCAGCATGGGGTCGGTGGTTGGAGAAAAAATAACCAGGGCCATTGAAAGGGCGCTGGAAAAGAAATACCCGCTGATAATTTTTGCTGCATCTGGTGGGGCAAGAATGCAGGAAGGAATGCTGTCTTTGATGCAGATGGCCAAAACTTCTGCAGCACTGGCCCGTTTTGATAAAGCCGGTTTGCTGTACATTTCAGTGCTGACTGATCCTACTACAGGGGGAGTAACAGCCAGCTTTGCATCCCTGGGAGACATAATTATTGCTGAACCAGGTGCACTGATTGCCTTTACCGGGCCTAGGGTAATTGAGCAAACCATTAAACAAAAATTACCGGAAGGCTTTCAAAGGGCAGAATTTATGCGTCAGCACGGTTTTGTAGATATGATTGTATCCCGCGATAAAATGAGGGAGACGCTGGCAAATATTTTGGAACTGCATGTTAAGGAGGAGTAATAATGGCCAGCACACTGGATTTTGAAAAGCCAATTATAGAGCTGGAAAATAAGATTAAAGAATTAAAAACATTTGCTGAAGAAAAAAAGATCGACTTAAGCGATGAAATAATAAAACTTGAACAAAGAGCTGAAGAGCTTAAAAAGTCTACTTATCAAAACCTAATTCCATGGCAAAAGGTTTTAATTGCCAGGCACCCTGAACGTCCCAATTCACTGGATTATATTAAGTTATTAATAACTGATTTTATGGAACTGCATGGAGACCGGCTGTATGGAGATGACCCTGCAGTGATTGGTGGGATAGGACGTTTCCAGGGACAGCCGGTAACAGTAATTGGACATGTGAAAGGAAAAGATACAAAGGAAAACGTGGCCCGGAATTTTGGTATGGCTCACCCCGAGGGTTATAGAAAGGCTTTAAGATTAATGAAACAAGCAGAGAAATTTAACCGCCCTGTACTTTTCTTTGTAGATACGCCTGGTGCATATCCGGGCATGGGAGCAGAGGAAAGGGGCCAGGGTGAAGCCATTGCGCGGGATTTAATGGTTATGTCTGCATTAAAAACTCCTTTAATTACAGTAGTAATTGGTGAAGGAGGTAGTGGTGGAGCCCTTGCTTTTAGTGTAGCAGACCGGCTATTGATGCAGGAGTACGCTTACTTTTCAGTTAGTACTCCAGAGGCGTGTGCCAGTATTTTGTGGAAAGATGGTACAAAGGCCAGGGAAGCGGCAGAGGCCCTGCGCCTAACGGCCCAAGACCTGCTGGAACTTGGTGTTATTGATGGAATTATAAAAGAGCCATTGGGTGGTGCGCACAGGGACTATAAATCGGCGGCTGAATATGTATCCAAGGAAATTAGCAAACATTTAAATGAATTGTTACAATGTTCAATAGATACAATATTGGAAGAGAGATATAAAAAGTTTCGAGCAATGGGACATATTGGTTAGGCACAGTTCTTAGGAGGTAAGTGAATGCAGAGAATAGCAGTAATGACCAGCGGCGGAGATGCCCCCGGAATGAATGCTGCAATAAGGGCAGTAGTAAGAAAGGCTATTTATCATGGTATTGAAGTAATTGGTATAAACCGCGGGTATAATGGTTTCATTGAGGGTGATATGTGGCCCATGAACTTGGGTTCTGTGGCTGATATTATTCACCGCGGGGGCACTATTTTACATACTGCTCGTTCAGAGGAGTTTACCACTCCCGAGGGCAGGGCTAAAGCTTATAAAAATGTTAAGCGCTTTGGGATTCAAGGATTGGTAGTTATTGGTGGCGACGGCTCATTCCGGGGGGCAAAAATATTTCATGATGAATATGGCCTGCCGGTAGTGGGGGTTCCAGGAACCATTGATAATGACATCTATGGAACCGACTACACCATTGGCTTTGATACTGCTGTCAATAATGTTGTTGACGCAATTAATAAGATCAGGGATACTGCTACATCTCATGAAAGAACATTTGTAGTGGAAGTAATGGGAAGAAACTCCGGGTTTATAGCGCTGCAGGCTGGTTTGGCCGGGGGAGCTGAGTCAATCCTATTACCTGAGGTGCCTTTTGATGTAAAAGAGATATGCGATAAGTTAATGAGAGGAGTTAAAAGGGGTAAGCTGCACAGTATTATTATAGTGGCTGAAGGTGCAGCCAGTGGATTAGAAATCGGGAGTAAAATTAAAGAAATTACAGGTTTTGATACAAAGGTAACGATACTTGGCCACCTGCAGAGGGGGGGAATCCCCACAGCTACTGACAGGTTAATGGCTTCGCTTTTGGGCGCTAAAGCGGTGGAGGTTTTAATGGAGGGTAAAACAAATAAAGTTGTTGGTATTCGGGCTTCAGAAACGGTTTGTTATGACATTGAAGAAGTATTTAATAACACTAAAAAAGATTTAAATACAGAAATGTTAGAACTGGCAAACATTTTATCCATATAAAAGCGGCAAACGGAGGCGAAACTTTTGAGACGTACTAAAATTGTATGTACAATTGGACCTGCCAGTGAAGATATCGAAATATTAAAAAAAATGATGAAGGCCGGTATGAATGTTGCAAGAATGAATTTTTCTCACGGCACCCATGAAGAGCACGCTAAAAGAATATCACTGGTTCGCAAAGCTGCCGCAGAAGTGGGGAAAAATATTGCTGTCATGCTGGACACCAAAGGCCCCGAAATAAGGTTAGGAACTTTTGCTGAGGAACCAATTCTTTTAAGGGCAGGAGATGAATTTACCCTAACCACAGAAGAAATAAAAGGCGATAATACTAGAGTATCAGTAACTTATAAAGACCTCCCTAAAGATGTAACTGTGGGTGGAAAGATACTGGTTGCAGATGGATTAATTGAACTGAAGGTAATAGAGATAAAAGATACTGAAGTGAGATGTAAAGTTGTTAATGGTGGTGAATTAAAAAGCCGCAAGGGAGTTAACCTTCCCGGTGTTCACGTCAACCTTCCTGCCTTAACCGAAAAAGATGAGCAGGATATTATGTTTGGAATAGAAAACGATGTGGATTTTATAGCTGCCTCATTTATTAGGAACGCTGAAGATGTGCTTACTATACGTAGGATATTAGAACAAAATAATGCAGATATTAATATAATTTCTAAGATTGAAAATAAACAAGCCGTTGATAATTTTGATGAAATATTAAAGGTTTCAGATGGTATAATGGTTGCCCGCGGGGACCTGGGGGTAGAAATACCTGCTGAAGATGTACCTATGATTCAAAAAATATTAATTGAAAAGTGCAATTTGGCTGGCAAACCGGTCATTACAGCAACGCAAATGCTTGAATCTATGACACACAATCCTAGACCCACCAGGGCAGAGGCTTCAGATGTTGCTAATGCTATTCTTGATGGAACTGATGCCATAATGCTTTCTGGCGAAAGTGCTGCAGGAAAATATCCTGTAGAAGCAGTAGAGACAATGAACCGCATAGCAGCAAGGGTTGAGGAATCATTTCCCTATACAGAGTATTTTAAGAAGCACAGGGAGGCCAAGAAAAGGACAAAAACAGTTACAGATGGAATTAGCAGTGCAGTATGCAGTGTTTCTGATGACCTTGATGCAACTGCTATTTTATCTGCTACTGCCACTGGGCACACTGCGAGAATGATTTCTAAGTATCGGCCCAAGTGTCCTATTATTGCAGTAACTCCCAAGCCAAAGGTTTTGCGTAAGATGGCCCTGATTTGGGGAGTAGAGGCACTTTTGGTTAGGAAAATAACTGGTACAGATGAAATGATAGAAGAATCGGTAAAAGTGGCTCTTACAGCGGGGCTTATTAAAGGTGGAGATCTAGTTGTTATTACTGCAGGTGTTCCAGTCGGTGTGCATGGGACAACAAATCTTCTGAAAGTTCATACGGTGGGCAATGTATTAGCCCGGGGTACAAGTATCGGAAACAAGGCAGTCACTGGAACGGCAAAAGTTTGTAAAAATATTAAAGATGCCCAGGAAAAAATTAAAAATGGCGACATACTAGTAGCCATTGGCACGGATAAAGAATTTGTTCCTTATATGGAAAAATGCTCTGCCGTTATTACTGAAGAAGCTGGGTTGACTTCACATGCGGCGATAGTGGGATTAAACATTGGTATTCCGGTGGTAGTGGGAGTGGATGGTGCCACAGGGATTATCCCCGATGGGGAAACAATAACGGTAGACGGACAAAGAGGGCTTATATATGTTGGCACAGCAAAAATAATGTAACTTAATAACATTTAACATTAATTTAACATTTCTTTGATTTAAATTTAACATACCCGTTCTATAATGGTTGTCAGTTTATAGGGTGGGGATAAGAACTGCGTAAGAGGCGGTTCTAATCCTTACCGTAAAATATTTTAACATAAATAAAAAACCTACCATCAAAAAGGTGGTGGGTTTTTTATTTATATTAAAATTCCTTCCCCTAAAAGTCTTTTTAACTGTGTTCAGCAGGACATAATACATATAAGGGGGAATTAGATGGATCATTTAACAGAGGCCGCATTTCAATATTTAAGCAGGCTGGGATTCCTGGGGATATTTGCTGCTGTACTTATTGATGCAACAGGATTACCCTTTCCCGGCGGCCTAATGATAATAATGTCCGGTTTCCTGGTTCAAAGAGGAGATTTAAATGTTTTTGAGGTAGTTACAGCTGTAGTTTTAGGATATTTATGCGGGGCAACAGCAGCCTATATTGTGGGAAGATATGTAGGGATACCCTTTATATTAAAGTATGGCAGGTTATTAAGAATTACTCCCCTGCATTTTCAAAGGGGGCAAAATGCGCTTAGGAAGTCAGCTGCAGCATATTTAATTATGGGGAGATTTATTCCTACTGTAGGTAATATCACTCCTTACATAGCAGGTGTCGGTAGATTACGAGCCAGCCTTTTTTTATTATACAGTACTGTTTTTGCCCTAATATGGGGAGCTTTCAACTTGAGTATAGGTTATATTTTTGGTCACAGTTGGCGGAGAGCTGCTGAGATAATTGACAGCAATACATGGATACTGGCAGTTGGATTTATTCTTTCGTACTTTATTTACAAGTATGTTCGGCACAAGAAACTTAATAAGAAATACGCCGGGGGGGATTAATATGATTATTGTGTGCCTGGGGGACAGTATAACGGCAGGTTACCCGTATGGAAAAGATGCGTCCTGGGTACAGCACTGCGCTGATGAATTAGGTATTAATATGATAAATGCAGGCATAAGTAATCATACTACCGGGGATATGCTGAACAGGTTTATTAACGATGTCACTCCCTACCGGCCGGATGCGGTAATTATACTGGGTGGTACTAATGATGCTTGGCAGGGAGTTAAACTAAGTAAAACCCAAGAGAATTTTAAACAGATGATTTATATGACTAGGTGCATTAATGCTGTCCCCATACTGGGTTTGCTGCCACCAATTATTAAAGAAAAAGTTAAGGAGTACTATGACATGGAAGATGTAGATCAATTTGACAGTCATCTTATGCAGATTAGAAACTGGCTGAAAAAGTATGCTGCTGAAGAAGGGATTTTATTGCTGGACTTTTACACCCCATTATGCAAAAGTAATGGCTTTGGCAACCCTGCGGTGTTTGCAGATGGTGGGCATCCTAACCGGACGGGATATAAGATACTGGCGGATAGTATCAAGGATAAGTTAACAAATATAATTAAATAAAACATAATATTTTTTGAATATCTTTAAGTAAAATTGGAAAACATTTAAATAAGGGTCTGCAATGGCTGAGCCCAGACTGCCATAGGGTCTGTTATAAGGCTCTGTGTGTGGTCGGCCGAAGGTCGATATTGGGTCTGTAAGGGCTCAGTATTGGCCGGAGGGAAGATCGGAAAGTGTAGTGGCAGGCTTCAAAACAGTTCAAAAGGGTTGTTTTGAGGTCACAAACTATATTTTTCGGTCGAGCTGAGACTGTCATGTGTTCCGAGAAATTTAGTGCTGGCGCTGAATTTCGCTGGGGTCTGCTTTTGATCGAAAGATTACGGTAGGCTCCTCAGGGATGTATGATTGTCGAGTAAAGGTTATTATAGGTTCTGTAATGGTTCCTGTCAGCCGTAAGGCTTTCAGGAGCTGTGTAGGGATCTATGATAGCTGTAGCGAAGGTCATTGCAGGCTCTAGTCAAGGCTCTTCATATGAAGAGCCTTGACGCTTTAATATACGATAAAAATAAAAAAACACTTGCAAATAAATTTTTATAGTGATATTATATTAAACGTTGCCGTTAAGTGGCATTAAAAGCACTAAAAAATTACCAGTTGACACAAGTTAAAAAACATGATAATCTAATTCTTGCCGCTGGTTGAGGCGGCACCATCAACCGGAAGATGATCCTTGAAAACTGAACAGCGAGTGATGGATGCAGAGAGTGATTAATTAATGA
>JACDOL010000003.1 GCA_017656165.1 Desulfotomaculum sp.
ATCCTAATAACTTGTTGACAATAAGTTGTTTCTCTGCTAAAATATTCACTGTTCTGCTGGGGCGATTAGCTCAGCTGGGAGAGCACCTGCCTTACAAGCAGGGGGTCAGTGGTTCGAGCCCACTATCGCCCACCATTTCTGCCACGGTAGCTCAGTCGGTAGAGCAGAGGACTGAAAATCCTCGTGTCGGCGGTTCGATTCCGTCCCGTGGCACCATAAAAGCTCTAAGGACGCATTCGTGTAATGCGTCCTTTTTTTATTTTTTACCGCTTCATCTAGAATATAATTTAATAAAAAATTAAAGGAACTAATTTTAAACTTGTCGAAAGCATTTTTAAAACCCGGAAAGGAGACCAGTATGTATATATTTTATATTGTCGCTGCTGCTGCATTCTTTTACCTTTTAATTTCATACCTTCCTTTTCTGCAGCTGACATTTCTGCAAAAATATCAACAGTTACTGGATATTAACCTTATTCTGGCTAATTATATCTACTTTACTATACCTGCAGTCTTACTGGGATTAGGTTTCTTACTGGTAATTAACAAACTCTCAAAACACAGCGTGGGTAAAAGCTGCAAAACTGCCGGAAGAATAATTAAACTATCAACCATCTGTGTGCTAATAGGACTAGCAGCCTCCTTTTTAACATTAACTACTTCTATGTGTACAAAATTTGGTCTTCTAAATTTTATTTACAATGCAGAACCTTGGTCTCCAGAAGAAGTTGAACGAATTGCCATTCATGAAGCCGGTCATGCCCTGATGCGAGAAATTGAATTCCCAGGCACAACCCAAAGGGTGGAGATATTACCACCGTCAGACATTTTAAAAGCCCAAACTTGGTTTTCTCAATCTCTGCCAAGCGGGTATGTAATGGGTGAAGGCAATCTAAGGCTGCCTACAAAAACAGAGATTAATAAAAAAATTAGAGTATATTTAGCAGGCTTGACTGCTGAAAAAATAATATATCCTGAAAACCAGGTTTATATTTCATCCAGTGACGATTTACAAAAGGTAAAAGACCTTGTAAAAATGCTTTGCGACAACGGTCTAACATATAAAGGTCCAGTACCGTGGAATATCTTAGATGATAAAGAAAAAAACATGTTATATCAACGTATTGTTGAATCCGAGCAAAAAGAAGTATATCAAATTTTAATAAAACATAAGCAGCAGTTAATGGCAATAGCGGAAAAATTAAAAGAGAAAAGATCGCTCAATGGAAATGAAATCAGGTCAATTATCAATAAAGAAGAAGCTAAAAATCTGTAACCATACCATAAACCCCCGGCTTACATGCGGGGCTTTTTTGCTGTACATTCCGCATAAGGATGTAAATATTCACGCATAGAGTTAAATTTTTATGTAAATATTAACTATGTGATTTTATATTACATAGTCTGGGAGTGTTTAACCATGTCAATCAATAAATTCAAGCGCCTACCCAGGCATGTTGGAATTATCCCTGACGGAAATAGAAGATGGGCTGAAAAGCACGGCTTGCCTAAAGAAGCAGGCTATAATTATGGTATTAACCCCGGTTTTAAACTGTATGAAACCTGCCTTGAACTGGGTATCCCGGAAATTACCTTTTATGGCTTTACCCAGGATAATACTAAACGCCCATCGGTACAAAAAAAAGCATTTCAAAAAGCCTGCATTGATGCAGTAAAAATTCTTGCAAACCGCGATGCTTCTCTCCTGGTAATTGGAAATACAGATTCACCACAATTTCCAAAAGAACTCCTGCCATATACCACAAGGCAAAAGTTCGGCCGCGGGTTAATTAAGGTGAATTTTTTAGTTAATTATGGTTGGAAGTGGGATTTAAATTATGCCCTTAATCCAGCTAACTCAAAGAAGAATTTTTATGAATCTATTGCCTCGGTGGATATTTCACGGGTGGATTTAATTGTTCGCTGGGGAAGCCGCAGAAGGTTAAGCGGTTTTTTACCTGTGCAGTCAATTTATGCAGACTTTTATGTAGTTGATGAATTATGGCCTAATTTTAAGCCGGAACACTTTTACCAGGCATTAAAATGGTATGAAGAACAAGACATTACCCTGGGCGGATAATAACTGCCCCAGAAAACTCAGCACTCATTCAAAAAGGATGGGTGCTATATTTTGTTAAGACTATTTTTAATATTCATATACTGATAATTGCAACTTTTAGTCAAAATCTCCTTTTATAAAAAGTATTTGTATTTTTTTTAACATTTAATTGTAAAATTTATGCAGGTATATAAATGTTTTTGTCGAAGAACTGTCATTTAAATGACAATAGAAAATTTTTCCTGAGGAGGCTTTAATTAAAATGATTTTCAGCATTTCAAAACAAAACGAGAACAACAACGCAAGTATTATCCAAGATGAACTGGATTTTGCCAGAGCACTAAACATTTTTTCTTTAATTCATAACAAACTCATTGGCTTTAGAGCAACATTTGCTGTTACCGAAATAGCGAATCAGGCCAGCAGTTTAAGTTCATCAGCTCAAGAAATGTCAGCAAACATAGAAGAGGTATCTGCATCCATGCAGCAGATTGATGGAACTGTCCAAGAATTTGCTACCGATGCGGAAGCAAATTATATGGAGATAGAGAATCTTTTAGAATTAGGAACAGATACAAAAAATACTTTTGACATTATGGTTGAAAATACCAATGCACTTAATGAACAGATAGGACATATAGATAATATTACCCAAAACATCGCTGATATTGCTGAACAAACTAATTTACTGGCATTAAATGCAGCCATTGAGTCAGCAAGGGCAGGGGAAGCTGGTAGAGGTTTTGCGGTAGTGGCCGAGGAAGTAAGAAAACTGGCCAATAACACTAAAGATGCAGTAAGTACAGCCAAAGAAATGGCCGTTACTATGACCGATCAGTCAAAAAAATCAATGGATAACATATCCACCGTTCAAGATGTATTTAACAGGTATTTAAAAAGTTCCGAAAAAATTGCCGGCAGCATCAAAAAGAGCAACCAGCAGACAAACCAAATTAGAACCATGATCAGTAATATTGCCACGGCCTTACAACAGCAGACAGCAACAGCTGAGAATTTAACTCAAATTGCCGAAAGTTTAACGTCCAACAGCAAAGTTATAAGTAATTTATTAAAAAACGAAGCCGACAGCTTGTGCAATACTTTGTCACAGCATTTATCTATATCAAACAGAAACTCACTGGTAAATTTATTGGCCAACAGGTTAGTAGACCATGCCAATTTTTTAGATAACATCTTACAGCAAGCAGGAATGAATGCCAAAGTTCCAACCTACAAGGAATGTAAATTTGGTCAATGGTATGAAGCAAATAGAGATAAGTATTCTAATGTTAAGGAATTTATTGAAGTAGATGAACCGCATCAAGAAGTACACAAGGCAGCTGAAAAACTATCAAAGGAATGCAGTTCCGAAAATATAGAACAATTAATTGCGGCATCTATTAAAATGCTAAATGCTTTTATTAAACTAAAGAATGTTTTCTCTGCTAGTTAATAAATTAAATTTATTTGACTTTGAGGACCAAACATATTCCTCAAACATAACCGGCGCTTTTGCTCTGGCTGATGGCCCCTACATTTGCCGGCTGTCGTTTTTCTAGTAATACCTTGGCTGGGCCAAAAACTCATACTTTCCGATAGTGATACCGGCAGTAAGTAATAAAAGAAGCTGGGTATGCAAAAAAGCAAACCCAGCTTTCCATATCTTTTAATACAAGCCGTGAGCAAATCGTAAGCCGAGTTCTGTCGTGGATGATCATCTATCTGGGACGTTAGTTGCCTAACGCCTCCTGCGACCTACCCGGGAACGAGACGGGCCGCCTCATTGTTCCCCTATTAGGTCTTGCTCCAGGTGGGGTTTACCTAGCCGGTTAGTCGCCTAACCGCTGGTGCGCTCTTACCGCACCGTTCCACCCTTGCCGGTTTAGTCTTACTACTAAACTTAGGCGGTCTGCATTTCTGTGGCACTTTCCTTGGAGTTGCCTCCACTGGATGTTATCCAGCACCCTGCCCTATGGAGCTCGGACTTTCCTCAAGTACCTCCTTGCGGAATGGTACCTGCGATCATCTGATTTACTCACGGCTGTGTTTTTTAGTTTTTTGCTGGAGTGATATTATAACATTATTACAGCAAAACAGCAATAGTTAAACAATGGAAGATTAAGCGTATGTAAAAGGATCTTTTTGCGATTTAGAAATTACAAAATCAATATTTAAATCTTTTTCTTCGCATGACTTTTTAAGATAGCAGTAAATTTTTTCAATTACCGGTACTTCAGTACCATAATGTCCTGCATCTATAAATGCTAAACCAGCAGCAGCCATGTCCTGGGCTGTATGGTATTTTATATCTCCAGACACATAGACATCCGCCCCTTTGGCCAGAGCCTTAGGCCACAATTCAGCAGCAGATCCACCACAAACTGCTGCCTTTTTTATAACCTTATCCCGGGGGCCACCTACTTTTACCACATCCAGGTTAAGAACAGATTTTACATGCTGCACAAACTCAGACAGGCTTAAAGCATTTGGGAGAGTACCCACTCTACCTAATCCATAAGCCGGCCCTTCATTTTTCAACGGGTAAATATCATAGGCCACTTCCTCATAGGGATGGGCTTCAATCATAGATTTGATTACAGCTGAAATTTTACCCGCCGGAATAATAGTTTCCAAGCGAATTTCTTTTACATGTTCTACTTGACCCTGCTGGCCAATAAAAGGGTTAGTCCCTTCCCGGGGCCGAAACGTGCCCGTTCCGGTGGTTTGAAAAGTACAGTCACTGTAATTCCCTATCCAACCAGCACCGGCCTCACTTAACGCTTTTCGAACTGCATCCTGGTAGCCTTCAGGGACAAACACAACCAGTTTATAATAGTTTTCATTACCTGTCACATTAAGTATCTCAACGTTTTCCAGCTTTAATTTTTCTGCCAGTACACTATTAACCCCACCCACTGCATTATCTAAGTTGGTATGAGCTGTATATACTGTAATATTGTTCTTTATTAACCTGGAAATTATTTTTCCCTGGGGAGTGCAGGTATTAATACTTTTTATCCCTTTAAACAGCAGGGGGTGATGAGAAATAATTAATTGCACACCATTTTCTTCTGCTTCAAGCACAGTACTTTCATTAACATCTAAAGTTAAAAGTACCTTGCTAACTTCATCCTCCGGGCTGCCAACCTGAAGGCCTACATTATCCCATTCTTCAGCCATGTATTTTGGTGCTAATTTTTCCAGCATGCTAAAAATCACACTGTTTTTTACCGGCATTTTTCTGCCACCTCCTCTAATCTGCTAAGGTGTTTTCTTAACCGCTCTAATTTTATCCTTGCGTCGGGTCTGCTGCTTTTCATAAGCCCTCTTACTGCCAGCTTATATTTTTTTATAAGTTTTTTAAGCAGTTCTGGCAGCAGCGGGTGCTTTTTTTCAATCAATCTTGGCCCCACTTCCAAAACTACATCATCATATAATTGTTCACTTCCCTGCTCTGCTATTATAATGGTATAAATATGTCCATTTTCAAAAATCAAATTTTCATCCACCAACCGCCAGCCATTACATAATAACCAGCGTCTTAGATCAGCCTCGTCTCCCATAGGTTGTAGGATTAATCTCTTTAGGGTATTAAGTACCCTAGGTGAATCTTCCAGTATTTTTTTAATAGTTCCTCCGCCCATACCGGCAGCCACTGCCACTTCTGCTTCACCTGGTTTTAGCGTTTTAAGACCATCACCAAAGCGCAGCTCAATATTTGCCTCTAATTTATTATCAATAACATTTTTTCTGGCCACATCCAGCGGTTTCTCATGAATGTCACATGCTAAAGCTCTTGTTATTTTTCCTGACTGAACTAGATAAACAGGCAGGTAAGCATGATCGGTACCAATATCCGCTATTATTTCTCCAGGAAGTATATATTCCGCCAGTGCCAGCAATCTTTTATTAACTACCTCTTTACCCATATCTACTCCATTCTCCATATTCTATAATTTACCTTTTTTAATAACCCTCATCTTATATTTTAACATTTAAATGGTATAATTTATGTATTTAAAAAGGAAATTTTTGCATATGATGTTATTTCGCAAATTAGAGCCATGAAAAACTCTCTTCGGCAGACGTACCGGACACACGTAAAAAAGACCTGGTACAATCTGTACCAGGTCTTTTAGTGGTGGGCGGTGAGAGGCTCGAACTCCCGACCCCCTGCTTGTAAGGCAGGTGCTCTCCCAGCTGAGCTAACCGCCCATGTGGTGACCCCTACGGGATTCGAACCCGTGTTACCGCCGTGAAAGGGCGGTGTCTTAGACCACTTGACCAAGGGGCCATATTTTGGTGGGCCCACTAGGATTCGAACCTAGAACCAACCGGTTATGAGCCGGGTGCTCTACCGTTGAGCTATGGGCCCAGAAGAAATTTTACTGGCTCCTCGAGCAGGATTCGAACCTGCAACCTACCGGTTAACAGCCGGTTGCTCTACCGTTGAGCTATCGAGGAGCGCCCATCAGCAATACTTATTATACTAATTTCAGTCTGCCAGGTCAACACTTTTTTGCAGGATTTTATTATCATTAATCCAGGTAATCTTTTAATTTTTTGCTGCGGCTGGGATGCCTGAGCTTGCGCAGTGTTTTTGCTTCAATTTGCCGTATGCGCTCGCGGGTTACCCCAAACTGCTGACCTACTTCTTCTAATGTACGAGCACGGCCATCATCAAGACCAAAGCGCAGGCGAAGCACTTTTTGCTCACGCTCGGTTAATGTGTTTAGAACACTGTCTAACTGCTCTCTCAGCAGTGTGTATGATGCTTCTTCTGCTGGTGCTTTGGCGTCCTGGTCTTCAATAAAGTCACCGAGATGTGAATCTTCTTCCTCCCCAATGGGAGTTTCTAGAGAAACAGGTTCCTGGGCAATTTTCATAATTTCTCGCACTTTTTCTTCAGGTATATTCATTTCTTTGGCAATTTCTTCAGGTGTAGGTTCACGCCCAAGTTCCTGCAGCAGTTGGCGAGAAACACGGATCAACTTGTTTATAGTCTCAACCATATGCACCGGTATACGAATAGTCCTAGCCTGGTCTGCTATTGCCCGGGTTATGGCCTGCCTAATCCACCACGTAGCATATGTGCTGAACTTATATCCCTTTCGGTAATCAAACTTTTCTACTGCTTTAATTAAACCGAGGTTGCCTTCTTGAATTAAATCTAAAAAAAGCATACCTCGCCCCACATAACGCTTAGCTATACTCACCACCAGCCGCAAGTTTGCCTCTGCGAGCCTTCTCTTTGCCTCTTCATCACCCTGTTCCATTCGTTTAGCCAATTCCACTTCTTCTTCGGGAGATAGCAGGGGTATTCTTCCTATTTCTTTCAGGTACATTCTAACAGGATCATCTATGCCAACACCTTCAGGAATACTAAGGTCTACTTCTTCCTCAATTTCTTTTTCTTCCTCCAATCTCTCTATGTCTGATTCTTCAGGTACAACTTCAATCCCATTGCTGGCTAATTTTTCATATACATCATCAATTTGTTCCGGAGTTAATTCAATCCCCTGCAGGGCGTCCATAACTTCCTTATAAGTCAGAGCACCACGTTTTTTCCCTTTATCCATTAACTCTTTAATATACTCTAATTGCTGCTCTTCTTTCATTAAATTTCCCCCCTCTAGGGCAAACCTGTATTTATCTTGTGATGGAGCTGCTGTAATTCCTGTAACAACTTTTTTACACGATCCTGGTCACCACTCCGCTCCGCTTCTTTTAACTGGCGAAGCAGATCCTCCTGCTGCTTTTTCCCTGCCTGCTTAATGATAATATTTATACAATCTTTAATGATATTTTCTTTATTTTCAGCAGGCATTTTTTCATTTAAAAGCCTACAGAATACCTGCTGGCATTTTTCATCCATTTTCTGCACGAGTTTTGCAGGTTCATTAACAGTAGCTTCCTCACTATCTAACAATAAGGAATATATATTTTTAAGCTCAATATTCTCAAAATGTTCAGCAGTAATTTGCTTTTTTACTATTGAAAAAAGTTCAAAATCTGTTAATATTAAACCAAGCAGTAAATACTCAGCTCGATAGCGTGCGTTCGTTAGATTTATATTATATGACTTTTTAACAAAATTATCCCCGTTACGCCATTTGTTACCCTTATTGACATTGTTTTTACTTTGATTTAGATATCTTTTTAATTCGCTTACTACTGTCTCCCAGCTAACATTAAGAACAGAAGCAACTCTTTTTATGCTTTCTTCTTGTTCAACAGGTTCTTTTATTGCCGCCAAGTTTGGAAGCACCTGCTGGAGTACAGCAATTTTTTCTGGTGCTGTAGCGGGAATGCCTTTTTGAGTAGCAGCATAGAGCTTATAATCTATTAAACCGTATGCCGACTTAATCAGTTTTTTAAATTTTGCTGCACCATTAACACGAAGGTATTCATCCGGGTCCTTGCCTTGAGGAACTTGTAAAACTTTTACTCGGCAGCCCATATGCTGAATTATATCCAAACCTCTCAACGCTGCATTTACTCCAGCAGCATCAGCATCGTATGAAATAACAATCTCATTAGTATACCTTTTTAATAATTTAACTTGTTCCCGGGTTAAAGCAGTCCCCAGGGATGCAACAGCATTTGAGATGCCAAATTGATGGGCAGCAATTACATCCATATACCCTTCCATAACTAAAGCATAACCGCTTTCCCTAATGGCCTTCCTAGCCAAGTGCAGACCGTAAAGCAGGTGTCTTTTATTAAATAGATGAGTTTCTGGTGTATTAAGATACTTGGGATTACTATTATCTAATGCCCTTCCACCAAACCCCACAATCCTACCAGCGGCATCACAAATAGGAAGGATAATCCTGTTTCTAAACCGGTCATAATATCCCGTTCCTTGTCGGTTTTTTATGACCAGTCCCAACTTTTCTAATTCACCTAAATTACACCCTTTAGAAGTTAAAAACTCAATAAGGTTATTCCACCCGGCAGGCGCATAGCCAAGCTGAAAAGTTTTTATTTGCTGCTCTGAAATGCCTCGTTTGTTTAAATAATTTCTCGCTGTTTCACCTTTGTGGTATAATAGATACTGGTGAAAAAAATTAGCTGCAGCTTCAAGGATTTTATACAGCCGCTTCTCTTTCTTCTGCTTGTCGGAATCATATGAGCCTGAACTTTCCGGGATATTAATCCCTACCCTGTGCCCCAGCAGGCGTACAGCCTCAGGGTAGCTTAAGCCTTCTTTTAACATTAAAAATTTATAGGCATTGCCGCCTACGTTGCATCCAAAGCAGTAAAATATTTGCTTATCAGGAGCAACAGAAAATGATGGTGTATCCTCTTGATGAAAGGGGCAGAGACCAAAATAATTTTTTCCCTGTTTTTTTAGCAATACATACTCTGAAATTAACTGTACAATATCAATCCTCTGCAGTATTTCTTCTGCCACCTCATTAGAAATATACCCCACATTGACACCTCTTATATACTTTATTCAATGGCAGACAGATATACAAAATGATAGAATTATTAACTTTTTTCAATTCCTGATTTCATATTAATTCGCTATTACTTTGTATTTTCCTTCCCCCAATTCGACAAATTTGCTTCAATAATATATTGTTGCTGCACTGTAAAACAGTTAATATTATTGCCATATTTTTCAATAATTAAAAGCTGCATCAGTATACCCAAGGAGAAGGCAAAAAAAGTTGTTGGTATACCCTAATTGCATATCTATCAGTCATTCCCGCAATATAATCCACTACTATGCGGTCAAGTTTTTCAACTTCAATTTTCTTCTGATATTCTTTGGGAAGCTGCTCGGGATGTTCCAAAAAATACTGATATAAATATTTAACTACCAGCTTTGCCTTTGTTTCTTCTTTTTTTGCTTCTGAACCAATATATACCCGTTCAAACATAAAGCTCCGAAGGTCATCCATAGCCTTCTTGGCATCAGCACTCATTATGATGCGGTCTTTTCCTGTGCTGTTTGCTATTACATCCATAACCATATTGTTTATTCTTTCCCCATGTCTATTTCCCAGCAGTTCACGGCAGTGTAAAGGCAGATCTTCCAGCTGCAGTATGCCCCCTCTAAGGGCATCATCAATGTCGTGATTAATATAGGCTATACGGTCTGCTAGCTTAACCACTTGCCCTTCCAAAGTAACTGGCATTACTTTACCAGTATGGTTTAAAATTCCATCTCTAACTTCCCATGTTAAATTTAAACCATTTTCACCTTCCAGCTTATCCACTACCCGTAAGCTGTGTTCATTATGTTTAAAGCCTTCGCTGTAAACCTCATTTAGAGCACTTTCTCCAGCATGTCCAAATGGAGTATGCCCCAAATCATGTCCCAGTGCAATAGCTTCTGTAAGATCTTCATTTAAGCGCAAAGCACGAGAAATGGTACGAGCAATTTGTGCAACTTCCAAAGTATGCGTCAGCCTAGTACGGTAATGATCTCCCTCCGGTATAATAAACACCTGGGTTTTGTGTTTAAGGCGGCGAAAACTTTTAGAGTGAATAATGCGGTCTCTGTCCCTTTGAAATGCTGTGCGCAATGGGCACTCGGGAACCGGCCTCAGTCTTCCCCTGCTTTTAGTGCTAAAGGAGGCATAAGGAGATAGAAGTGCCTCTTCACACTTTTCAATATAACTTCTAATTTCCACAAAACCCACTCCTCTTTTATATTACCCCCGCCTGTTTTTACGGAGTGCTGCCGTAGCTTGAGCTACTTCCATTACACGCTTTGTTAATATTTGGGTTCTTTTTATGGCCTCTGCGTCCTCATTTGATGGTCGCTGGGAGCAGACCCCCTGGTGACCGGCATCATCTTCATAAAAGCCGTCACCCACCACAGTCATCCCGTGAGTAAGCATAATTTCGTGAAGAGCCCGTGCAGTACTTTCCTGCCCTCCATACCGTGAACCCCCCGTTGTAATAGCAGCTCCTACAACATTTATTAGAGCTTTTTCTTTCCTTAGAGCACGGGTTTTATCCCAAAAGGCCTTCATTTGACCAGATACAGTACCAAAATAAACAGGACTTCCTAATATTACCCCATCTGCCTGACGCAGGTCTTCATATATTTGTTCCAACAAAGTACCTTTATAACAAACCCCACTGCAAGGCGTAGAACAACAAGTACAAAAAGGGTGCCTTGCCTGGTCAATGGCTTCAGATAACTGGTACAGCTTTACATTTACGCCCCCGGATTTAATAATTTCTACTGCTTCTCGAAGCAAAAATGCAGTGTTGCCATCTTTATTAGGACTGCCGTTCAATGCTATAATTAACATGATAACCACTCCCCATTTAAATTCCTTGCACCTGGAGCATTTTTATTATTACTTCAATCTATGAATTGGCTAAATACAATATACCTACATGAATCGGAATTGCTCAACAACGGAGTAAACCGGGCCATCTTTTTTCAAAACACTCCGCATAAGTTCCATTGACTTTACTTCAACAGTTCCAAAGTTTATTCCTTCTTTATTAAGAACAGATAATTTCTCCAGCAGTTCATGACAATTGTGACTGTTTTTTACTCTTCCCAGTGTAAGATGAGGAGAAAATCTACGTTTATCCCTTGAAAATCCTATGCTTTGCATCTCTTCTTCTACCTGCTGGTTAAGATTTCTTAATACATCAATATTACCTTCAACACCCACCCATAAAACCTTAGGTAAGTTCGCTTTAGGAAAAGTGCCAAGTTTAGTAAATTTTAATTGGAACGTACCAACATTCTGACAAATTTTTTGTAACCTGCTGTTTATAGCTAGAATTTTTTTGATATCAGTTTCCCCTAGAAACTTTATCGTTAAATGGAAGTTTTCCGGTTTTACCCACTTTACCCAACAGTTACAGCCTGCCAACTGCTGCTGCAGCTCCTTTAATTTCATTTTTAATGCACTTGGCAGGTTTATAGCAATAAATAACCTCATTTCAGGCAAAGTACTTAGAACCCCTCCTGTTTAAAGCGATACATTAAACAGTTTTACCTTCGACATAAATATTTTTTATCCTTCACTTCTATTAAGACTTTTTTGTGTAAATGACATATTCCTTTATATAGAACAAAGTAGGGAGAACCTTATGGGCTCTCCCTACTTTATTTTTAAACACTTTTATCTATACTACATAGTTACAGCATATTTACTGCGAAAAAGCTAAAAAGGCAATAAAAGCTGCAGCTGCCAGGTGAATTAAAAATACAATTGCACCAACAGCTAAAGTAACAGCCGCTCCACCTATTGCCCAGTGTATATCAAATAATTCTTTAACCAGCGCAAACACCTTATCCATATATTCCATTAGGGTATCCAGTGAAAAAGATTCCGGAAAAGAAAATTGAGGAAGCATGTACATAAATTCGGCAATTTGAAAATTCACTGGTAAACAACTCCTTTACAGCTATTTTCTGTATATTTAGTGCTTGTTAGCACTTGAACTTTCTTGTGCAGAATTTAAAGTATACCAGTTTTGGTAGGAACCTTTATTTAGTTTTTTAAATCCCCTCCTTTCTTTTATACTTAAAATATTTTTATTATATAAATATAATAAACCGGGACATCAGTAGTTCAGATGGTCATACCATAAATAGGATTAACAAGTACCTCCAAAACATATTACCATTTTACACAACTGGTACTTAATACTTTGCTAAGAGGTATAGTAATTCCTGCTTAATTTTTAAATTAATTATTTATTCTATAAAAACTTCTACTTTTAATTTTCCTTGTTTGTCATCATCAATGTATATATCAACAAGTTTTTCTTGTACCAACCCTTTTTCAATCAGCTGGGCCAATTCATTAAAATCTATTTTCGATAGATCAATACCTTTTTTCTCCATTTCTAAGCGAGTGTTTTCAGGTATTAAGTTAATTCCCATCCAGGCAAATTTAGATGCTGCTTTTATAACATTTAATGGTAGATTAAGGTTTATTTTTTTAGCTTTATCTCCATCAACTCTTACCCTTAATACTCTGCCCGTTGTCAAACCTTCATCATATTCCTTCTTTTCTTGCGGCATTTCTACAGCTTTTAATAATTCCAGTGCTTCGGCAGCATTTATTTTTCCTGCTTCAACCATTTCTAGAATTTTAATTTTTTCTCCGGACATTTTGCTTCTCCCCTCATTTTTTTGCTTATTTAGTATTAATTTTACAATTAAACGTTATTTTCGTTAAGAGTAAAATTTTAATTACGGGAATAAAAACCCGCTCTTATCACCACCAAGGTATTTCCCTCCGGCTGCGTCGTTCTTTGAATTTGCCGGCCGTTGTTTTCTCCAGTAAACACCTTGGATGCGTCAAAATTATGATATAGAAAAAAGAGGGAACCGTTTAACAGTTCCCTCTTTCTGTATTACTTTACTTGTTATTTACTTTAGCCTGTGCTGCCGCCAGCCGGGCAATAGGAACACGGTATGGAGAACAGCTTACATAGTCTAGGCCAATTAAGTGACAGAACTCAACAGAACTAGGCTCACCGCCATGCTCACCACAAATTCCTACTAATAAATCCGGCCTCACTTTGCGTCCTTCTTGAACTGCCATTTTCATAAGCTTTCCTACACCTTTGCGGTCCAGTACCACAAAAGGATTTTCTTTTAATATTTTAAGCTCTGTATATTGATGCATAAATTTCCCTTCAGCATCATCACGTGAAAAACCGAAAGTGGTTTGAGTTAAATCGTTAGTACCAAAGGAGAAAAATTCTGCCTCCTGGGCTATTTCATCAGCAAGCAGAGCTGCCCGGGGAAGCTCAATCATTGTACCCACAGCATATTTAAACTTAACTCCAGTTTCATTCATTACTTTATCGGCAACTTTTATTACAAGTTCTTTTAAGTAACTTAACTCATTGACTTCCATTACCAGTGGTATTTCCACTTCAGGAAATACTTCATAACCTTCTTCCACCAGCTTTGCAGCAGCCTGGAAAATGGCCCGGGCCTGCATCTTATAAATTTCGGGGTAAGTAATTCCTAAACGACAGCCCCTGTGCCCGAGCATAGGGTTAAATTCAGTCAGTGAACGAACTTTGCGCAGAAGCTCTTCTTTTGCTCTAATTTCACTCTCATCAGCACCTGAAAGTTTCAACCTCGTTATTTCTACTGCCAATTCCTCGGCATTGGGTAAAAACTCATGCAGCGGAGGATCAAGAAGCCTGATACATACAGGCAGACCTTTCATAGCTTTTAAGATGCCATAAAAATCTTCCTGCTGCATAGGCAGCAGCTTATTCAATGCTTCCTGTCTTTCTTCTAGGGTGGAAGCAAGTATCATCTCCTGCACTATAGGCAGACGATCCTGGGCCATAAACATGTGCTCAGTTCTTGTTAAGCCTATCCCCTCCGCACCAAACTCCCTAGCCTTGGCAGCGTCTTCAGGTGTATCAGCATTAGTACGAACTCCCAAATCACGAATTTCATCTGCCCATTCCAAAAGCTTTTTAAATTCCACGGACAATTCAGGGTCAATCATCGGGACTTCTCCCAGCAGTACTTGGCCGGTGCTGCCATCTATAGAAATAACATCGCCCTCTTTAATAACTTGTTCACCTACACTAAACTGCTTGGCAGCGTAATCTATTTTTATTTCATCACACCCACAAACACACGGCTTACCCATTCCACGGGCTACTACAGCAGCATGGCTTGTCATTCCTCCCCTGGATGTCAATACGCCCTGGGATTCAACAATACCATGAATATCATCTGGTGTTGTTTCCATCCTTACCAGCAGTACTTTTTCTCCTTCTTTGCCCATCTTTTCTGCCAGGTCAGCATCGAATACTACCTTGCCTGAAGCAGAACCAGGAGATGCAGGCAGACCTTTAGCCAGCACGTTAAGCTTGGAACTGGGATCAATACGGCGGTGAAGCAGTTGGTCTAACTGGCTAGGTTCCACACGGGTTACTGCTTCTTCTTTAGTAATTAATCCTTCTTCAACCATATCAACTGCTATCTTTATGGCTGCCTGGGCCGTACGCTTACCATTTCGAGTCTGCAGTATCCATAATTTACCGCGTTCAATGGTAAACTCAATATCCTGCATATCGCGGTAATGTTTTTCCAGCAGTTCACAAGTTTCCTTAAATTGACGGTATACATCAGGCATTTCTTCTTCCAGCTTGGCAATGGGCTGTGGGGTGCGTATACCTGCCACAACATCTTCACCTTGAGCATTAGTTAAATATTCGCCATAGAGTACTTTTTCACCGGTAGACGGGTTGCGAGTAAACGCCACCCCGGTTCCGGAATCATCACCCATATTGCCAAATACCATTGTTACCACGTTTACGGCAGTACCAAGGTCATCAGGAATTTTATGCACTCTCCGGTATACTATTGCCCGTTCGGTATTCCAGGAGTTGAATACAGCATGGATAGCTTTAAACAGCTGGTCCATTGGATCCTGCGGGAAGGGTTTTCCTGTTTCGGTATTAATTATGTTTTTATATTTTTCTATTACATCCTGCCAATCTCCAGCAGTTAACTGGTTGTCAAACTGCACTTCCTTTTCAGCTTTCTTCTCTTCTAGTATAGTTTCAAATCTATGATGGTCAATACCAAGAACCACATCACCAAACATCTGCAAAAAGCGGCGGTAGCAGTCATAGGCAAAACGCTTATTTCCGGTACTGGCAGCCAGTCCCTCAACTGTTTCATCATTTAAACCTAGGTTTAAAACCGTATCCATCATCCCCGGCATTGAAATTACTGCCCCAGAACGGACAGAAACTAACAGGGGATTTTGGGGATCACCAAATTTTTTACCGGTAATCTCTTCTAAAAATTTTACTTTTTCCAGTGTCTGTTCCTCCAGCCCTTCAGGGAACTTCTGTCCCGCATTATAAAAGTCCCTGCAGGCTTCAGTTGTAATAACAAAACCCGGGGGCACCGGCAGGCCTATATTAGTCATTTCAGCCAGGTTTGCACCCTTCCCCCCCAGCAGGCTTTTCATATCTGCCCGTCCCTCATTGAAAAGGTAGACATACTTGGCAGTTGACATATATTCGACTCCTCCCCGTTTAATTTAGCCGCTCACTTCGGCCTAAATATATGTTTATTTATTTTTTTGACGAGTAATATAATAATAGTGCTCTAAGACCTTGCTGGCAGTTTCTTCAACAGCTTTATTAGTAGCATCAATTTTCTTACAGCCAATCTTTTTCATTATTTTGTCAGCATATTCCAGTTCTTTAAGTATCCTTTCCATGCTGGCATAGTCTGCATGTGAAGTTAATCCCAGTGTACGCAGCCGCTCTCTTCGTATGATGTTTAATTGCTCTGGGCTGACAGTGAGACCAATAACCCTGCTGGCAGGCACCTGAAATAGTTCTTCAGGTGGTGAAACTTCGGGGACCAGCGGCACATTTGCTGCCTTAATACGTTTATGGGCCAAGTACATGCAGAGCGGCGTCTTAGAGGTACGAGAAACTCCTATGATAACTAAATCTGCCTTTGTAATACCCCTGGGATCTTTACCATCATCGTATTTCACAGCAAATTCTATGGCTTCAACCCGCCGGAAATAATCTTCATCCAGCCTGTGCACAAGACCTGGTTCCATTATTGGTGATTTATTTGTTACAGTGCGTAATGCGTTTAGCAAGGGGCCCATTATATCAACTGCAGCAATATTGTGATTTTTAGCTTCATTTACAAGAGCTTCTCTAAGCTCAGGTAGTACCAAGGTAAAAGCAATAATACAGTTTTGGCCTGCCGCTTCTTCCACAACATCATGAATGTCTCTGACACTTTTAACATAAGGCACTCGTTTTATTTCTACACCGCCGCCATTAAATTGGCTGACAGCAGCTTTAGCCACCAATTCAGCTGTTTCTCCCACAGAGTCAGACAAAACAAATATTTTAGCTGGTGAACTTACTTCACTAATGGCAAACGCCCCCCTGCTATTTACTCTTCCCCTAGTTCTACAAATAGGTGGGCAATATTTGTTTTTGTAAAACGCCCAATAACCTCGTATTTATCAGGTTCTTCTTTAACCGGGCGGACCACCGGAAGACAGTCTACCTCATGATTTAATAAACGTCTAGCTGCCAACCAAACCGAATCCTCAGGAAAAGCCACCACAACATTAGGCATCCTGGTCATTATTACACCAACCGGTAACTTGTGTATATCCTGCCCACCCAAAGTGTTTTTAAGAAAGTCTTTCCTGGAAATTACTCCTTCCAGCCTGCCATCGTCACCAACCACAATAAGAGTTCCTACATCTTCAATAAACATTGTCACGATGGCATCGTAAACAGAACAATCTTCTTTTACTACAATAGGTACCGATTTAACATCTCCAACTTTTATATTTTTTAATTTATCAGCAATTATCTGCCCTGTTGACTTGCCGCTGTAGAAATAGCCCACCCGGGGTCGGGCTTCTAATATATTGGCCATGGTTAATATGGCCAGATCAGGCCTGAGTGTAGCCCTAGTTAAATCCAGTTTTTCAGCAATTTGTTCTCCAGTGATGGGGCCTTCTTTCTTAACTATTTCTACAATTTTTTGTTGGCGTTCAGTTAGCTCCATCCCATCACTCCCTTAATAATTGTGACACACTATTTATATTTGATATGTCTCAAAAAATCCCTTCTTCGTATTGAAAAAAAATAAGTATATTATATTTTATTTTTATGATACAATTTTTGAAAAATCAGCTATAGTTTTCATTTCTTGGGCCAGGCTGTATAAAAGTGCTAAGCGGTTATTACGTATTTTTTCATCATCAACCATCACCATTACCTGTTCAAAAAAGTTGTTTATGGGGCCCAGCAGTTTAGCTGTTTCTTCACATGCATTTACATAATCTTTGTTTTCCATATACCGGGCCATGTTGGTGCTGAAATTTACATACGCTGAATATAAATCCTTTTCCACTTCTTCCTTCAGCAGTTCTTTGCTTATAACCCCACCTTCAGATTTTTTGGCCAAATTATTTACCCTGTTAAATGCAGTCATAAGGTCATTAAACTCGGGCCGCTTTCTAAATTCTGACAGAGCCTGCCCACGTTTCCACGCATCAACAATGACATCAAAACCAGCCTCTAAGACAGAATCAATAATGTCGTACGAAAATCCTTTCTCCGAGAAAATTCCCTTTACACGCTGTTTAAAAAACTCCTGTATCTCTGCTGTTAATGTATCAAGATCTAGTTTTAAATTTTTCCCCTGGTACCCAATATACGCTAGATTAATCATTTCATTCAACGAAATGGGTAGTTCGCCGTCTAAAATAATATTTACTGCTCCCAGCGCCTGCCTCCTTAGAGCATAAGGATCCTGCGATCCCGTAGGCTGTATACCAATTGCAAAACAGCCCACAATACTATCGAACTTATCTGCCAAGCTTAGAACTTTTCCTGCCAAACTGACAGGCAGTTCATCACCGGCATGACGGGGTAAATAATGTTCAAAAACTGCCTGGGCAACTTCCTGCTCTTCACCATTTTTTAATGCATATTCTCTTCCCATTACACCCTGCAGCTCAGGAAATTCATACACCATGTTTGTAACCAGGTCAGCTTTGGATAGATAAGCAGCCCTGGAAATTGTATCTTTCTGCTTATTGTCCGCACCAAGTTTATCCGCCAGGGCATCTGCCAGCCTGCTTATACGCTGTACTTTATCATAAACCGTGCCCAGCTCTTCCAGCCACACTACCTTCTTTAAATCATTAACTTTTTCTGCTAGTGGTGCTTTTAAGTCTTCTTTATAGAAAAATTCAGCGTCTGCCAAGCGGGCCGCCAATACTTTTTCGTTACCCGCTGTGACTATATCTAAATGTTTTTCAGTACCATTACGCACAGCAATAAATTTGGGCATAAGCTTTCCTTCTTTATCTAAGACCGGGAAATAGCGCTGATGCTCCCTCATGGGAGTGATTATGACTTCGTCAGGCATATCCAAATAACGCTCTGCAAAACTGCCCATTAAAGCCGTTGGATATTCAACAATATTAGCTATTTCATCCAGCAGCTCTTTATCAGGCTGCACCTGTCCACCTGCTTCAGCTGCCAGATCCTGGACCTGCTGCCAAATAACACGGCGACGCTCATTACCGTCAACCATAACATATTCATTACGCATTACCTCAAAATAGTGCTTCGGATCATCTACTTTTAATGCTCCGCTGCTTAAAAAACGGTGGCCGTAAGTAAACCTGTTGCTGGCTAAGTTTGCGACCGTAAAAGGAATAATTTCTTTTCCATACAGTGCCACTATCCAATGAATTGGCCGGGCAAAGCGATAATCTAAATTTCCCCAGCGCATTGGTTTGGGAAAACGCAGGCTGTCAATCAACTGCGGCGCAATTTCTGCCAGCACCTTCTCAGTTAACTTTCCTTCTTCTTTAATTACAGCAAATACATACTCCTTTTTACCTGCTTTTTTAGTTATTAAGTTTTCCACCGCCACGCCCAGGCTGCGGGCAAATCCTAAAGCAGCTTTAGTAGGGTTCCCATCATCATCAAATGCTGCATCTTTGGCCGGGCCTCTTTTTTCTATAGATAATTCAGCCTGCTTTTCATCCAGCTGTCTAACATACAGTACTAACCGGCGGGGAGTACCATAGGTTTCAACTTCTTTATAATTTAAACGCTGCTCAGCAAAGGCTTCTTCTGCCAGTTCTTTAAGCTGGCTTAATGCCGGTTCAATAAAACGAGCTGGTATTTCTTCGGTACCTATTTCCATTAAAAAGTCTTTTGCCATCTTACTCTTCCTCCTTCTTCAGCAGCGGGAATCCTAGTTTTTCACGCTGTTCAACATACTTTTGGGCACATATCCGAGCTAAATTTCGAACCCTGGCAATATATCCTGTTCGTTCAGTTACACTAATAGCACCTCTAGCATCCAAAAGGTTAAAAGTATGGGAGCATTTTAAAACATAATCATAAGCCGGGAGTACAAGTCCTTTTTCTGCCACCCTGACAGCCTCAGCCTCATACATATCAAATAATTTAAAAAGCATATCTACATCAGCTTCTTCAAAATTATAAGTTGAATGTTCTACCTCTCCTTGATGGTGTACATCACCGTATTTAATATCGTTGACCCACTCAATATCAAAGACACTGTCTACACCCTGGATAAACATGGCCAGGCGTTCCAACCCGTAAGTAATTTCTACCGATACAGGTTTACAATCAATACCTCCACACTGCTGGAAATATGTAAACTGCGTTATTTCCATCCCATCCAGCCATACCTCCCATCCTAAACCCCATGCCCCAAGGGTGGGAGATTCCCAGTTATCTTCAACAAATCGAATATCATGTTCACTAGGATTAATACCGATTGCTCTTAAACTGTCAAGATATACATCAATTACATCATCAGGTGAAGGTTTTAATATCACTTGATATTGATAATAATGCTGCAGGCGGTTGGGATTTTCACCATAACGCCCGTCGGTAGGACGCCGTGAAGGCTCAACATAAGCTACACGCCACGGTTCGGGTCCTAAAGCACGCAGGAATGTGGCCGGATTCATGGTACCGGCTCCCTTTTCTATATCATACGGTTGTTGAATAATGCAGTTTTGTTCAGACCAAAAATTATTTAAAGCAAGTATAAGCTGTTGAAAGTTCATTTTTTGTTATCCTCCTTTTAACTTATTCGCGAGCCATTTTTTACCGGTCGTTCAGGCTGAAGGAGTACAACAGTACCATCATCCTGTACCGTTCCCAAGATTAAGATTTCAGACATAAACCTTGCCACCTGCCGGGGTGGAAAATTCACCACTGCTACCACCTGGCGGTTTATGAGGTCTTCTTTGCTGTATAAATCTGTAATTTGCGCACTGGATTTTTTAACACCAATTTCATTCCCAAAGTCTACCCACACTTTGTACGCAGGTTTTCTTGCCTCTGGGAAATCTTCTACTTTTATCACCGTTCCTATTCTAATATCAATCTGGAAAAAGTCATCAACAGTAACCTGCTGCATTTAAACACCCCCAACTATTAATTTATTTATAAATTATAATTATCCGTCAAGGTATTTATAGTCCAAAAACACGCCGGCACATATACTTGAACGAACGCTTAAGCCTCCCCGCACCTGCATAACTGGTCGCTTCGCTCCTCAAACATACCCGGCGCTTTATTATCCTCAAACTAAAAAACCTCCCGTCCCACAAATTCAGGGACGGGAGGATTCTCCCGCGGTTCCACCCTGGTTGACCGCATACGGCCCTCCTTGTAAAATGCAAGCTTTACTCACCTGAAGCTAATACAGCTCGCAGGCTTTCCTCTTGCGGCTTGGGAACCCCTTTCACGCAAGCTGTTTTACCGGGCTCACACCGCCCCCGGCTCGCTGAAAAAACTGCACTTGGCTACTCTTTCCCTCATCGCCTTCAGTATTAACTTATAAATACACGAAAGTATTTTAGCATTCTTTTATAAAAGTTGTCAATATTTGCTTGGGAAACACGATAACGTTAATTATATTATGTTATTTTCTTTTTCACCATGTTCTATTTCCATGGTGTAGTCATTAGCCATGGCGGCAATGGCACCTACTGCACCAAGCACAGCAAGCTCTGTACTGTAAAGTGCTCCCACCAGTCCTGCCACTCCCACCGTAGCCGGCAGATCCATAATGGTCTTGCCGTCCTTTTTTATTTTAATGCGTGTTTTTTGACCAGTTTCTAAAATATTTCTCAGCTGGCTTACAGCTTCTTTACTCCGCCCGTGAATTTTTTCTTTTAAATGAAGGCTGCTCTGTTCCAATTTAATTAATGCCTGCACAACATCCCCTTCTGCTTCATCTAGGGCTTCCTTAGCCTCTTTATAGCTTACACCTAACCGGGCACGAAGCAAATCAATTTTTTCTAATTCACTATTCATATTGTTACCCCCCCTAATATACCTACTAATATTTACCCCGGTGAAGGGGAGCTTTATGCAAAACTTCCAAAAATTCCAGTGATTTAGCTCTTCTTTCCAGGTAATTCCTGGTGAGAGCTTTTAAAATCCTTTTTAACTCATTAAAAATTACCGGTTTAATCTTTATCTTTGCTAGATCCCCCGGCCTAGTAACCAGCAGCTGGTGCATTAATTTTATAGTTTGATAATTTATTTCCAAAGCCTGAGTATCGCTAGCGCGGCATCTCCCGCATACTGCTCCGCCAAGGTTAACACTAAATGCTATTTTACCCGTTAGCAGCTGACCACAGTTTACACAGCAGCCCAGCTCAGGCAGGTAACCCATTAACCCCAGCATTTTTAACTCAAACCCTGCAATAATCTGCTCCGCCTGGGACATATCCACAAAAGGCCGGTCCAGCCAGCCCAGTGTGGTCAGCAGCAGTATAAAGAGAGACTCATTTGACTGGCCCTCTGGACTTAACCCATCTACCAGTTCACAAATATACAGGGCTAAAGTCATTTTTTCTAAATGGCTGCGCAGGTGAGGAAAAAAAGTTATGTTTTCGGACTGGCTGATAGAATCCAGTTCCTTTCCCCGGTATAAAAGAAGCCGTGAGTGACAAAAAGGTTGAACAGCCCCTCTCTTGCGGCTGGCAGCTTTACTTACCCCATGGGCAACTACCCGCTGCTTACCATTTTCCCTGGAAAATATAGTTATTAATTTGTCTGCCTCACGCATATTTTTTAAGCGCAGTACAACAGCTTCCACCTTGTATAATTTCAATATCTCTACCCCTTAACGGATTTATAATTTTCTATTATGTCTATATTTATAATAATTTCTTTTTAAAAAGGCAAATTAATGGTGAGATTTCAGAAAGTACTAAATAAAACCTGCAAAAAGCCCTGGAAGGGGAACAAAAATCCAATCAAATGAAACGCAAAGCAGCAGTAAGAGGCTAAAGAAGACAATATTGACGCAGCTCTTTATTGTAAGAAGTATATATGGGATAAAAATAATAAAATTATGGAAAAAGTATATGAAAACACTTATATTAACTTCTATACGAAAAACTTGATTTAGGGTAAAATATAATGGATTTTTAAAATATGCAGGTGATTAGAATATGCAGAAAAAAAGTAAGCGGTTAGTTGTAGCCATTACCGGTGCCAGCGGGGTAGTTTACGGTGCAGCCCTCATGGAACAACTAAACGAACTGGGTATAGAAACTCATTTAGTAATCAGCAGCTGGGCGAAACATACCATTAAAGCAGAAATGGGTATTAATCACCAGCAGGTAAGAGAACTGGCCGATTACAGCTATTCTGAAGATAACATGGAGGCGCCAATTTCCAGCGGTTCATTCCTTCATGACGGCATGATTATATGTCCCTGCAGTATGAAAACCTTATCTGCTATTGCCAGCGGATACGGTGATAATTTAATTACCCGAGCTGCAGATGTTACTATTAAGGAAAAACGCAAACTGGTACTGGTACCCAGGGAAACTCCTCTTTCCCCCATTCATTTAGAAAACATGCTGAAATTAGCCCAGGTAGGTGTTATTATCATGCCCCCGGTAATTGGATTTTATCAGCATCCAAGTACTCTCCAAGAAGCGATTCTGCAGTTTACCGGCCGCATTCTTGATTTATTAAATATTCCCAACAAACTGGTAAACCGCTGGGGTAGGGAGTCATAAAAAACCAGGTACAGCTTTTATAAAAACTGCACCTGGTTTTTTAAATTAGATAATTAATAAAGTAGCTAAGCCAAAGTAAATTACCATACTGGTAATGTCCATTAATGTAGCTATAAAAGGTCCTGATGCCAGTGCGGGGTCTACCCCAATGCGATTCATTATTACTGGAACAAGACTGCCCAGTATTGTTGCTATTACAATTGAAATGGCCAGTGACAGCCCAACCACCAATCCAAGTATTAATGACTGCTGCCACACATAAGCCATCACTGACAGCAGGAGTCCACAAACTATACCTATCAATATTCCTACCTGGGTTTCCTTCCAAACCACCGCTAATATTTTATTTCTATTCACTTCCCCGGTTGCCAGACCCCTTACTACTACTGTAAGGGACTGGGATGCTGCATTTCCTGGACCGCCGGCAAGGGCAGTAATGAAGAAAGCTAATGCAGTCATGTGTTCCAGTGTTTCAGAGAAATTTTGAATAACATTCCCCGCCAGCAATCCACCAAATAACAGACCAATTAACCAGGGGAGCCTTTTGCCCGCTCTAATCCAAAAGCTGCTTTCAATCTCCTGGCCTTCAGGTTCTATATTAGCCACCAGGCGCATCATGTCTTCTGTTGCTTCTTCTTCCATTACGTCCATTACATCGTCAAAGGTTACGATTCCTAAAAGCTGCATATTATCATTAACAACAGGTACAGCTAGAAAGTCATACTTGGACATCAGTTTAGCTACTTCTTCCTGGTCAGTACGAACATTAACGCTAAAAACTTTCGTACGCATTATGTCTTCTATCAGTGCACTGGGGTCTGCAATAATTAGTTCCCTTAAAGAAATAACTCCAACCAGCTGTTCCCGGTCATTTGTTACATATACATAATAAACTGTCTCGGCATCAGGTGCTGTTTTGCGGAGTATATTAATAGCTTCAGCTACCGTTATATCCTGCTTTACGTCCACATATTCAGTGGCCATTAAGCCACCGGCGGTATCTACATCATAGTTTAAAAGTTCACGAATATCTTCTGCATCAGCAGCTTCCATTAAGCTTAATAAAATATCTTTTTGTTCTTCCGGCAGTTCACCCAAAAAGTCAGCCGCATCATCAGTAAACATCTGCCCCAGTATTTCGGCGGTACGTTTAGGCCCGAGTCCTTCCAGCAGTAATAGCACTTCTTCTTTGTCTAACTTAAATAATATATCTGAAGCCTTATCTTTATCCACCATGCGCATTATTTTTATGCGCTGGGGCAGTGGCAGGGTAGGAAGTAAATCAGCAATATCCACAGCATGCAGATCTCTCAAACACTGGCGAAGTTTACTTAGGGAATTCTGATGCAGGCACTCCAAAATTTCCGATCTGTCTTCCCGTTTTAACACAATTGCCACTCCTTTCTTTACGGAGCGCCCATAATTACCCCCCAGTAAAGAGGTAAGAATAGACGCCCCTTAGTTATTTGTTTTTTTTGTAAGCCTCCCGGCTCAGCGTCCATTTACTTACCTCCTCTTAAAAAAATTACTGCCTTAATTTACTTTAGTTTTTTATATTTGGTGTATAACAGGGTGAACTAATTAAATTGCTACATACTGCAGCTAAAAATAATTAAGCCTTCGGCAAACGAAGGCTTTCATTCATTTATCACCCATAGGTAGATTACCAACAATTATGCCTGCTGTCAACCGATGGTTACTCTTTTAGCCCAAGATTTTTAAAATATTCCGGCCGATTTCGCCAATCCTTCTTTACTTTAACCCACAGTTCTAAATACACCCGGGAACCAAGCAGGATTTCAATTTCCTGCCTAGCCTTCCTACCTATCTCCTTCAGCATTTTACCGTTTCTTCCTATTAGAATACCTTTTTGCGAGTCCCTCTCGGTATAAATTGTAGCGCTAACCACTACCAGGTCCTCTCTCTTTTTCTCCAGCAGATCAATTTCTACTGTCACCGAATGCGGTACTTCTTCACTGGTTAAGTGCAGAACCTTTTCCCTAATTATTTCAGCCATAATGAAGCTTTCAGGCCGGTCAGTAACTACTCCTTCAGGATAATACTGGGGTCCTTCCGGCAGGTAATCTATAATAACATCTACTAAGCGTTTAGTATTTTCTCCTTTTAAGGCAGATATAGGAATTAATTCTGCGAATGGATATAAGTTTTTATATTCTTCTAACAAAGGCAGCAGGTTCTTTTTATCATTAAGTAAATCTACCTTATTCAATATTAAAAACACTGGTGTTTTTAATCCCTGCATTTGTTCTAATATATACCTGTCCCCACGGCCGGGTGGAGCAGTAGCTTCAGTCATGAACAGCACCAGATCCACTTCCTGCAGGGTGCCGAAAGCTACTTCCACCAGGTGTTCTCCCAACTTATGCTTAGGCTTATGTATTCCCGGGGTGTCTAAAAAAACCACCTGGGCATCTTCCCTGGTTAAAACCGAATGTATTTTATGCCTGGTGGTTTGAGGTTTATCTGACATAATGGCAACTTTCTGCCCCACCAAGTGGTTCAGCAGTGTTGATTTGCCCACATTAGTTCGTCCAACCATGGCAACAAATCCAGACTTATATGCCAAGGCGTTCACCTCCAAATTTTTATCTTTTTATCGAAAAATTCTGGGCAGAAAAATTAGTCCTGCCACCACCAGAGAGTTAGCTGCTGCCACAATCACAGCACCAGCAGCAACATCTTTTGCCACCTTTGCTAACGGGTGGTAATCCCTGGTGTACATGTCAACCACAGTTTCAACAGCTGTGTTTATTAGTTCCGCTGCCCAGACTAACGCCACTGCAAAGGCAACATGCAGCCATTCAGTAATTGAAATGTGAAACCCAAAACCCGCAGC
The DNA here is from genome assembly GCA_017656165.1 of Desulfotomaculum sp. Classification (GTDB taxonomy): domain Bacteria; phylum Bacillota; class Desulfotomaculia; order Desulfotomaculales; family Desulfohalotomaculaceae; genus Desulforadius. The sequence continues at coordinate 26,498 of JACDOL010000003.1, forward strand.
TGTCACAGCAGCTGCTGCCAGTAGGTGAAAACGCATGTTCGGCTGTGTTTTTAAAGCATACAGTATACCTGATAAAGCATAAAATAATCTATAATGAAACTTTGCCAGCATAACCCTCTACCTACTTATCCCCAGTTCTGTTAGTATTCTTTCTTCCATCTGCCGCATTACCTGCGTATCCTCTTCACCCTGGTGATCGTATCCTAAAAGATGCAGAGCCCCATGTACCGACAAAAATGCTATTTCTCTTACCATGGAGTGCCCATACTCCCTGGCCTGGCTTTGAGCAGTTTGCAGTGAGATAATAATGTCTCCCATCAACTGTCTAGAATCCTCTGCTTCAGGAATTTCTTCACCTTCTTCCATGGCAAAAGAAAGTACGTCGGTGGGTTTATCCACCCCCCTGTAAGTTCGGTTTAACTGGTGAATATAGGCATCATCCACAAAGACTAAACTGACCTCTGCCCCAGATCGTTCATGCAGGGCCAGTGCTTTTTCTATTACTTTTTCTGCGGCATTTACCCACTCCTGCTGAAGCTCTATATTATCCTGCAGATTATTTACGAGGACCGGCACGATATGATTTTCTCCTTTCTATTTCTTGTTGTATGTCGGGATACTCTATTCGGTTGTGAAATACCCCTGACAGCACTTTTAAGAAGCTGTTAGCTATGGTGTCCAGGTCTTTTAATGTTAAGTCACACTCGTCCAACTGCCCATCCATTAATTTCTGTTTGATTAACTTTCTTACTAGTCCCTCCACTTGACCAGAAGTGGGGTCCTGCATAGAACGAACTGCTGCTTCCACTGAATCGGCAAGCATTACAATGGCTGCCTCTCTAGTTTGCGGCTTAGGGCCGTCATACCGGAACTCTTCTTCTTTTACGGTGTCAGGATGCTGTCCCTCCAGGGCTTTATTGTAAAAATATTTAACCAGGCTTGTACCATGGTGCTGCTCAATAATGTCAATTACTCGCTGCGGCAGTTTGTATTCTTTGGCCATATCAACCCCATCTTTAACATGTGAGGTTAAAATCAATGTGGAAAGGGTTGGAGCAATTTTTTCATGTGGGTTATCAGCTGCCAGCTGGTTTTCTATAAAAAAATACGGCCTCTTTAACTTTCCTATATCATGATATAAAGCACCCACCCTAACCAGCAGGTGGTCACCCCCAACCGCTTCAGAAGCAGCCTCAGCAAGATTGCCCACTATAATTGAATGGTGATAAGTCCCGGGTGCCTCGGTAAGAAGCTTACGAAGCAAGGGGTGGCTGGGATTTGAGAGTTCCAGTAATTTTACAGATGACGTTATCCCAAAAGTCGACTCCAAATAGGGAAGTGCACCATTAGTTAATATCGAAGACAGCAGGCCGTTTATCAATCCCAGCAGTGCTGCCGATACCAGCAGCAAACGCCAGGGAGTTTCTTCAACTAATCCAACAGCAATAATAGCCAGAACTACTGCCAAGCCGGTATACAGCCCTGCCCGCGCCAAATCACCTCGCTGGCTCAGTTTGGAAACACTATACACCCCGGTGATGCCGCCCAAAAAGCCCACTACACTGAAATTTAATTGATTACCAGTCATTGACCCTACAAACAGGCTTATCACTGCCACCATCAATACTGCCAGGCGGTATTCAAGCAAAATTGCTATCAGCATTCCCGCTGCAGCCACCGGTGCCATATATCCAAATAACGCCCCAAACTCCGGCCACCTGGTTATTTCTATGGATACCAGTGCCTTAGTAACTGCAGATACAATAAACGTTATTATGCCCAGTAAATACAGCTGGCTTATGTTGTGATAAATTTCCCGGTTTTGCTGCCGAAGATAAAATAATACTGCTGACATTAATCCTGCTACTAAAAGAAATCTGCCGGCAAGAAACGTCCACGATCTTTTGGTATTAAGCAGCCCGAGAGCCTGCAGTTCTAAAATATCTTCCCGTGTTATAATTTGCCCTGCTTCTACAACCACTTGATTTACCTTAATCTGTACCCTGACAGGCTCCACTTTTTCCATTTCCTGCAGCCGTCTGGCCTCTGTTCTCGCCTGATCGTAATATCTGTTGGGGCGAAGATAATTTTGCACCAACTTAGTTGCAAACTGCTGAAAACTGGGGCTAAAATCAAGTTTCGTAATTTTAGCAATCAGTTCATCACTAGCCTTATCTAATTCTTCCCTTTCTATCCCCTTTATCATCCTGTCTGCTACAAGCTCATTAACTTCATCCCTTACCTGCCTTAGGCTGTCAGGTGAAGCCACTGCTAGAGTATTTAGTGCTTCCTCCGAAAGTGTAAAGGGAATAATCTGCTTAATTTTGGCTACTTTTTCTTCCAGGCTTATTTTTTCATCCACTTGTATTAATGTTATTTTGTCCGTTAGATCAATAATTTCTTTCTGTACTTCTAATGTCACCTGGTCATCAGTAACGTATACTTTCTCGACCTTTTCGGCAGCCTGCTGCCTTAATTCAGCAGTTCTTATGGGGTCAATGTATTCAACACTTCTTGGTGCTTTTATATCGTAAGGTGCAACATCCCCTTCTTTCAGATCAACCTTACCGCTGAAAAAGTCAAGAGAAAGCAACAATGTAAAAATAAGCATAAAAAAGACAGCAGCACTTCCCCGGCGTACTTTCTGGTGCTTAAATACAATAGCAAACCCCTGCAGTAAAGTGCTACCGACTTTCTTAAAGGGAATCATATTTTCACTCCCCATCAGTTTCCGCCTGCTCTGCCAAGTCGTAGGCCTTTATTATCTCATGTACCAGCGGATGGCGCACAATGTCTGCCCCAGTCATATGGTAAAATACAAGCCCTTCAATATCAGACAGCTTATTTCTAGCATCTACTAATCCTGACTTTTGACCCTGAGGTAAATCTATCTGGGTTATATCGCCAGTTATAACTGCTTTTGACCCAAATCCCAGTCTAGTTAAAAACATTTTCATCTGTTCGGGGGTTGTATTCTGCGCTTCATCTAAAATAATAAAAGAATCATCTAAGGTACGCCCACGCATATAGGCTAAAGGTGCAATTTCTATTATATTTCTTTCTAAATACTTTTGAGTAGTTTCAAACCCCAGTATATCATATAATCCATCGTAAAGCGGGCGCAGGTACGGGTCTACTTTTTCTTGAAGATCCCCCGGTAAAAAGCCCAATTTTTCACCTGCTTCAACCGCCGGTCTTGTTAAAACCAAGCGGGATACAGTTTTATTGCGCAGAAAGGCAACAGCCGCAGCCACTGCCAAGTACGTTTTACCTGTACCAGCCGGTCCAATGCCAAATACAATGTCATTTTTTCTAATGGCATCGATATACTGCTTTTGTCCTTGTGTTTTGGGTTTTACCTGCTTTCCTCGTGCTGTAACTACCACAACGTCTCGGGCTAAGTCCACAAGCTTGTCGCCGATGCCGGACCGAACAACCTTTAAAGCATAATTTATATCATGAAGGGTAATGTGGTTCCCTCCCTGGGAATAATCCTTTAACTGTTTTATTACCTGCTCCGCCTCTCGAACAGAATCATGGTCACCGGTAATTACCAGTTTATCACCCCTGGCCAGCAGCCTTATATTTAGTAACTTTTCTATGTGCATAAGGTTTTCATCATGATGCCCAAATATTTCGGCTGCTTCCCGTATATCTTCGAGGGTAATCACTGCTTTTGCGCCTTGTTGCAATATTTAAAATTACCTCCTCTGTAATTATGGAGTAAAAGTTTTTTCTTCTCCTATGTTCTCCAAAGACTCTATAAACACTTTTACCCGTACCAAGTTTTCGTCCTGCCCTGTATTAATACGTTCCACCCGCTGTTCCATAATTTTTGCATCTGCAGGCATTTTTTCTTTAATAGCAGATACAGCCTTTTTTTCAGCCTGTTTACGGGCTTCTTTAAGGCTGCGTTCTTCACGGTAGTCTTCTAATTCCAAGAATTGTACATTATACAGTTCGACGGGCACTTTAATATTCCTCCAAACAGGCAATGTTTTAACCTTTTCTCTTCTTTCGTATTCCTTAAATGGTACTTCCTTTGGTCCTTTTAAAATTATTTCCTTACCTGCAATTTTCATGCAAACACGCTCCACTTGTCTACCTGACAGGCGCTTTCCTTCTTCAACTAATCTTGCTTCACCATATCCCTCATACCATACTCGCGCCCGCACAATCCCTTTGGCATGCACATAGCGGGGCATAGTAATAGGGGAAGGGGCTTCCTCACCTGTTTGAAGCTCACTTTCCGGTTTTTCCCCGGGAATAATTTCCCCTGAAATCAGCACCTGGCCTGCTGATACCGTATCTCCTTCTTTTACTGCCGCTTGGCCCGACAGCACTAAAACATCTTTTATCAGACCTGCTTTCTTGGCTACAATATGCGCCGGTTGGTTCTCTGCCGCTTTTTTCTCCGGCATTTTCTTTTCCACAATTTCTATCCGTGCTTTTGTTCCCTTAATATACACTCCGGCCCAGGATACAATTGGCAGCTTATCTTTTATATTTTGTTCCACTGCTGTTTTATTAACGTTCCATTTTAAAACTCCCGGGGCAAGCCCCGCTTGGCGAGCAGCTCTTAATACTTCTTCCCTGGTCAGCTTGTTGTTTCCTGAAATATCAATAAACCAAATAAATGATGACAGCATGTACAATACAGCCAGGAAAACTACAGCTCCAACCACCATTACCTTGCGTTTTTTCATTCGTTCAATTAAAAAGGGCATCCCTTCCCGGGAATTAATCTTAAACCTGCTTCCTGTACTCCGTGCAATATGCCTTAGTGGTTTAATACCTGAAATCCTTACCCGGACCAGCATCTTGTCCTTACCAACCTTAGTAATATCCCACAAGTAAATTCCCCGGCTGGAAGCCATATTAATAAATTTTTCCAAAGTTTTACCCTGTACAATCAAGGAAACATGTCCGAATAAAAAAGACATTAATCTAAATAAAAACAACTTTACTCCCCCCCAGCTATCTATTCAGTTATTAATTATTAATTTTTAATTCCTTAATCTTTCCTTCTACGATAATTTCATCTGAAGTAATATTCCTAAGAGTTAAATTCTCTCCAATTACTGCCATTTCACCATCCCCCACAATTACCCTAACCGTTTCAGAAGTATATTCAACTATGCCCCGGTGGTTTTCTATAAACACCTGCATATCCCCAACCAGCACAGTTTTATGCAGATCAAGCATGACATCGCTGGGAATTTCAAGAAAATCAGATACCTGCCTTTTAATGCGTTTTTTTACGTCCCGCCAGGCCATAAAAAATCCCCTCCTCGGCTAAACTTTATGCCGTAGAGGGGAAAATAATTACTAATATTTGGTTACAAATACCTGTTAATTCTGCGCTTGCGGCTTAATCCTCCAGGAGGGCCCAAAAGCTCGGAAACAATAAACCCGTTAATCAGGGCGTTAGGGGTTAATCTTCCCTTTAATACAGCTGGTTCCTGCCTTCTGCCTCTTGAAGAATTCATATTACATTTTTTATTTAATTCTGAAATAACAGCTTCTTCACCTGGTTTTTCTTTTACCGCCTCCTGCCTTTGTTCCTTTTCCTTAGAAGGCGGTTCCTCCTGCGTTATCGTGTCGGCAGTTCTTTTATCTTCCACCGGCAGTTCCTTTTTTACCGGTGGATTTGCCGGGTCTTTTTCCAGGAGAATATCCCAGTCAAACCTGACATTTTCTTCATTCATCATACTCACCTACTCCCCGTCTTCAGGACCTAACCGGCTGCCTGGTTCTGCTGAAGTACCGGATTCATCTTTGCTGCCAGTAAGCCTACCGAAACTCTCCCGCATCTCGGTGTCAGCAGCAATATTTTTTAGATTGTAATAGTCCATTACACCAAGCTTACCCGTTCGCAGTGCTTCAGCTAAGGCCTGGGGAACTTCAGCTTCCGCTTCCACTACTTTTGCCTGCATTTCCTGTACATAAGCTTTCATTTCCTGTTCCCTGGCCACAGCCATAGCCCGGCGTTCCTCCGCTTTTGCCTGGGCAATACGCTTGTCAGCTTCAGCTTGGTCCGTCTGCAGTAGAGCACCGATGTTCCGGCCCACATCAACATCAGCAATGTCAATTGAAAGGATTTCAAAAGCAGTTCCCGCATCCAACCCTTTTTCTAATACTGTATGAGAAATGGCATCCGGGTTCTCTAAAACCTCTTTATGGTTTTCCATGGATCCAACCGTGGAAACAACCCCTTCTCCAACTCTGGCCAGCACGGTATCTTCACCGGCACCTCCCACCAGGCGGTCAATGTTTGCTCTTACAGTGACCCTGGCCACAACTTTAACTTCAATTCCATCTTTGGCCACCGCCGACACCCAGGGGGTTTCCAGCACCTTAGGGTTAACACTCATCTGTACCGCTTCCAGTACATCCCTTCCAGCCAGGTCAATGGCGGCAGCTCGCTCAAAAGGCAAATCAATGGCGGCCCGTTCAGCCGCAATTAAAGCATTAACAACCATATCTACATTTCCCCCGGCAAGGTAATGGGCCTCCAGCTGGTTTACAGTCACTTTTAATCCAGCTTTATCAGCTTTAACCAAGGGATTAATTATCTTGGCAGGCGGCACTCTCCTGAGGCGCATACCAATCAGTGTAATCAACCCCACTCTCACCCCGGCTGCCCAGGCAGAAATCCATAATCCTATGGGTATAAAATTAAAGAAAGCTACTACAGCAGCTACTACCAGAGTTAAAAAAATTAAAGTAGAAATAATAGCTGTCAAACAAGCTCTACCTCCTTGTTATTTTACAATTTTTTAACCATCACTTTAGTTCCCTCAACCCTAACAACCTTCAATTCACTGCCAGGAGGTATGTACCCCCCTTCACTGACTACATCTACTCTCTTACCATCTATTTCCGCAGTACCGGCAGGCCTGAGTTTTGTTACAGCTATTCCTTTCTTTCCCTGCAGTTCTTGTAATTCCGGGCGGTAAGTATGGTAACCTAAATCCTTATTCTGCCTGTCACCCAGGGTTAGTTTATGCCATAATTTTCGTTTGTAACCCAGGTGTACCCCCCAGGCAAAAAGGGCTATTGTAGCTGCCAGCGCAATCACTAAACCCTGCAGTGACTGTAATATGTCAGTGGATAAAAGTAAAATACCCCAGGACATCAGTATCAGCCCGGTTAAACCTGCCACCCCAAAGCCAGGAAAAATAAATACCTCCAGCACCAGTGACAGGACACCCAGCAGCAATGCCAGTACCGCCAGCCAAACAGACATTTTATGTTCCTCCCAGCTTTCTAATCCTTAATTAAAAAAACTTTGAATTTGCCGGCTGTTTTCTCCGGTAATACCTTGGGACGTCAAGGCTTATAATCTTTAATAATTTAAAAAATGCCTGGCTAATTCTGCCAGGCATTTTGCTTGAATTATTTAAAAGAACGACGCTTTGCGTTTCTACGAGCAGCTTCCGCTTTTTTCTTTCTTCTAACACTGGGCTTTTCATAAGTTTCACGCCTGCGAGCTTCGGCTAAAACACCAGCCTTTTGGCAAGTACGCTTAAAACGCCGGAGGGCACTGTCCAGTGTTTCATTCTTACCAACTCTTACTTCTGGCACTTTCATCCCTCCCTCCGCCAAAGCGATAAACAAAACACATACAAAAATCAATCCTTTTTCTTAAGATACTATATTATATAACATATATGACGCCGAAATCAATACAGTTAACCCGGCGGCCATTCAAACGGCCTGCCACCTAAAAGGTGAAAATGAATGTGAAATACTGTCTGTCCTGCTTCCTCTTTGCAGTTGGAAACCAGGCGGAAGCCTTTTTCTTCCAAACCCAGCTCCTTAGCTAGTTTTTGTGCTGTTATAATTATATGCCCCATAACATTGCTGTCTTCTTCCTGAAGATCAAGCAATGTTGATATATGCTTTTTCGGGATGAGCAGAACATGAGTCGGTGCCACCGGGTTAATGTCTTTGAAAGCCAAAATAAGGTCATCTTCGTATATAACCTCGGCAGGCAGCTCTTTATTTACAATTTTACAAAATATACAGTCCGCCAAACTTGCACCCCCTCCCGAAAATGCTGCTAACAGGTTATGACCTGCTGTTTAAAAAATATTATAATATTACCTACTTTATAGTTATATTCAACGGATGGGTAGCAAATCCTTCTTATTGTTTAAGTTTACCATATAATTTTGCCTGTTCTGCACCAGTGATATACACGTCAACAATTTTACCCTGTAAATCATCCGCTGAAGGAAACTCTACCCGCAGGTACGTATCGGTTAAACCTTCCCAGCTGTTTTTCCCCTCAACCCGCTGCTCAGCCAGCACCTCTACCGTACTGCCAACAGCCTGCTGTGCATAATTTTGGGCCATCCGCCCAGCCAGTTCAATAAGTCTTTTGCTTCGCTCTTCTTTTTTACCATGATCAACCTGATCAGGAAAATTGGCAGCAGCAGTACCTTCCCGGGGAGAATATTTAAATACATGCATACCTGCAAAATTAATATCTTGGCAAAATTTATAAGTATTAGCAAACATTTCATCGGTTTCCCCGGGAAATCCCACAATAACATCGGTGGTGATGGCAATGCCAGGTATTTTAGAACGTATATCAGCTATCATTTTGGCAAAATCACTGGTAGTATAGCGGCGGCGCATTAACTTCAAAATGTAATCATCACCACTCTGAAGAGGGATGTGCAGATGCCTGCAAAAAACACTGGACGAAGCAGCCGCTTCTGTTAATTCAGGGGTTATGTCATTTGGTTCCACCGAACTTAATCTCAGACGCTTTAACCCAGGCAGTTTAAGAAGCTGCTTTACCAGGGTTGACAATCTAGTGCCGTCTTTAAAATCTATACCATATGCTCCGGTATGAATTCCTGTAAGTACAATTTCTTTATATCCCCGGGCAACCAGCTTTTTAACTTCATCTATTATACTTTCCATCCGGCGGCTGCGCAGCGGGCCCCGCGCATAGGGGATAATGCAGTATGCACAGTAATTGTCGCAGCCTTCCTGAACCTTAATAAAGGCTCTTGTTTTCCCGCTCTCAGTAACGGTGGGCATCTCTTGAAAGCTGGTTTGTTCATATACATCCGTTACCATACTAAAAGGTCTTAGATTTTCTTTTAGGGCTTGTTCCACCAGGTCTACAATTTTATGTTTATCCGCTGTGCCCACCACTAAGTCTACCCCAGGAATTTCTATTATTTCGCCTGGAGACGTTTGGGCATAACAGCCAGTAACAACAATTAAGGCATCCGGGTTCTTTTTTATGGCTCTTCTTATTGTCTGGCGGCTTTTACGGTCCCCTAAATGAGTCACTGTACATGTATTGATAATATATATATCTGCAGCTTCATCAAAACTAGCTGTGCTGTATCCTCTTTTTTTAAATAATTCGGCAATGGCGGAGGATTCTGTTTGATTTACTTTACAGCCCAGTGTACGTATAGCCACTGTTTTTTGCCCCATTTTAACCCCTCCGTACGTTTATCTTAAGTCACCATAAAGGTACATAATAATGCTGGCCAGGGCCAGGCCGGCTGTCTCCGTCCGCAGAATACGCGGCCCCAGAGAAATACTTTTAGCACCATATTGTTTAGCCAGCTCTACTTCTTCTTTTTCAAATCCTCCTTCGGGCCCAATAATTATATATATTTTTTCCCAGCCGGTGCTTGATGAAAGCACCCCTTCCAGGGATGCTGAAGACTCACCTTCCCATGGCATCAGCACAAGGGCATTTTCCGGGAAATTATTAAAAACCTCCTGCCAGCACATCGGCTTTTCAACCAGGGGAACCAGCGGCCGCCGGCACTGTTTAGCTGCTTCCAAGGCTATTTTCTGCCAGCGCTGCTGCCGGCTGGCAGCTTTCTTGTTATCCAGCCTTACCACAGAACGCTGGCACTGCAGAGGTATGAAACTGCTGACACCAAGCTCAGTACCTTTTTGAATTACCAGCTCCATTTTATCTGCTTTGGGCAGGCATTGTACAATTGTTAGATGCACCGGGGGCTCACCAACTGCTTTAGTCTTTTTCAGTTGTGTACAGATTACAGCATCTTTTTCCAGGCTGCAAATCTCAGCATCATACTGGTTTCCCAGCCCGTCTAAAAGGGTTATCTCATCTCCTTCTTTCATCCGCAGTACCTTTTTTATATGCTTAACGTCAGATCCAGTAATCACTGCCTTGTCTGTGGTTATATTACAGGGGTCAACAAAGAAACGAGCCAAACTTTATTTCCTCCTGTCCCTTTTACTCTTTTTGCAATAAAAAAGCTCTCCAATCACCATTAATTTTTCTTTCTTTTAATGCAAATCCTTCTCTTTTTAGTACCGTTAAAACATCTTCCTCCCGGGTATTAATAATTCCCGAAGTTATAAATCTTCCACCAGCGTTCAATATTTGATAAGCATCAGGAGCAAGCTTAATAATTACATCAGCAACTATATTGGCTATAACAATATCTGCTTTCCCACTATGATTAGAAAGCAGGTCACCATGCTGGACCCGTACTATTTCCCCCACAGCGTTTAACTTAACATTATTTCGAGCCACTTTTACCGCTGTTCTGTCGAGATCTACTGCTACCACCCGCTTAGCACCAAGCTTAGCAGCAGCAATGGCCAGTATGCCACTTCCGGTACCCACGTCATACACTTCTTCCCCACCGGTTATGGTGTTCTCAACAATCTCCAGGCACATGGACGTGGTGGGATGAGTGCCGCAGCCAAAAGCCATCCCGGGATCCAAATTCAGGGTGATCCGGTTATGTTCTAGTTTGGCCTCTTCCCAAACGGGTTTAATAAAGAATTTCTTTCCCACTGTAAACGGCTTGTAATATGCCTGCCAGGCATTGGCCCAGTCTTCTTCTCTTTTTTCCCGGGTAACAATATCCGGGTGATAACCCAGTTTTTTAATCCGTCGTTTTAGTTCCTGCAGCAGTTCCGATGTTTTTTCATCTAAAGGAAAATAAGCTGTAACCAGGGGCATTTCCCGTTTACATTGAATTTCAGGAAATTCACAGGCATCCCATTCACCTGACTGCATTTTATTATAAATAAGGGCGGGGTCATCTATGGCTACCCCGCCGCTGCCTAGCTCCTCAAATATCAGAGATATCATTTCAACACCATCCGCCGGAATGCGGACAGCAACCTCCAGCCATTTCAATATTTATTATCCCCCTTCGAAAATTTTTTAACCCATGAATGCATCCTTAACCTTTTCAAAGAAGCCCTTTTCCGCCCCCTTGGGCACTTTTTCACCAGACAGTTTAATAAACTCTTTTAAAAGTTCTTTCTGCTTTTCAGTTAACTTAGTTGGTGTAACCACTTTTACCCGTACATGCTGGTCCCCGCGTCCTCCGCCATTTACATAGGGCACTCCCTTGCCTCGAATACGGAATATGGTACCGCTTTGGGTTCCAGCAGGAATTTTTAATTCAGCCTCTCCTTCTAAAGTTGGTACTGTAATTTCATCTCCCAAGGCTGCCTGGGCAAAATTAATAGATACTTCACAATAAACATCATTGCCTTCCCGCTTAAATATTTTGTGCGGTCGAACAGATATAAAAATATACAGGTCCCCGGGAGGGCCTCCTCTTAACCCATGTTCACCCTCTCCGCTCAACCTTATCCTGCTGCCATTGTCAACACCAGCTGGAATCTTCACATGAATGCTGCGGGTACGGCGTACTTGACCCGATCCACCACAGGTTGGACACAGCTTTTCAATAACTTTACCGGTCCCCCGGCAGTTAGCACAGGTGCGTGTTTGAACTATACGACCGAAGGGGGTTTCTGCAGCCTGCTTAACCTGGCCGGTACCATGACAAACACCACAAGTCTTGGGAGATGAGCCAGGGGCAGCACCCGTACCATTACAAGTCTCACAATTTTCAGTACGAGGAACCTGGATATCTTTTTCTACACCAAAAGCCGCTTCTTTAAAAGAAAGCTCCAGGTTCAGCTTTAAATCGGCACCCCTTTGAGGGCCTCCGCGGCGGCGGTGCCCGCCGCCACCAAAAAATATATCAAATATATCATTTAAGCCGCCAAAGTCTTCAAACCCACCAAAGTCAAAACCTTCAAAACCTTGGCCATCAGCACCCGCATGACCAAACTGGTCATATTTTGCTCTCTTATCTGGGTCACTGAGAACAGCATATGCTTCAGCTATTTCCTTGAACTTCGCTTCAGCTTCTTTATCTCCCGGGTTAGCATCAGGGTGGTATTTGCGAGCCAGTTTGCGATATGCCTTTTTTATCTCTTCCTGGGAAGCGTCCTTGGAAACTCCCAGCACTTCATAATAGTCCCTCTTACTCAATGGTGTCACCACCTAACATAAATGTAAACCAAAACACCCTTACGCAAAGTGCAGGGGAGAACTTCTCCCCTGCAGTATTACTTTATTATACTACATTATGTTTTACTTGTCTTTCTTATCATCTTCATTTACTGTGTATTCAGCGTCTACAACATTGTCATCATTCTTACTGCCAGCGGCAGACTGGTTGCCGCTTTCAGCACCATCCTGCGCCTGCTGCTGGTACATGGCAGTGGTAAGTTCGTGCAGAGGCTTGGTTAAGGCCTCGGTTTTGTTTTTAATCTCTTCAACATCATTTCCGTTCATAGCCGTACGCAGTTCTTCAATGGCTTTTTTAATTTCTTCAACCTTAGCTTTATCGGCTTTATCTCCAAAATCTTTTATAGTTTTTTCAGCCTGGTAGATAATGCTATCAGCATTATTTCTTACCTCAGCTTCCTGCTTGCGCTTCTTATCTTCTTCCGCATACTTTTCGGCCTCTTTAACCATTCTTTCAATTTCTTCTTCACTCAACCCGCTGTGATCGGTAATGGTAATGCTCTGTTCTCTCCCTGTGGATTTATCCTTGGCAGAAACATGAACAATACCGTTGGCATCAATATCAAACTTAACTTCAATTTGCGGTACACCCCTGGGGGCAGGTGGAATACCGTCCAGTGTAAACCTACCAAGGGTTTTGTTATCTTTAGCCATGGGCCGTTCACCCTGAAGCACATGAATCTCCACTGATGTCTGGTTATCAGCAGCGGTAGAGAATATTTGACTTTTTGAAGTTGGAATGGTGGTGTTGCGTTCAATTAGCTTGGTGAACACGCCGCCCAGGGTTTCTATACCCAGTGAAAGCGGAGTTACGTCCAGTAAGAGAACATCCTTAACTTCACCGGACAGAACACCCGCCTGAATGGCTGCACCAATAGCAACACATTCATCAGGATTGATACCCTTGTGCGGTTCTTTCCCGATAAAGTTTTTAATGGCTTCCTGAACCGCAGGGATGCGGGTAGAACCACCTACAAGAATCACTTTATCAATGTCTTTAGGCTGTAATCCAGCATCTTGCAGTGCCTGACGGGTGGGGCCCATGGTCTTTTCCACCAGGTCTGCAGTTAGTTCGTTAAACTTGGCCCTGGTTAAAGTTAAATCCAGGTGTTTTGGACCATCTTCACCTGCCGTAATAAAGGGCAGATTAATACTGGTTGTAGTTACACCAGAAAGCTCAATTTTTGCTTTCTCTGCAGCTTCTTTTAAACGCTGCATCGCCATACGGTCCTGGCTTAAATCAATACCAGTTTCTTTTTTAAATTCTTGTACCATCCAGTCAATTATTCTCTGGTCAAAATCATCCCCACCAAGGCGGTTATTACCACTGGTGGCTTTAACTTCAAATACACCGTCACCTAATTCTAAAATTGAAACATCAAAAGTACCGCCGCCAAGGTCATAAACCAAAATAGTTTGATCCTCTTCCTTATCCAACCCGTAAGCCAAGGATGCGGCGGTAGGCTCATTAATAATACGAAGAACTTCTAAACCTGCAATTCTACCGGCATCTTTTGTTGCCTGGCGTTGGGAATCTGTAAAGTAGGCCGGTACGGTAATGACGGCCTTTTCTACTTTTTCACCCAGGTATGCTTCAGCATCTGCTTTTAATTTTTGAAGAATCATAGCAGAAACTTCCTGGGGTGTATACTCTTTACCGTCGATATTTACTTTATAATCTGTACCCATATGACGTTTAATAGAAATTATAGTTCGGTCAGGATTGGCAACCGCCTGTCTTTTTGCTACCTGGCCAACCAGGCGTTCTCCAGTTTTTGAAAAACCAACCACAGAGGGTGTGGTGCGACCTCCTTCAGCATTGGGTATTACTACTGGCTCTCCACCTTCAATAACAGCCATGCAGGAGTTAGTTGTTCCCAGGTCAATACCTAATACTTTACCCATTTTTCATCAACCTCCCGTATGTAAATTGTTACTTTGCTACTTTAACCATTGCTGGTCTAATTACTTTGCCTTTTAGCATGTAACCACAGCGCAGTTCTTCAACTATGACATTTTCATCGTGCTCTTCACTATCTACTTGCATAACTGCTTCGTGTTTATTGGGGTCGAACTGCTCCCCAACTGCCGGAATTACTTCCAGCCCTTCTTTCCTTAATATATCCTGCAGTTGACGGTAAATCATCTTTACCCCAGATACAAATTCTTCGCCGGGTTTATCCGCCGAAGCCAAAGCCCTTTCAAAATTATCAAGGACGGGAAGCAGCTCTTTAATAATTTCTTCCCTGGAGTATTTAAGCAGTTCTTCTTTCTCCTGCCTCGTTCTCCGCCTAAAATTGTCAAAATCTGCCTGAATGCGGATCATTCGATTATAATATTCTTCCACCAGTGCCTCTTTTTCACTCAACTTTTGCTTAAGGTCTTCGATAGATATGGTTTCTTCCTGGTCTCCTTCTCCTTCACATGTTTCTTCCGCCTGCTCGTTTTCCATATTTTCTACCTGCTCTGTTCCAGTTCCCTCTTTCTTATCTGTCTTTTCTGCTGCCTGTGCCCCTGCTGAATCTTCTCCATAGTCTGTTGGATTTTTCTCATTATTGTTTTTTAAGTCTTCACTCAAAAATAAACACCTCACTAACTACTTTAATCATTCTTCAAACTTTCTACTTTCCCGTTTTTTCTCGTCTTCATCGCGCATTTTTATAATGGTATCTATCCGCAAAATTGCTTCCGCAATTTCACCTGCTGCTTTTAAAGCATGTATTTTTACCAGGGCGGGATCTACAACTCCCAATTCATACATATCTGCTATTTCCCCGGTATCGCAGTTTAAAGCCAGTGAAACTTTATTTTGTTCTACCTGGGCTGCATTTATATCCGCTATTTTTTCCAGCGGGTTAAAACCAGCATTACTGATAATCTGAGATACAGGCCGCTTTAAGGATTCAACTACACAGTCTATCCCGAAAGCTGTCATACCTTTTATGCCCTCACGCATCTTTTCCACTTCCCGGGCCACATAAAGTTCCAGTGCCCCTCCACCGGGTACAATTCCTCCTCGAACAGCTGCCTGTACTGCAGCCGCAGCATCCTTGGCAATACGGCTGCGCTCACCCACCACTTCGGAAGTGGCGGCACCAACCAGTACAGTGGCCATAGGTTTACCACTGCCCCCCATAATCCACACCTGTTCTAATTTTTCTTCACTTATTACTTTTTCTGCCTTACCAAGGTACTTGGAAAGGTCAGGTGGAGATTTCTTTAATCCAGTCCGTTTAATAGGTTTAGCCCCACAGTGCTCAGCCGCTTTTCGAAGTTCCTTATTGGCAACCCGCTGCAGCACCATAACTCCTGCATCTGTAAGCATCTCTTCAGCTGTATCATCAACACCACGATCCACCAGGACTAACTTTATTCCCATATCTATTATTTTTTGAATGTTGCTGCAAAACTCTTCCTGCAGTTCCAGGTAACGAGCAAAACCGCTCTCAGTGCCCAGGGCCTCTTCTTCAATTTCTTCTGGTTCCAGGGCATCGTCAATAACAAGTACAGGTGAATTCTCCAGTTCCTTTGGCATCTGTTTATTCATGCGTTCTTTATCTATTATTACGCCCATGAACACATGGTTTTCTGCCCCTTCTTCAGCCAACACGGTATCTGCCAGCTTAAAAGTCTTGTCTTTAAGCTTTTCTTCGCCTATTAAAACAGCTGCTTCAACCACTAAGTCGGCAATATCCTCGTGTTCCCGCCCGGCCACCAGTGCTACCTGGCGTAGGCGGGGGTCTTTTATATCATTTACAGGTATAGATTGTTCTTCTATCAACTGCTGGGCACGTTTGACCGCCATTTTTAGGCCTTCTATAACCCGGACCACTGGAACACCTTTAGACACATGCTCAACCCCAGCACCAACAAGAGCACCGGCCATCACTGTAGCAGTGGTCGTTCCGTCACCTATCTCTTCCTGCTGGGACTTAGCAATGTTTATGACCATTTTAGCAGCCGGGTGGTTGGCTTCCATCATACTTAAAATGGTTACACCATCATTGGTAATGACAACTTCTCCAAAACGATCTACAAGCATGGTGTCCAGCCCCTTGGGGCCTAAGGTGCTTTCCACCGCAGAAGCAATTGCCCGTACAGCATTAGCGTTAGTTACTAGAGCAGATAATCGCTCATCTATTTCTGATCCCTTACTTGCCTGCTGCTTTAAACTCAAATCACTTTCCTCCCTTTACCTGGGGATTCTCGTTAGCCTATTCATTACCTGGTTTAAAACTTTAGCCATATGATCCACTATTGCAATTACCTTGGCATACTCCATGCGGGTAGGACCTAACACACCAATAGATCCTAAAACTTCATCATCCAGTTTATAAGTAGCCGTAATCATTGTACAGTCTTTAATCTCCTCGCAGTTATTTTCCACTCCTATTTTTACTGTTAAGCCCTCACCCTGGAAATTTATTAATATTTGCTGCAGAACATCTTCCTGTTCTAACAGTGACAGAAGGGTTTTTACCTTTTCAATATTATGAAACTCAGGCTGATTAAGCATGTTATATACTCCGCCCAAGTAAATTTTATCTTCGTTACCACTTCCCTGGCTGTCTTCAAGCAGACCAAGGGCGGCGTCCATAAATATTTTGTACCTGGCCAGTTCAAAGTATATTTCATTTAATATAGTCAATCTAATTTTCTGCATATCCAAACCTGCCAGCTTGGCGTTTAATACCTTAGAAACCTGTTCCAAGTCAGCTTGAGATATACTTTCCCCTACATCTATTACTTGATGGTGAACGGAGCCATTATCCAGTACCACTATAAGCATGGCCTGAGTCGGTGCCATGGATATTAACTGGATATGCTTAATCTTGCTGGGCTTTCCCCTTCTGGGAGCCATTACAATAGAGGTGTAATTAGTAAGCTGAGACATAAGCTGGCCAGTTTTTACCAGTATCTTACCTATTTCCTGGGATTTATTTTCATAACTCCTTAAGATTAGTTCTTCCTGGCTTGGAGTAAGCTGTTCCGGTTCCATCAAATAATCAACATAATAACGGTATCCTAAATCAGAAGGTATTCTACCAGCTGATGTATGCGGCTGTTCGATAAGTCCCAAATCCTCTAAATCAGCCATTTCATTCCTGATGGTAGCTGGACTAACTCCTAAATTATATTTGCGGGATATGGTTCTGGAACCCACCGGCTCAGCGGTCTGAATGTAATCCTGGATAATGGCAGCCAGTATCTTTTTTTTACGCTCATTCATATTCACCAGCAACCACCTCCTGTTAGCACTCTAAGGCATTGAGTGCTAAACTACAATTAAAAATATCATTTAAACATTTTTTTGTCAAGAATTGTTGTTAATTTATGGAATAATTTTGGTGCATATACTAAACAAATTCCACAAAAGCCTGGTTTCCCAGTCTTAAACCTTTTTCCGTTAATTTTAAGTTTGTGCTTGTTAATTCCAACAGCCCCCTGTTTATTAATTTATTTATTTCCCTGGGCCATACATCGGTAACCTTCTGTCCAAAACGTTTGTAAAAGCCGGCAAGATCTAAACCGCTGGTCAGCCTTAGACCCATTAATATGGTTTCTACCATGACATCTCTTTTAGTTAACGTATGCCTTTCAGCCACAGGAAGGCTGCCTTTCATTGTCTGTACAGCATATTTTTTAATATCTTTTATATTGTACCATCTCTCCATATTCATGTGAGAGTGGGCAGCGGGCCCTAAACCAAGGTAATAATAATTATGCCAATAACCTAGATTATGCCGGCACCGGAAACCCGGTTTAGCAAAATTAGAAATTTCATAGTGCTGGTATCCCCTGGCAGTTAAGAAATTTATTACTTCATTATACATCTCCAGTTCCATTTCCTCACTTACAGGATCCAGCTCTCCACTTTCTACAGCCACCCAAAGCGGTGTACCTTCTTCTAACTGCAGACTATAACAGGCCAGGTGTTCGGGCTGGAGATTTTCGATTTTATAAAGCGATTCTCTCCATTGGTTAAGGCTCTGGCCGGGAATACCAAAAATAAGATCCACATTTAAATTTTTAAAACCAGCCTCCCTGGCAGCATATATTCCCTCTAAGGCCAGCTGGTAATCATGAACTCGTCCCAATGTCTGCAAAAGCTTTTCCTGACAGGCCTGAATCCCTATACTTAAACGGTTTACCCCCAATTCTCGTATTGTACGGAGTTTATGCTTGTTTATGGTGCCCGGGTTGGCTTCCATTGTAACTTCTGTTTCTTCCGACCAGCAGAAATAGCTGCGGGCACTTATTAAAAGTTTTGCCAGCAGGCCCGTTTCTAAGACAGTGGGGGTTCCTCCACCTATAAAAACGGTATTTACTTTAAACCCTAAATTTGCCAGGTAAGCAGAATAGTACATCATTTCCCGTTCCAGCGCCTCAAGATAAACCCTGGCATCATCGGGGTTATAATTGTAAGAAACGAAATCGCAGTAACGGCACTTGTTTAAGCAAAAAGGCACGTGAATATACAAACCAATCTGCATAAATCTTTCTCCTATTCACCAGGAAAAGGCTGTCACGCATATTTTTTCCTGGTAGATATTTTTTCAAACGGGCTAGTTTACGCTGATAAAAATAAATGTGCACTCACAAATGTGCACATTTATTACTCATCGTTATCTACACTTAATACCGCCATAAAAGCTTCCTGGGGTACTTCCACGTTACCAACCTGCTTCATACGCTTTTTACCTTCTTTTTGTTTCTCCAGAAGTTTGCGCTTTCTTGTAACGTCCCCACCATAACACTTGGCCAGCACATCCTTGCGCAGTGCTTTTACTGTTTCCCTGGCTATAATTTTATTTCCTATAGCAGCTTGGATAGGTATTTCAAAATGATGCCTGGGTATCAGCTGGCGCATTTTTTTCACCAGTGCTCGTCCCCGGTAGTAAGCTTTATCACGGTGAGTTATACAAGAAAGTGCATCCATGGGCTCACCATTAACCAGTATGTCCATCTTCACGAGGTCAGAGGGCTGGTAACCCTTCATCTCATAATCCAGCGAAGCATATCCCCTGGTGCTGGACTTCAGCTGGTCAAAAAAGTCAAATACTATTTCCGACAGCGGCAGATCATAAGTAAGCATTACCCTAGTTATACTCATGTATTCCATATTCTTAAATGTGCCCCGCCGTTCCTGGCACAGTTCCATTACCGATCCGACATAATCCTTAGGCACCATAATAGTTGCCTGTACAAAAGGCTCTTCTATATGATCAATCTTACTGGGTTCAGGCATTTTTGAGGGGTTTTCTACCTTTACCATCTCTCCATCAGTAGTATATGCATGATAAACAACGCTGGGAGCAGTGGTAATAATGTTTAAATTATATTCTCTTTCTAACCGCTCCTGGATTATTTCCATGTGCAGCAGCCCGAGAAAGCCGCATCTAAAACCAAACCCCAGAGCATCTGATGTTTCAGGTTCATAAACTAGTGAGGCATCATTAAGACTTAGTTTGTCTAATGCATCCCGCAAATCGTCGTAGTCTGCGTTATCTACAGGGTATAAACCACAAAATACCATTGGAGTGACTTTTTTATAGCCCGGCAGCGGCTTATCTGCAGGCCTGTCTGCATCAGTTACGGTATCACCAACCCGGCAGTCTTTTATGTTTTTTATGCTGGCAGCAATAAATCCTACTTCCCCGGCTTTCAACTCATCTGTAATGACAGGCGCCGGGCAGAAAACCCCCACCTCGGTAACTTCAAACTCGGCACCTGTAGCCATCATGCGAATTTTCATTCCTTTTTTGATGGTACCGTCAATGACTCGTAAATAAGGTATAACACCCTTGTAAGAGTCATAATGAGAATCAAATATTAAAGCCCTTAAGGAATCATTAGTATTCCCGCCAGGAGGTGGTATCTTTTTGACTATCTGTTCCAAAATTTCCTCTACACCCTGGCCGGTCTTTGCAGAAGCCAGTACTGCATCAGAAGTATCCAGGCCAATAACATCTTCTATTTCCTGCTTAACCCGGTCTGGTTCTGCACTTGGTAAATCGATTTTATTTATTACAGGGATAATTTCAAGGTCATGCTCCAGTGCCATGTACACATTGGCCAATGTCTGGGCCTCAATCCCCTGGGAAGCATCTACCACAAGCAGGGCACCTTCACAAGCCGCCAGACTGCGCGATACCTCGTAGGCAAAATCAACGTGACCAGGGGTATCTATTATATTCAACATGTACTCCTGGCCTTCTTTATCTTTATATATCAGGCGTACTGCCTGCATTTTTATGGTAATGCCTCGTTCTTTTTCCAATTCCATAGTATCTAAAACTTGTTCCTGCATTTCCCTTTCTGTAAGGGTACCTGTTAACTCCAGCAGGCGATCGGCCAGGGTAGATTTTCCGTGATCAATATGGGCTATAATACAAAAGTTTCTAATACGGTCTTGACTAATTGACATCAAGACTCCTCCTTCATTTAACAAACAATTAAATAAATATACAGGCATGCTAAGTTATTATAGCACCACATTAACCTACCCTTCAACTCCTCATAAATGTTTGTAAGGCTTTTTCCAACAGGCTGCTCCATGGTTTTCATGCAGGGACTATTTATCGAGTTCACTAAAAATCTCATCAGCCCAGCATTTTACTGTTTTTAAACTTTCATCATTTATTACCTGCTTCCATTTATGTACAGCTTCTTCAGAAAACTTTCTTCCCTTATCAGCTATTGCCCTGCATTTTTGATTTACTTTCTGCCAGCCAGTTTCAGCTTTAGAGCCGCATTCTTCCAGCATCTTAGTAATTTTATATATCTGTTTTTTATTTACCTGCCAGTTATGGCTGAGAAAGCTTATTTCATAGCTTATATCATCAACCTTTTGAAAGCGAAATATTTTCACTGGCGGTGTTAAACCTGTATCTTGGTTAAAGTTATATAATGACACTTGCACCCCGAAAAAAACTGCAACCAGGGCAGCAAGAATACACAACTTTATTGGAATTCGTCTTAACAAAAAAAGCACCTCCTTATGAAAAAGGATGTGCTTTTTACTTAACTTTAATAACTTTACTTGTACTCTTTTAATAATTCAGCCACCACATCTGCCAAAAGTTCCGCAGCTTTTACTGCTTCTTCGGTTGTATTTTGAACAGAACCTATTTCCAAAAGCAGGGCACCATTATGATACTGCTGATTATACCTTCCCTCTTTTACTCTAACCCCTAGAGAAAGCCCAGGATAGAGTTCATCCATTTTGTCTGCTAGTTTTTTGGCCATGGCCAGGTTCTGCTGCCATTTAGGA
Source organism: Desulfotomaculum sp. (assembly GCA_017656165.1). Lineage (GTDB taxonomy): Bacteria > Bacillota > Desulfotomaculia > Desulfotomaculales > Desulfohalotomaculaceae > Desulforadius. The sequence continues at coordinate 48,130 of JACDOL010000003.1, forward strand.
AAAGGCCTCCTAGCATCAGATCCTACAATTATCATAATAGGTGCCACTTTATCCCCGTTTATAGTTACAAAGCTGTCTTCTCTAGCACGCCCCGCATCCCGGTGTATATCCAATAATAATTTTAATTCTTTATACTGGTTGACAAGTTTTTTTACCGTTTTTTCTGATTCAATATAGGACATGTTATACTGGGCATCATGTATCTTATTAGACCTTACTACATTTATACCATATTCCTGCTGCAGTCGTTCTTCCAGCGCCTCAGCAGCTCTAACTACCCCACCTCTCTTTTTATCCAGCCTTTCTACCCCATCAGTTAGTTGATACGTCTCCCCGGTATGGGTATTGTATATAGCTACCAGCGGCGGGCCGGTTAACGCCGTTCCGGCAGTTTTATCTTTTTGGGCCGCAGTATCTTGGTGCTGCAAATAATTCTTTCTATCTACGGGTTCAACGGCACCAGCAGTGGTTGGCAGCTCTACCATGGAAAAACAAGGTATTTGTGACTGCAATATGGTTTCCGGCTTATTCAAATTTACTTTACTTACTGTATTAAAAGCCGCAATAACCAGCCTGGGTGTCAATTGAACCTCTTTATTATTACAGGCAATAACCGGTACAGAATAATCTATAATACCCTGGGAAGAGTAACCAGTCCAACTTAAAAACGTATTAAAGCATTTACCTGCTGCTGCTGACATAATCTCCTTTGCCTCCAGGCGGTAGGAATTACACCATAAAGCAAGTAAAAATGTTAATATTAATATAAAATATAAATACCGCCGTACTTTTTTAACTATCAGCTGCCGGCGGTAATATCGTGCTGCCCGGGTGTAATTCAATGTTATCCCCCCCAGTTTCTCTACTGCTATAAATATGCCTGGGGAGCCGGCCCTATGAATTAAAAAAATTCAAATATACCCGGCGCTATAAAAAATAAAAAGCCTTAAAAAGTAGTATTACTTTTTAAGGCCTAATAACGGGGTGTAAACTTTATCGAACCATTGTTGGCACCACAGCATCTATAAGTCCAATTATAAAAGCTGATATTAAAGCACCTAGAAGGCTTACACTTAAAAGATTAGGAATAATAAATTGCGCTAAGTAAATTACCACTGCAGCAGTAACAAATCCCACTACACCACGGCGCTGTGGAGATACATTTTCACCTAACAGGCTTTCTGCTATATATCCTAGTACCGCAATAACCACAGCCGCTATAAGTGCACCGGTGAATCCTCCCCGCACTACAAAACCAGGGGAAATAAAACTCACAGCCATTAAAACCAAAGCTGATACAATAAATCTAACAATTAATCCAATCATTATTTCACCCCCTTGCCGAAATCTTATCATTATACTTAACCATTTGTGGTAATGATATACCTTAGGTTCTTGCATTTTTCTGAAGGGCGTGGTAAAATTGTGCACGTTGGGGAGGTGAAGAAGTTGCCTAACATTAAATCTGCTGCTAAGCGTGTACGCCAAATTCAAAAGCGCACACTGCGAAACAAAATGATTAAAACCAGGGTACGTACATCTATTCGCCGGTTCAAAGAGGCTCTGGCTACAGCAGATGCTGAAAACGCTAAAGCTGCTCTGCAAAAAGCTTTAAGAGAGCTGGACAAGGCCGTGACCAAGGGTGTTATACATAAAAACAATGCAGCCCGCAAAAAGTCCCGTTTAACCAAGTTATTTAACCGCAATGCCAGCTAGAGCCGTTGTACTGCAGTTTTTTCATTCTTAATAATTTTATATTTATTGCTTTTCTCAAAAACACCCCCAGGGTGTTTTTAATTTTCTAAAAAAACTTCGGTCTTATCAGCGCCAAGGTATTTATGTCAAAAAAGGTGCCGGTACTTCAAAGTACCGGCACCTTTTTTAAAAGGTAACTAACTTTATGTCATACCTGCTGTCATTACTATCTTTAATTGTAATCAGAACCTTATCTTCTTTATCATGACAGGTAAAAATTACATCGCTGTAAGCATAGTTAATTTTACTGACAATCTTTTTCTCTTTAGTTTGTATATTCATGGCATAAATACATCCTTTATCATTTGTCCTCGTATGATAAAGAACATAATCTCCCCCGGCAGTAATAGCTGCCGAAACTAAATTTTCTTCATTCAACAGGGTTTTATTTGAGCCACTTTCTAAATCAAGTACGTGCAGTTCTTTGGCATTATTTTTTAGTTTATATAATATATAAGCTGTTTTACCGCTTGCTATGTCAGGAGACCAGATATAATTAAAGTCATCAGTATCAGTTAAGGGCTTTAAATTTCCTGACAGGTCTCCCACTAATAAATTACTCCGGTATCCAGCCTCAGTGTACTGCTGTTCACCTGTTTTTGATGTGCTGGAGCTAACCACAAATAAAATGTGTTCATTGTCAATCCAGCCCACCGGGTAACTTAAGAAGTTTTCAAAGTTCTTAAAAACGTATGGTGTGCTGACTGCCTTTTTTCCATCATAAATATAAAACTCACTGGTCCATTCAAAATCATAAGCATAAATAAGCTTTTTACCGTCGGGTGACCAGGCGTAAAGCATAGGTAAAGCAACAGGTATTGTTTTTTCTTTAGCTTCCAAGGAAACAGGCGATATCTCAGCTCCGCTAACCAAACTAACTATCTTTAGACCTTCTTCATTGGCGTAAGCAGCACACTTTCCGTCAGAAGAGGCAATTCCCGTCCAAATACTTTCTGCCAGTATTTTTTGGTGCTTATTATCCACGTTCCAGGCTATTAGGCGCTCACTGGCTTGTCCAATGATTTCTACACTATTTAACCAGCCAGTAGGAGTAAAGTAAAAAGGAACATCATTTAATTCTTTAACTTCAAAGTTAAATTTGTTATTCTTATCGTCAGTATCTCCACCTTCTTTTGTTGTAAAGTCTTCCAGGACCTGTTCTCCTGGTTTTCCTGTCTCTTCCGGCTTCTCTGCCTGTTGGCATCCCGTATACACCAGCACAACTAGAACCAACAATATGATTAAATTTTTTTTCATGGGTTCTCCCCCAAATAATTCTATGTTATGACGCAGTTAGGCGCCATAAAGTTTCATAATCTATTTGGCCATTTCCAACAGCAGCCCTTCCAAACCTGGGTAAAATTCCCTGCGCCCGGTTTTTATATCGACATCCAGCTGAGCCAGTTGAATAAGAGCATTTATCAACTGCTTATGGTTAAAATTTTTTTCCATCTTAAGGGCCTTTTTAACCGGGTAAGGTTTTTCATTTATCTTTCTGGCAATGTCCACAGCTACCAGACCGGCTGCAACCAGCTCTTTAACCTGCAGCATTAAACGAAACTGCCTGGCCACCATGGTCATGATAACCTGCGGTGGTTCCTTATTGGCCAGGAGTTCTCTAATGGCCGCCAGCGCAGTATCGTACTGCCTAGCTCCAATGGCATCAAGCACATCAAATATTTTATATTCTACAGACCGGTGGACAATCTCATTTACATCATCAACGGTAATTTCTTCTCTATCACCTGTGTACGTTACAAGTTTATTCCATTCCGGCACCAAACCGGTTAAACCACTGGTAGTTGAGGTGAGCAGCTGTTCTTTTGCCAGCCTGTCCAGCTTTTTTCCACTGGAACGGGCCTGCTCGTCCAGCCATTTTGCCATTTCTGCAGGTTTGAGCTGTACAAAATTAATGACCTGTCCAACTTTTTCCACTGCTTTAAATATTTTTTTCCTTCGGTCTACAGTTTCAGTATTGAAAATAAGGCAGGTAGTAGCCAATGGAGATTGGAGATAATCTATAAGCTGCTTAAAACTGCCATCGGCATCTTCATTCTCGTTCCGCCTTCCACTGGAAGCAAACCAGGAAGGATTTTTTACAATTACCAGCCTTTTCTCAGCCATAAAAGGGGGGGTATTGGCCAAACTCACTACCTGGCCAGGAGTAATATCTTCGCCATTTAGAACATCAAAATTAAAGTCTGCACTTTGAGGCAGCAGGTACTCTTTAAATTTTTCTATCGCCTGTTCCCTGAGATAATATTCTTCCCCATAAAACAGGTAAACGGCGGATATTACACCCCTTTTTAAGCTGTTTACCAGTCTTTCATAGTACAGCATAGTACCTTTTACCCTTTGTCCACCTTATTATTTACCGCTTCCACCTTACCGTTCATAGTTAGTTTTTTATCCCTGCGGTCATCAATACGTATAGTGGTCACAACCCTCATGGATCCATTGTCAAAAGGCACTTCATGCATTTCTCTAACTACACTTAATATTTCATCCAACTCTCCTTCAATTACTGTTCCCATAGGTGTAAGCTGGTATTTTAAATTATCCTGCTTTTTCAGCACCTTTACACAGTCAGCAACATAATCACTTAAACTGGGAGTTCCTGTACCAATGGGTATAATCTGCACTTCAACAACAGCCATATCTATCTCCTCCATTCTTCTGTTAAAGTATTAGCTCTTATTTTACTGCTGGTACCATTAATTTTAACCGTCCTGGCATAACCTCAATATTAAGAGGCAGACCTGGACCAGGTTCACCATCTATGTCAGTCTTAATACTGTCATTTGATGTAACTTTAACCCACTTTGTCTGATGATATTCAACCAGCGGGTGATTAAGATGTGCTCCCCGTCCCTCATAAGCCCGTAAAAGCAGGGGAACCAGCTGGGCTGGTGAACATTTCTTAAGTATTACCACATCCAATTTTCCATCAGTAATTGAAGCATTGGGAGCTACATTTCTAATGCTGCCGGCAGTGGTAGAGTTAAGTACCAAAAAAAGCATTACTTCTTCTTCTATTTCAAAGCCTTCACCTTGTATATTTACTGCAATGGGAGAAGCCTGCCAAACATGTTCTAAACCCTTTAGGTAATAACCCGTTACACCTAGGCGGCTTTTAATTGCATTGTTGACTTCTTGAGATATGGTTGTTAAAACCCCTGCACTGGCCACATTAACAAAATACTGTTCATTTATTTGGCCTACATCAACATTTATCACATCTCCAGCTAAAAGTCTTCTAACAGCAGTACCAGGCTGCCGTTCTAAACCCAGTGCAGTGGCAAAATCATTAGCTGTACCAGATGGAATGATTCCCACCGGCAGGTCAGCCTTGGCATGTAAAAGCCGGTTGACTGCGCGGCTTAATGACCCATCTCCCCCGGATATAAATAAAACCTGGTACTGGTCAATAGTTTTAAAAACCTGATCATATTCCAGCTCCGGTCCAATGCGGTAAAATGTAGGTAAATAACCAAAAGAATGACACGCCTCTGTAACTTGATCCAGCTGCTGTGGAAAGCTGTGATTGCCGCTGGTGGGATTATATATTATTAAAGCTCTCTGCAAAGAAGCCACCCCGCTAACTGTGAAAATTCTACCTAGTAAGTATATCAAATGATATGGCAAGCAAAAACCCTTCTAAGAAATTTAAGAAATTACTGTAAACTTTTTCTACCCGTTTGTATCCATAATTGTTTTCCATCTGTTTTAACAATTACCGCCCCATGGGTATCTGTACGGTATATCCGGCTGCCTAATTGTTTAAGCGCTTTAATTGTTTCTGGAGCAGGATGACCAAACCTGTTGTTTTGCCCCACTGATATTACTGCTGCTTGCGGGTTGACCGCTTTAAAAAATTCCGGTTCAAAAGAACTGCTGCCGTGATGGGGAACTTTTAATACATCAGCGTGCAGATCAGTACCTGTTTTAACTAATATGTACTGCTGGTCTTTTTCTATGTCGCCGGTAAATAAAAATATGCACTGGCCATAAGTTATCTTAACCACTAATGAACTGTCATTAAGATTATTGCTGGGGCCAGAAGGTGACAGTATTTTTACTGCCACCTTGTCCCCCAGTCTTAATCTATCTCCTGCCCGTGCTTCTTTGACCATAATTCCCCTTTTATCTAGGTTTGATAATAACCTTTTATACTCTGTGGCGGGTAATTCTTGGATACCGCTAATTCTATCTCCTTTTCCCAACGGGGCTACCACCACAAGTTTTACCGGCAGGCGCTTTATAATGCCTGCAGCACCTCCGGCATGGTCTTCATGGGGATGACTAAGGATTAATACATCCAAGCTGTTTATACCCAACCTTTTAAGATAAGGAAGTACCACCTTATTGCCAGCACCAGTTTTAGTTTTAAACTCATCCTTCCAGCCCCCGGTATCAATGAGCAAATTTTTACCGGCCGGCATCTGCACTAGGGCAGCATCTCCCTGCCCCACATCGATAAAATGTACAGCTAAAACATTTCTTCCTTGGTTTAAAAACCAGCTGCCCAGTAAAACAATGATAAGCACAGCTGCCGAAGCACATATATACTTCTTACGTCCGGTTGAAACTTTACCCCTGCTGAATAGGTAGGGAATACAAGCTAGAAAAAAATAATATACTGCAATCATCCAAAACGGCGGTGACGGCAAAAATACTGCCGCATGACGTACCGAAGATATAGTTTTTACAATCCAAAACAGTAAGTCCAGCACCACTCCAGTGGAAGCATTAAGAATGTAAGCGGCAGGAATAAAAATTAATCCTATTAAAATAGAAATTCCACTTAATAGCATAATTAATGATACCAGCGGTACCGATATAATATTGGCTGCTATTCCCACCAGTGAAATCATATTGTAATGATATGCTATCAATGGGGCTGCTGTTAATTCCGCTACCAGCGGTACCGCTATCACCAGTGTTATTTTAGAAGAGAGGAAACTTAAGAATTGCTGAACAGTAGGAGTAAGATATAAAAGCCCCCATGCAACGGCAAAAGAAAGCTGAAATCCCGGTTCAAATAAAGCCCATGGGTAAAACCATAATATTATCACCGCCGCCAGCGCCATGGCCGTGGGCCAGTCTTTTTCCCTGCCCAGCTGCCTGGCCCAGAGCGCTAAAACTCCCATAATAACAGCCCTGGTAACTGCTGGTCCCATACCTGTCATTAATGCATACAAAAAAAGTACCATTGTCCCTGCAGGTGCTTCCCAAGCTGGAGGTAGACGCAGCAGGTAAAATAGCATCATAAAAAAAGCCAGCACTAGTGCGACATGAAAACCGGATACACACAAAATATGCACCATGCTCGCTGTCTGAAAGTCATTGCTTACTTCTTCAGAAATCATACCCCTGCTGCCAAACAGCATCCCCTGTACCAGCGCTGACTGTTCTGGTAAAAGAGTTTTCTCCAGTAACCCTGTCAGCTTATTCTTACACGTTAATGCTGCTTTTTTAATTCCACCGCAGGATAAAGTTCCTACTTTTTTTATTTTTTCACTATCCCACACCGGCATAACAACATATATGCCCCTGCGCTGCAGGTACTGCCGGTAATCAAACTGCCCGGGATTACCGGGAGAAGCAGCTGATTTCAATTTGCCATTGACATATAACAAGTCACCGTATGTAAAAACATTATCAGTTTCATAAACACAAACCTGTACAAGGCCCTGAACTGGCAGCACCCGTCCCTCAACCAGCAGCTTGTCAATCTTAAGCAGATAAAAGACTTTATCAGGTCGAGCATCCGGCTCTTTAACTACCGCCCCCACAATAGAAACTGGTTTATCTAGATAACTCACCAGCTGATTATCACTTTTTAAATCTGCTGCCGAAGAGTTAGCAATTCCCAGGCAGAAACAAAGTGCTGCTAGAACCCGGCTGGTATTCCCAGTACACTTCAGGTAGCAAATAACAGCAGTTATAAGCAGAACTAATGAAATTACCAGCACCCACCCCAGCGATGTAGGATAGATATGCCCGGTAATAACACCCATTATAAAGACCAGGCAGAATTGCATTAGCGGCCTATTCATAAACTCACCTTATCTTAATTTTTTAGTGAATGCTGGTACCTATAAAAATAATTACAATGATTTCAATGTCACGTAATTATTTTCAGCAATCACTTAGCTAATAGACAGATATCAAATTTTTTATGCTCTCATATTTCTTATCCCCTATACCCGGCACTTTTTTTATTTCTTCTATCGATTTAAACATACCATTACTGCTGCGGTATTCAATTATCCGTTTTGAAAGTGCCGGACCTATACCCGGCAGCGAAGAAAGCTCAGCCTCCCCGGCAGCATTGATATTTATTTTCCTGCCGCCATCCCCCTGTAAATGCCCACCATTTCCGGTTAAAAGGGAGTTATCGCCCTGCATGTAAACTGCTTGCCCCTCTTTATTTTTTATTAACGGCGGCACATAAATTTTCTGCCCATCAACCAGCGGTGCTGCCAGGTTTAACTTGTTTAAATCTGCATCTTTTTCCCCTCCAGCCATTTGCACAGCATCAATTACCCGGCTGTTTTGTTTCAACCTATATACCCCCGGTTTTTCCACTGCCCCGCTAACATGCACCACCACTTCTCGTTCAGCAGAAACATCTTTTTCTTCTTTTTCAGCCACCAGTACCGGCTGCTGGAAATTGGCTGCATACTTATGCTGTGCTAAACGGTAACCAGAACCAAATAAAACCGCTGACAGTAAAATAATTATCACCAGCTGTTCCCTGCGCCCCAAATCAAACATTGACAGCACCTGCCAAAAATAATTAATACCTGTAAATTCTTGACAAAGTGACGTTTTCCCTCTTTTTGTTTAAATATTCTCTACATTTTTTGCTTCTTAAACTATGTATCACGCTCATTAATAAATAATTTACCATCAGCTGTTAAGTAGGCTATTAAAACCTGCTCAAGCGATAGATTTTTTTCTTTGAGCTTTTTTATTATCCAATCTCTAGTTACATTTGCTTCTTTAAGAGAGCCATTTATTATCTCTCCGTCCATAACTAGTACCAGCGGAAGCCCCTCATAACCAGTAGGTATTCTCAAATCCCCGGGGGTTAACGGCCGTTTTTGGAACTTTGGTATAACACTTAGCCTCCCGGAGTTTTCTAGTATAGCAAATTCTACATCTTGTATATCCACTACACCTTTTTCTCTCAACTGGGCCATCAAATCATCCAGGTTGTATCTTGATTTTTTCATTTCACCACGCAGCAGTTTTCCGTTTTTTATAATTACCTGGGGTTCTCCACAAATCACCAATCTTATTGGTCTGCTAACCAATGTCAGCCAGGATAAAAATACTTCTAAAATTCCCAGCACGGTTATAGGAATTAAACCATGCCACAGCGGAATGTCTTTTTCCTCCATGGGAATGGCAGCCAATTCAGCAATAATTATGGCTACCACAAAATCAAAAGGCGAAAGCTGTCCTATTTCCCTTTTACCGGTAAGTCTTAAAATAAAAAGAACATAAAAATACACTATTATAGTCCGGAAAATAATATCCGCCAAAAAAAATCACCAGCCTTGCCTGCAAATAAGGTCATATTATTATTTGCAGGCAGGACTGGCATCTATTCATTTCCCCTTCCTGGCCCCGGGAAATACGCCTCCCCTAATACTGCGGGCATCAGAAATATTAAAAAAGGTGTTAGGTGCTGCCTCATCGAGCATTTTAATTACCCTGTTTAAGTCTCGGCGCTTCACTATTACAAAAAGTATCTGCTGCGGGCCGCTTCGTCCTGCTCCAACTACACTGGTTACTCCAAATCCCTGGTCACGCAGCATGTTAATAATATCCCCCGCTTTATCGCGGCGGGGGAATATCTGCAGTGATACATAGCCCACTGCCATTATACTCTCTATCCAACCCCCCACGTAATTTCCGGTAGCAAATCCGCCAGCATAGGCTATCACTTTAAAGGGATCATCCATCCCCCCGGCCATAACCTTATTTAAAGCTATGATAAATATAGCAACTTCAATAAAACCTATTACTGAGGCTGTAAATTTTTTCTCCCTGGTAAGCATTAAAATCCTAATCACATCCAGGGCCATATCTACAACCCGGGCAAAAAATATAAAAAGGTAGCCAAAGATTACGTCTTCCAAAAAAGCACCTCCAGCATTTATTCTTCTCAGCGGTAAGGTATTTACACCCCGGAAACACGCCAGCACATATAATTGAAGAACCCGGTAAATACCTTAACTATAATTAGACTTTCTAATAGTACAAAAAAGTTCCCCGCTAACCTATATTTATAAGATAAAGCGGAGAACTTTTGATTTGTTTCCATTATTTCACTACGATATTAACCAATTTCCCGGGCACTGCTATTGTTTTTACTACCTGCTTACCAGAGATAGCTTTTTGAATTTTGGGCTGTTCCAAAGCATGTTTTTTCAGTTCATCAGTGCTGATATCAGCAGGAACCAGGATTCTATCCCGCACCTTACCGTTTACCTGTACTACAATGGTAACTTCTTTTTCTATTATGGCCTTTTCATCATACTGGGGCCATGATTGACGGTGAACACTTTCACTGTACCCCAGAGCCTGCCATAATTCTTCAGTTATATGCGGCGCGAAAGGTGACAGCAGCAGAACTGTTATCTCCAGTGCCTCCCGCAGTACTGATTTGTTTCGCTCAGCCTGGGGGACTTTGTCCCGGTAAGTATAAACAGCATTTACCAATTCCATAATGGCACTAATGGCAGTATTAAAATTAAAGCGGGATTCAATATCCTCTGTCACCTTTTTAATGGTTTGGTGAGTGATGCGCCGTAGTTCTTCATGCACCCCTACCAGTTTCCCCGGATTTTCCAAGGAAGGCGCATCTTTAATCTCATCATACAGTGTATAATACAAGCGCCACAGCCTGTTCAGGAATCTGTTGCATCCTTCAACTCCCCTGTCGCTCCACTCCAAATCACGTTCCGGTGGAGCAGCAAAGAGGATAAAAAGCCTTGCTGTATCGGCACCGTATTTTTGTATAATTTCCTCCGGGCTTACTACATTGCCTTTGGATTTAGACATCTTGGCCCCATCTTTTAATACCATACCCTGGGTGAGAAGGTTTTTAAATGGTTCACGAACATTTACCAGGCCAAGGTCATGGAAAAACTTAGTAAAAAATCTCGAATACAGCAGGTGTAAAATGGCATGCTCAACACCGCCAATATATTGATCCACCGGCATCCAGCGTTCAGCTTTTTGCTTGTCCCATGGGCCATTTATTTCCTTTGGACTGGTATAACGCAGAAAGTACCAGCTGGAATCTATAAATGTATCCATTGTATCTGTCTCACGCTTTGCTTCCCCACCGCACTTGGGACATGTAGTATTAATAAAAGAATCATTATCCACCAAGGGAGATTTTCCACTGGGATCAAATTCAACGTCGGTGGGAAGAATTACCGGCAGTTGATCTTCAGGCACTGGTACTGTTCCACATTTTTTACAGTAGACAATTGGTATTGGTGTTCCCCAGTAGCGCTGCCTGGAAATGAGCCAATCACGCAGGCGGTAGTTAACTTTCCTGCGCCCCAGGTTATTTTTTTCCAGCTTTTTAACTATTTCTCCCATGGCCTTTTTGTTAGGGAGGCCATTAAATTCACCGGAATTAATTAACACCCCTTCGCCGGTATATGCCTTTTCTAAACCCTCTTTCTCAAGGTCTATACCTTCTGGCTGTATTACAGGTCTAATTGGCAGATTATACTTGGTGGCAAACTCAAAGTCCCGCTGGTCATGTGCTGGCACACCCATTACAGCACCAGTACCGTATTCCAGCAGCACATAGTTCCCCACCAGGATAGGTATCAATTCACCGTTTACAGGGTTTATACAGTGAGCCCCGGTAAATACACCTTCTTTTTCTGCCGTAGTGCGTGCCAGCTCAGTCATGTTGCGAACTTTTTTAACAAAAGCAGCCACTTCTTCTTCATACTCTGTACCGGATATAATTGTTTGCACCAGCGGGTGTTCTGGAGCCAGCACCATATAGGTAACACCGTATATTGTATCCGGCCTGGTAGTAAAAACTTCTATCTCTTCATCCAAGCCGCTTACTTTAAACTTAATTTCAGCACCTTCACTGCGGCCAATCCAATTCTCCTGCATTACTTTAACTTTTTCCGGCCAACCCTCTAAAAGCTTTAAATCATCCAGCAGCCGCTCTGCATAATCAGTAATGCGGAAAAACCACTGCTCCAGTTGGCGCTGTTCAACCTTACTATCACACCTCTCACAAGCACCATCTATTACCTGTTCATTGGCCAATACTGTACCGCAGGATGGACACCAGTTCACTGAAGCTGTTTTTTTATAGCATTTGCCCTGTTCGTAAAGTTTAAGAAATATCCACTGGGTCCAACGATAGTAATCGGGGTGGCAGGTAGCCACTTCCCTTTCCCAGTCATAGCTCAGTCCCAGCTGCTTGAGCTGTTTCTTCATATTGCTGATATTATCCCATGTCCAGCCTGCTGGATGAACGCCGTGTTTAATGGCAGCATTTTCAGCCGGCAGGCCAAAAGCATCCCATCCCATGGGGTGAAGTACACGATAGCCCTGCATAGTTTTAAAACGGGCCACTACATCGCCAATAGAATAATTACGGACATGCCCCATATGCAGTTTCCCTGAAGGATATGGGAACATCTCCAGGCAGTAGTACTTGGGCCTTTCTGAATAATCGGGCGTATAGTAAACATTTTCTTCTTCCCATTTTTTCTGCCACTTTTGTTCAATATTTTTAGGGTTATAACGTTCCTGCACTTCTTACGCCTCCCGTAAAAATTGGGTGGGGTAAACAAACGTTTACCCCGCCTATTTTATCATATTTTGTCAAATCACTCAACAAAATGAAATTTAGAATATATACTTATTTTAATCCCAGCATTTCTATGGCCTGTTCTCGAAGTTTAAATTTTTGCACTTTACCGCTGGCGGTAGTAGGATAATTATCTACAAATAATATATACTGCGGAATCTTATAGCGAGCAATTTTATCAATACAATATTCTTGAATTTCTTCTTTTGTACATGATACCCCTTCTTTTAACTTGATAAAAGCCAGCACTTCCTCCCCGTACTTGCTGCTGGGAACTCCTACTACCTGCACTTCCTTTACCTTGGGATGAGTGTATAAAAATTCTTCAATTTCCCGGGGGTAAATGTTTTCTCCCCCGCGGATAATCATATCTTTTAACCTCCCGGTAATTTTTAGGTAGCCATTCTCATCCGCAATACCCAGGTCCCCGGTATGCAGCCAGCCATCCTTGTCTATGGCCTGTGATGTGCTGACAGGGTCCTTGTAATAGCCTTTCATAACATTGTAACCCCGGGCACAGATTTCTCCCTGCACCCCTGCTGGAACCTCTTCCCCGGAAACAGGGTCAACAATTTTGACTTCTACATTGGGCAGTGCCCTGCCCACCGTATTAACTCTCAGTTCAATAGGGTCATCTGTTCTGGTCATAGTTATACCGGGAGATGCTTCAGTTTGACCATAAGTAATGGTAATTTCCTTCATATTCATCTTTTGAATAACTGCTTTCATAACTTCTATTGGACAGGGAGCACCAGCCATTATTCCAGTGCGCAGGGATGAAAGATCATAATTCTCCTTATCCACTTCCTCCAGTTCCATTATAAACATGGTGGGTACTCCATGTACTGCTGTGCATCTTTCTTTTTCTATAGTTTTCAGCACTGCTTTAGGGTCAAATCTTTCCACCGGAACCATTGTGGCACCACTTACTACACAAGTTAATGTTCCCAGCACACAACCAAAACAGTGGAAAAACGGTACAGGTATGCACAACCTATCCCTGTAGGTAAAATTTAAACACTGGGCAATGCTTTGAGCATTAAATATCAAGTTAGTATGGGTCAGCATAACCCCTTTGGGGAAACCTGTGGTTCCAGAAGTAAACTGCATATTAATTACCTCATCTGATTCCAGGGAGTCCATGCGGGCATCCAGTTCTTCCTCGGATACAGTCTCTGCCATGCCCAAAATATCATCCCAGGTTAACATGCCGGGGTGCTTTTTATTACCTAAAAGCACCACATTCTTTAACAAAGGCAGTTTTTTACTATTTAGTTGACCAGGCTGACATTCTTTAAGTTCCGGGCAAAGACTGTAAATCATATCAGTGTAACTGGAACTTCTTGTACCATTAATCATAAATAAACTGGTACAGTCTGACTGTTTAAGCAGGTATTCCAGTTCAAAGGTTTTATAATTTGTATTTACAGTGACCAGTACTGCTCCCATTTTTCCAGTAGCAAACTGTAAAATTACCCATTGTGGAATATTAGTAGCCCAAACAGCAATATGGTCACCCTTTTTAATTCCCATGGCCATTAGACCCCTAGCCACCCGGCGGCACAGCTGGTTAAATTCTTTATATGTGTAGCGCAGGTCCCGGTCTGTATATACCAGCGCTTCATTATCAGGATACATCTTGGCCATTTTTTCAAGCAAATGTCCTACGGTAATTTTGTCAGGTTTTTGCATACTTATCCCTCCTCTAAACAATCAGAATATTCTGCAAATAATAGTTAAAATAATTAGTAAGAGTTAAATACCTTGACTGCATCAAAAGTTATACTTTCTGATAATGCAAAAAACTCCCGTCCCTGTTAGGGACGGGAGTTTTTTCCCGCGGTACCACCCTAGTTGGTAGTAAAAATGGTGGAGCTGAGGGGGCTCGAACCCCTGGCCTCTTGAATGCCATTCAAGCGCTCTCCCAGCTGAGCTACAGCCCCACGAATTACCCACTCTTGGTGTATATAACGGCCACCAACCGTCATGGAGTACATATCCCCCATGCATCTCAAGGGCGAGTTCAATGTTACGCTCACCGTCTCGCACCAACCGACGGCTCTCTGAAGAGCTGCACCATTTACTACTCCCTCTCATTGACTTTGTATCTCATGTTTTGACGCGTTTTATTATAAGATAAAGTATTTTAAATGTCAACAGCTAATTTAGAATTTTTAATTTCCAGCAGAAGTTTGGACTACTTCTGCATCGCCCCACAACCGTTCAAGGTTGTAGAAATGCCTTTCTTCTTCCCTGAAAATGTGCACCACTACGTCCCCATAGTCCAGCAGGATCCAATTTCCTTCCCTCATGCCTTCCCGCCGTTTAGGCTGATGTCCACATTCTTCCATTTTCTTCTCAACATTTTCAGCAATGGCTTTAACCTGGGTATTGGTGCTGCCGCTGCAGATTACAAAATAATCACAGATAACCGAAACATCTCCAATATCAAGAACAACAATGTCCCGCGCTTTCTTTTCTTCAGCAGCACCATAAATTACATCCACCATCTGCTGGATGTTTAAAGCCAAATTCATACCTCCTCATAGACCTGGTTATTAAATTATACTGCATAAATGTTAAATTGTTCATTTTTTACTTTTAATTTTTAATAACAAATCATTTCTGGCCATTACAGATGAGGGATGCAGCAGACAATTGTATTTTAACACAATTTTAATTTTAAATTCAAGACACTGCATAACAGCTTGATCTAAATCGTCTCCGCAGTTTTTTACCTGTTTTCTTAACTCTGCTACCCCGTTATACTTTCTGTTTGGCTCTATGGCATCAGCTATCATTAAAACTTTTGCCGCATCGTTCATGTCTTCTTTACCGGTAGTATGAACAGCAATGGCACTAAGTACCTCTTCGTCCTCTATACCGTATTTTTGTCTTGCCAGTTCCGCTCCTACCGGACCGTGAAGCATGGCAGGTATATTTTCTTGAATTTTGTCTACTTTTATTCCCAGCTGGTGTGCCATCTGCAGCAGCTGTTCATCTGAATAATCACGGGCACAGTCATGCAGCAGTGCAGCCAGCTCAACCTGCCCGGAATTAATTTTATACACTTGTGCCAATTCTAATGCAGTTTCCGCTACGTTCAAAGTATGAATAAACCTGTCGTGGGATAAATCATTCTGCAGCTGTTTCTTCAACCTTGCTGTATTAACCATTTCTCCAATCTCTCCCCCTTGAATGCACCAGCAGTTCACCTACATCCTGCACAACAAACAATACCGCCAAGGTATTTACACTCCGAAAACATACCGGCACATATATTTGAAGAACACAAATTTGCCGGCTATCGTTTTCTTAACAAAGATGAAACCTCCAGCACATTGGAAGGAGGTTTTAAAACAAGTTTTTTTATTTTGGTCTAGCTTCGTTTACTGTAATTATCCTGCCTTCTAATTCAGTTCCGTTTAAAGCCGCAATCATTTTACTGGCATCTTCATCATTTACTTCCACAAACCCAAATCCCCTGGATCTGCCAGTTTCCCGGTCTGTTATCACCCTGCTGGATATTACCTCACCATAGGAAGAAAAGGCCTTCTTTAAATCTTCAGCCTTAGTTGCCCAAGGCAGGTTGCCAACATACAAGGTGCGTGCCACCCCTGCTCACCTCTTTTCTTCTATGAAATATATAGGTTATTATTTGCAAATGCTAAAAAAGAAATACAGGCATTTTGCAAACTTTATTTTTCTGAATAAAGACGGTGGTTTTTAATATAATTTTCCACTGATTCGGGCAGTAGGTATTTTATTGGTTCTCCAGCCTTTACCCTTTTGCGAATATCAGTGCTGGATATAGCTAGAGCGGGTATATAAATGGGTATTATTTTTTCTAAATACTTCTCAGGTAAAGCACCTAGCTTTTGCTGGAGATTACTAATATCATATCCCGGCCTGGTAGCAGCAACAAAATAACACAGTGATAAAAGCTCTTCTACACTCTTCCAGCTGATTATCTCTAATACCGCATCCGCACCGGTAATAAAAAATAACTTGCTTGGATAATATAATCTTTTTACTTCTTTTACCGTATCTATGGTATATGAAGGGCCGGGCCGTTCTATTTCCAAGCTGGATGCTTCAAAATAAGAATTAGAATCCACCGCCAAGCGGGTCATAGCTAAACGATGCTCTACAGGCGATATAAGCGCATCATCCTTGTGGGGTGGACTTTTAGCGGGAATAAAAAGGACTTTATCACACTGAAATTTATACCTGGCTTGTTCTGCTACCACAAGGTGTCCATAGTGTATTGGATCAAACGTTCCTCCCATTATAGCTAACCGCATACCTGGTTTTCACCTGCATTTTTATTTTAAATGGCTAGTATATATTCTACACTTTAATGCAGTATCCTTTAAATTTTTACAAGGATTTTTTTATCCAGCCCAACCCCATTGGGACTTATTTTGCATTTCCAGGCATAAACTTCTACTCCACTGCTTGCAGCCTGTGCTAATGCCGCAGCAAAATCCCGGTCCTGCTGCCAATTAGGCGTAAAGCTGGATGCATCAGCCCGCTGGACTATAAACAATACCACCGCCCGCATGCCTTTCTTTACCATCTCCATCAGTTCAAAAATATGCCTGGTTCCTCTTTCCGATGGAGCATCCGGGAACATGGCTGTCCCATCTTCCACCAGTGTTACTGATTTAACTTCAATTAAACAGTCCGTCACGTTATCTCCCTGTAGAAAGAAATCAAACCTGCTTTGACCAATTTTTTTCTCTGGTTTTACTTTGCTGTATCCAGTAATTTCTGGAAAACTTTCATTCTCTAATGCCTTACGTACCAACCGGTTAGGCAGAAGGGAGTCAACTGAAACCCAGAACCCTTGGTGCTTTACTAAAAGCAGCTTATATTTTGTACGCCCGCCCGGTGCAGATGGTGTCATTAATACTACAGTACCGGGCAGCAGCAGCTCCTGCATCCGGCCGGAACTGGGAACGTGAACACGAACAACCTGCCTATTAACTTCCACTTCAGCTGCAAACCGGTTAATCCTTTTTAAAAAATACCCTTCTACTAATTTACCATCAAAGGTAATCTGCTCCATTTACAATACCCCATTAAATTATAATTCTTAATTCTACTTCTGCTGCCAGCAATTGCTTGAAGGTCACAATAATGTATTGTTGAATAAGTTAGAGAAAACAACAACGAAAGGAGTAATTTATAGTGCAAAACTACTTGTACCCCACTTTCATCTTGGACCAGGAAAATTTTGAAAAGGCTCTTCCAGTAGCCATAAACTTATCGCTAAAATTAAATCTAAACTGCCGCTACTGGAAAAATGATTATGGCTACGCAATTGCTTTTGAAGATCAAGCCATAAGTAAAGGTTTTTATTATACCCATAAGAACGAGGAGCGGCTTGTTTCTTCTTTTGAAAAACATGTTCAATATAAATTAATTTACACAAGTAATAAAAACTTTACTAAAGGAACAGACCTAGTATAATTCACACTTACTCTCTTACCTGTCCATCTCCATAGATAACATATTTAATAGTTGTTAATTCTCTTAACCCCATGGGTCCACGGGCATGCAGCTTCTGGGTGGAAATACCAATTTCTGCACCAAAACCAAATTGGTGACCGTCAGTAAACCGGGTTGAAGCATTTACATATACCGCTGCGGCATCCACCTGCTGTAAAAAACGGCGGGCTGTTGTGTAATTTTCGGTAATTATACTTTCCGAATGACGGGTGCCGTAGCGGTATATATGTTCCACCGCCTGCTCCAAATTTTCCACAATTCGTACTGCTATAATTAAATCAAGAAACTCCTGTTCATAATCTTCCTCTCGGGCTTCCTTTATCCAAGGCACGATCTTCTTAGTTTCGGAACACCCCCGTACTTCTACGCCCTGGGCGCGTAAAGCATCCAAGGCTGCAGGTAGAAATGTACCGGCAATATTCTTGTGGACCAGCAGTGATTCAGCAGCATTACACACTCCCGGTCTTTGGCACTTAGCATTAACCACCACTGCTTTTGCTTTGTCCAGGTCCGCATGTTCATCAACATACACGTGACAATTTCCCACACCGGTCTCTATCACCGGCACAGTTGCGTTTTCTACCACTGTTTTTATTAAACCAGCTCCTCCACGTGGAATAAGAACATCAATGTAATTATTTAACTTCATCATCTCGGCAGCCACTGAGCGGTTAGTATCTTCCAGTATTGATACTGTTCCCTCCGGCATTCCTGATTTTGATACCGCATCAGAAATTATGCTGGCAATGGCAATATTTGAATTTATGGCTTCTGTTCCTCCCCGGAGCAAAACAGCATTACCTGCTTTTAAACACAGCGCAGCAGCATCAACAGTTACATTAGGCCGGGCTTCGTAAATGATACCCACCACCCCTAGGGGCACCCGCATTTTTCCAATTTCCAAACCGTTAGGACGTCTCCACATGGAGATTATTTCTCCCACCGGGTCTGGAAGCTGTACTATTTCCCGTACACCATTAGCCATTTCAGCAATTCTGCATTCAGTCAAGCGCAGCCGGTCCAGGAGTGCACCAGTAATACCCTTATCCCTGGCAGCTTCCATATCCCTGGAGTTAGCTTCTAAGATAAAATCACTTCTTTTTTTCAGTTCATCAGCTATATTTAAAAGTGCTTTATTCTTAACATCCGTAGATATATAAGCCAGGCTGCGCGATGCCTCCTTGGCCTTTGCTGCTTTAGATAGTAGTTCTTGATTCAATTCTATTCCTCCCTTTTATTTAATTATTTACCCCCAGCAGAACCAGGTTGTTGCGGTGAATTACCTCATCATAATCCCTGTGGCCTAAAATTTTTTCAATATCTGCAGTATGCCTGCCTTTAATTTTCTCCAATTCAAACGAACTAAAATTAACCAGGCCCCGGCCAATTTCCGTTCCGGCAGAATCTACTATGCTTACTGTGTTCCCAACATCAAAATTTCCGCTTATACCTATTACCCCGGAGGGCAGCAGGGATTTACCGTATTTAACCAGTGCATCCTTGGCACCGCTATCAACAGTTATTCTACCTGTCACTGTGCTGGCAAAGGCAATCCAGCGTTTTTTATGTTCCATCCTAAAATTCCGGGGCCAAAATACCGTTCCCACTACATCACCCCCTACCACCCGTCCGATAACATTTTTTATATTGGACTTGGCAATTACCATAGGCACACCTGTTTCCCCGGCTGTTTTGGCAGCCTGCAGTTTTGTAACCATCCCTCCTGTGCCCACTCCACTGCCAGCACCTCCGGCTGCTGCCTCCAGTTCTCCGGTAATATCATAGACTTCCGGCAGCAGCTTGGCCTGTGGGTTGGTACGTGGATCCCTGTCATACAATCCTTCTATGTCAGATAATATTACCAGCAGTTGAGCATCCACAAGGGCTGCTACTAGAGCTGAAAGAGAATCATTATCCCCTACTTTCAGTTCATCTACTGACACTGTATCATTTTCATTTATTACCGGTATTACTTTCATCTGCAGCAGTCTCTCCAGGGCATTCCGGGCATTTAAAAATCTTCTTCGGTCAGCAAAATCACCGCGGGTAAGCAGTACTTGTGCCACCGTCACCCCGTATTCCAGGAAAAATTTTTCATACATATGCATCAGTATTCCCTGCCCCACGGCTGCTACCGCTTGTTTTTCAGGGATGGTCCGTGGTTTTTTTTCTAATCCCAACTTCCCTATCCCTGCTCCTACCGCCCCGGAACTGACCAAAATTACTTCTTTACCCTGGTTATGCAAATCGGCCATTTGACGTACCAGAAGTTCCATCTGGTTTAAGTTCAGCTTACCGGTAGGATAAGTAAGTGAACTGGAACCAACCTTTATTACCACCCTGGTAACATTTCCAAAATGGCGGCAATTTTTTTCTGCTATATATTCTGCCATACAATCACCCACTAAAATTTTTATTAAAACCTGCGCTCTTATAAGGGCCAAGGTATTTACAACGTCGTTCTATGAATTTGCCGGCTATCGTTTCCCCGGTAAACACCTTGGCTGCGTCAAAACTGATATGTAAATAAAGACAGGGTATCTTAGCAAAAACCCTGCCTATACAAAACTAGTATACATATTCAAATTCAAAATTACCAATCCGCACTGTATCTCCCTCTTTTACACCGGCTTCTTCCAGTGCATCGTATATGCCCATTTTTTTCATAATCATACTCAGACGCTCAACAGCCTGGTCATTGTTCAAATCTGTCATGGCCAGGTGTCGTTCTATTTCTTTACCTTCAATTATAAATATGCCATCCTCTTTCTTTAAAGTGAACCTGGGCTCTGGCTCATATTTAATTTTAATATCCTCTACGGGTGCATAAGCATCTTTAGGAATGTCATGCAGCAGTTCAGCCACCCGGTACACCATTTTTTCCAGGCCTTCCCCGGTAACTGCCGATACCGGAAATATTTCAAATTGGTCTCCCAGCTGGTCTTGTAATCGCTTAAAATTTTCTTCAGCCCCTGGAAGATCCATTTTATTAGCAGCAATAATCATGCGTCTTTCAGCCAGCTGCTCATTATACTCTCTTAACTCTCTATTAATAACATAAAAATCTTCCAGTGGATCCCGGCCTTCCGTTCCAGCAGCATCTAATACATGTACCAGCAGCCTGGTCCGTTCTACGTGCCGCAAAAATTCATGCCCCAAGCCAATACCCTGGTGTGCTCCCTCAATTAAACCCGGTATATCGGCCATAACAAAACTTTCTCCTTCTGCAGCCCTGACTACCCCCAGGTTGGGAATTAGGGTGGTAAAAGGATAGTCAGCAATTTTGGGTTTGGCCGCCGAAACCCGGGATATTATAGTGGATTTACCGGCATTGGGGTAACCAACCAGACCAACATCGGCAATAAGTTTTAATTCCAGGTTAAGCCAGCGTTCTTCAGCCGGTTCACCCTTTTCAGCAATGGTAGGAGCCTTGTTCCTGGCAGTGGCAAAGCGCATGTTACCCCTGCCGCCACGTCCTCCTTTGGCCACCACAACTTCCTGCCCGTGCCGAGTTATATCGGCAATCAGCTCCCCAGTCTCCGCATCACGTACAATGGTTCCCACCGGCACCCTTATTCTTAGGTCTTCACCGGACCGGCCATGCATTCCTTTACCCATACCGTGCTGGCCGCGCTCTGCCTTGTAATGACGCTTATATTTAAAATCTGCCAGTGTATTCAGCCCTTCGTCACCAACAAAAATTACGTTTCCTCCCCGGCCGCCGTCTCCTCCCCAGGGGCCGCCCTCAGGGACATATTTTTCCCGGCGCATGGCTACACACCCATTACCTCCATCGCCGCCTTTTACATATATTTTTGCCTTGTCATAAAACATAACATCACCCAACCTATATTATGTACTGGAAAAAAAATTATAAGACTGTTCTTTTGGGTTCTGCATACCCGTACTTTCTGTGGTACCAGGTACTAAAAAAGCAACTTCTGTACAGTTCTGGAATGTTCTCAGCTCCAGGTGTATTTTTCCTTCAGCTATTCCCAGGCAGTTCTTTAATTTGCTTTCTAAACTACCAGGGTTGGTTAGTAACGTATTAAAGGAAACTTTAAACCAGATGTTATTATCAAATTCATTGATAGAAACCTGCAGGCACCTGTCTTCCAATTCAGGTTTGGACAGCTCCTTTAGAGCTGTTTCAATGCATTTTTCCAGTGGCGCTGCCACCAGTTCTCCCGGCAGTAAAAAATTCTCCATCCTGCTGTTAATATCATAAACAAATTCAATCTGGTGTTTAGCTGTTTCATTTGCGGCCACCAGAAGAACAGCTTTCAATTCGTAAATCTCCAGCTTGGTAATGGCACTCAATTTTTTCATTTCACTGCTGATCCGGTCAATATAATCTTTTGCTTTGTCACTTTTATTTAACTGGATCAGCCCAGAAATTACCTGCAAATGATTTAAAAAATCATGCCTCTGAACCCTGATAACATCCAGCAGCTGGTCTACCCTCACAATTAACATCCTTTCATGAATTACTCTTCATCATCATAAAAGTGATACTTCTACCAATGGATAAAATATCCTTTTAACACTTTAATATTAAGCTGCCGCAGATGCAAAAATCCTATGAACAAAAACCGTCGTTCTTTGAATCTGCCCGCCATGATTTTCTACGGTAAAAACATTATTCCTAAGCAGTAAAAGAAAACCGACCTGTTTAACAGGTCGGCTGTCTATCCGTTAATTACTGGGCAGCAGCTTGCTTGCTCGGAATAATGCTGACTTGCTTTTTGCTTCTGCCCTTCCGTTCAAATTTAACAATCCCGTCTATTTTGGCAAACAGGGTGTCATCTCCACCTCTGCCTACATTAAGACCAGGGTGAATTTTTGTGCCGCGCTGGCGAACAAGAATGCTTCCAGCAGTAACAAACTGCCCATCACCGCGCTTAACACCCAGCCGTTTAGATTCAGAGTCACGACCGTTCCGGGAACTACCTACTCCTTTTTTATGAGCCATAAATCCCCACCTCCTTTATAAACGAGGTCCTATCATTAAGCGTGAATTTTTTCTACTACAACTTCAGTAAATGGTTGACGGTGGCCCTGCTTGCGGCGGTAATTCTTTTTGGGCTTGTACTTAAATACAATAATTTTACGGCCCTTACCATGGCGAACTGCCTTTAAAGTAACTTTGGCACCATCAACGGTAGGAGAACCTACTTTAACATCACCATCTTTTTGTACCAACAATACCTTGTCGATATCAAGAGTTTGGCCAGGTTCAATATCCAGTTTCTCCACAAACAGGGTATCTCCTTCTTGTACCCTGTACTGCTTACCACCAGTTTCTATAATAGCGTACACTTATTACACCTCCCCTTAATAGGACTCGCCGGGTAAATGGGTAGGCCCAACCATTTGCAAAAACCCATCCCGTGCGGTGTGATGACGCAATGCACTTACATCTTAATATTTTATCAAACCAGCAGTTATTGTCAAGAAACAGTTAAACT
>JACDOL010000004.1 GCA_017656165.1 Desulfotomaculum sp.
TGTGGGAATCGAACCCACCAGGGACGGGACCGCCGCCCCACGACTGGTTTTGAAGTTCTGTATTCCCCTTTCTGTTGCTATCCGTGAAATTCTGAAACCCGCTATTTATGCGAGTTTTCTTTCCTGGTAATTCTGTCCAAATCCCCTTTTTGACAACAGTATGTTGACAGCATGTTGACAAGCGGCGCCTAATTGGATTTCTTTTTCTTGTCCGGTAACCTGTTAAAAAGCTGTTGCCCTAACTTGTTTGCAACTTCTTCTTGTAAACCCGGCATAATATGAGAATATGTGTCCAGGGTAATACCTATTTGACTGTGTCCAAGGCGCTCGGAAACAATTTTGGGATGAACGCCCTGCTTCAGCAGGATACTTGCATGTGTGTGTCGAAGGTCATGGAAGCGGATATGTGGCAGATTATGTTTTTCAAGTATGTCATGAAAAGCACTGGAGAATGTTCCGGGATGCCAGGGAGTGCCGTCCTCCTGGCAGCAAATTAAATCATTGTCTTCATAGGCTTCGCCCAAGCGGAGCTTAATTTTTTTCTGATCCTTTTTGTGCTTCTTTAATTCTTCCACTATCGGTTCCGGTAGGGTTATGGTCCGTCGGGACTTCTTGGTTTTGGGTGGCTTGAACTGCAGTCCGGCGGAAGTTTTGAGAAGCGTTTGATTTATAGTAATGGTTTTCTTTTGAGCATTAAAATCTTTCCAGCGCAGGGCCAAAATCTCAGCCCGGCGCAAACCGGTGGCGAGTGTAATTATAACCGGTATATATAACCTTGTCCCATATAATAAATCAATAAGCTTTCCAATATGCTCTTCATCGTAAACATTAGATTCATATTGATCTACTTTTGGTGGCTCTACCGCGTCACATACATTGCGGGACACCAACTGCCATTTCAGAGCCGTTTCAAAGGCCCTGTGAAGCAGCCGGTGGTGGTGTAACACTGTCCTGGGCGACAGGCCGCCCTTTCCATCTGCGCGGCCATTGGCCAGGGCCCTGGCATAGTATTCCTGGATGTGTAGGGGCTGCAGTTTGTCCAACTGGTATTTGCCCAGCGCCGGTATAAGGTGCTTTTTGATAATAATTTCATACCCATCAACTGTACTTTGGGCCAGGTTGACCTTTGCATAATCCCGCAGCCACCGGAGTAAAAATTCTTCTACGGTTAATTTGCCGCTGTCAACATATGTGTTTTGATCAATCTGAGTGAGAATCTCCCGGAGCTTTCTTTCAGCATCTTTTTTTGTCCCGTGGATTGTCATACTTTTCTGCTTGCGCTTTCCATCCAGGCCGCGAGGCGCATCGTATATTATCTGCCATGAATTTTTGCCGCGCTTTCTTATATGGCCTTTGGCCACGATCTCACCTCCTGTTTTTACAATAATAGCACAAATGTTTGGTAAAGAACAAAAAATTTCCCGGCCTGGGGCCGGTATTTAAGAATTCTCAGCTTTTTAACTCTGCAACATAGTCTTCAAGACTATCCCAAAAGTCGTTTTCATGAACAATCATAATATGGTGTCCGTTTTTACGGAGTTTTATGGCTTCCTCAACCTTTCTTCCATAACAAGCAAAGGCCCAGCATGGATTACCGTTATCCCCAACAACTAAATAGTCAACTTGCTTCGAAACTGTATTCTTAAATATACCGCCGGCTGATTCTATAGTATCTTTTATTACACTTCTTTTAGTTTTTGAGGATTTTCCTGTAAAACAAAAAACTCTACCTTGAATAAATATTTCCGGACAAGTAGCGCAAATTCCGTTTATATTTATTTGTTCTTTTAGTTTGGATATTTCAATTTTATCAATAGTTGATGAAACATTAAGATCTACAAATTCAGCAAAAAGTGTTTTTAATAATTTCTTTTCTTCTTCATCCAATACACCGTCAGCTAACACTGTTGTTATTACAGAATTTATCTCATCATAAGGATAACTCCCTATCAAGTGATTATTTTCATTGATCCAATCACGCAGACCAACAATTTCTTCTTGGGTAATAATGTTATCAGCTAGTATACCATGGAGGATACCATGAAGTTTTTGTATGTCATTTGTAATAACATCATAGTAAACACTATCTGGCTTAAGGTTATTGCACAGCCAAAGTAGGTTCTTAAGTTCTTCATCATCTAAAAAATTATCATCTAAAGCTGCAGCAATAGTTGGTATTAATTCACTAAACGGATGCTTTTTGACAAGATTTTTATAATAGTTATACCAAGCAGTCAATTCTTCTATTTCTTTTTTATTAACATTGTTGTCTATGACAATTCCCTTTAGAATACCTTCAAGAGTATGTATGGCTTTATCAAGTTCTGATTTGAAAGTGTACTTTCTAAAGTACATTGAATCATAGTCTTTCACCTCACTAATCCTCCTTTTTAATAAATTTGTCGTAATATGCCGAAATACTTAAATACACAAAAACCACCCGTTAGGGTGCTTTGATTAGCCTGTTATATTCCTAATGCCTTGTTTTCGGCATCTAAGAAGTACATAATTTATCAGTAAATGTATACACATAATTTTTGCTTCTTTCTTGAAAAATTACTTTACATTATAAAGTTCCCGAGGGTGAAAAAAGCGACTTTTGCCCTTGGCCACCGCCCCCAAACCGCAAAAGGCATGACAGCCAGTGAGTTAGGTTTGAGCGATTAACGGACCCGTTTCCAGCGTTGTTAACCGGTACCATTACTCTCCTTAACAGCAATTCAGTCAGGAAAGAGGGGGAGCCAGCGGTCCTGGATCCCAGACTAATTCGCGATACCACTCAAAGCTTTTCTCTTTAACTTCTCCCTGTCAGACTTAAGATTAAGAGCATGCATTTTTCGGTGACAGTTTGGGCATAAGGCAACAGTGTTTTCAATACTATCATCGCCACCCTCGGAAAGCCATACAATATGATGCGTCTCTAAGTATGGATTACCGTATTTATCATTAAAGGGTGCGGGGTTTTCACATAACTGACAGATTCCATTTGCTCTACGTTTAGCAAATTCAGATACGTATGAATTCCTTTCATAGGTGGTAGTGGAAACTTGTCTAACTCCAACACCTTTTTTGGAAAACCTGGCTCGTATCTCTAGTTCTTGATCGGTCAACCTACTAGCTTCCCTGTTTTTACGTTCTTGCTTTTTAGTAAGTATTTCTTGGGGAAGTAGAGCAGAAGCTGCATCAACCAGTTTAAGTGGGAAAACCCAAACTGTACGTAGATTGCCATTAGCATCTGGTTGTTGTTCCTGATAGGGTTCTCCTGCTAGCTCAACTTGTCCGATGAACACATATTTTTGGGGTTCAAACACCTCAAAGAGATAGACATTCACACCATTTGTATGCGATTGAGCTAAAGTCTTATTCTGTGCATAATCTAAGCTCTGGTCACCTTCTAAACCCATGCCAGTATAATGAAAAATGCCATCAACCCAGCGGTCCTCATATATTGATTTAGTGTGGTCAGATACGATTACAAGACTATTCGTTCGATGTGACCGTCTCATGCCGCCAGAATTACTGCATTTGAAAATATCCATAAGCTGCCGATTATTGATGGTTTCTCCAGGTTTAAGGCCATGGTTAAAACTCAATTCGCTCACTCCTTAATTTGTTAACCAACGGAATATCAGCTGGTGCAAAGTCGAAGTTAGCTAATTCATCTATTGTAACCCACTTAAAGTCATCGTGAACTGTAGGTATTAACTCTCCACTTTTCCAATAAGTCCAATAAGCTAGCAGTTGAATAGAGCCATGATCATAAGAATAAACACTTTCACCGAAATACTCACCGACTGTAACTTCTATCTGAAATTCCTCTTTCATTTCTCTTTTTAAACACTCTTCCGGTGTTTCTGCATCCTCAATTTTACCACCAGGGAACTCCCACTTATTAGCTAATTTGTCATTTGCCCTTCGTTTAGCGATTAAAATTCGATTGTCTTTAATTAATAATGCAGCTGTTACTTTTTTCATAAATCGATTCTCCTTGTATAGATTTTGTTAAAAGGTTTAGAAAAAGATAATGCAACGATAAAAGGCGTGACAGCCAGGGAGTTGGGTTGAAGCGTAGCGGAGCCGTTTAGCTCGTTGTTAGGTGATGTTACGCCGTTACAATAATAGTTATTAAATGTTTATGAAATCATTTAATAACTTAAGTTCGAATGGATCAAGATTAATTTTTGCTAAATCTAGCCGTCTAATTTGACGAATAACATCATCTAAGTCATCATTATCTAGGTCTGTTAGAAAAGGTTCTAGTCTTCGAGAAACTGATGTTGGGATACCAAACTCTTGCAAGGATGACAAAATAGGATGACAGAATCCTGATTCTATCCTAGATGCAAAGAATTTGTAATCACCAGCCCGCATACCCCTACTTTGAAAAACATCTTTTTGAATTTGTTCTAAGGCTAAAAGAAGCTTTGGAAGTTTAAAGTCAAACCATGTTCTTATAATTGTCATTGCTTTTTGTACAGCTTCGTCAACAGTCCGAACGTACCTATCTTTAGAAAGGATTTTTCGCACAAAATCCCCTGTTGAACCAGCTTTATAATACTGATTAACATAATAAGCAAGCTGTCGACCTGAAGAAACTCCCGATATTTGTCCTTGGGGTGGGCATAAAAACTCCCATATCAATTCACAACAGGTTACTAATTGTTTATAAGTGGGATAGCCACTCCAAGCTAATAATTCATGATACTTATTAATTTCATCCTTGAGCTTTCTGGCTAATGAAATTTGTCCTGAAACAGATACATTGCTATTTCGTTTGATAACTTCCACATCAAGGTCTTGTTGATTCTTAAACTCTTTAATTTTTTGTACCGAATCTGGTTTTAAATCGTCATCATCCATTTGAATAAGAATTTCACTAGATGCTGCAACCTGAGTGTACCATGGAAAATCCACATGAACATCAGATTTTTCGGGAGGGGGATAGAATGTAAATACTTTACCCAAAAAATGTTGTCCCATACGACCCGAACGCCCACAAATATTTCGGTAATCAAAGTAACTAAAAAGTTTCCTGCCTTTTTTGTTATCAAAGACAACTACGTTTTTTGCGACCGTGTTAATTCCTTCGATAAGCGTACTAGTACAGAATAAGTAGGTTATAGTCCCCTTGTTAAACTCGCTAACAATATAACGCCCCAAATGTCTAGGCATTTGACCATGGTGGAATGCAACTCCATGCATTAGCGCTTTCACTAAAGACCAATCAGGATGAATGTTCTTCTTAATCCAGTTAATTAAATCTTTATGTTTTTGCATATAATACAGGGATTCACGAACTGCATTTTCAACAAAAAACTTTGTACAAGTTTCAGCTCTTTGTGGAGATTTACAGTAAATCAAGGTTGGTTCGGTTAATTGGCTTAGCAAGTCTGTAAGTTGCTGAAGCTCATCTTCTGGGTTCCGTTCAATTAAAACTTCATCGCAGGTTACGGTCGAATAATTAGTGGATATAAATTCACACTTATAATCCTCCGTAAAGTTGGCCGGAATAGAAGCAATGTTTGGACCCAATAGATAAAAGCTTCTAGTCATTTTTAAGAGTTTATAAAAAGCATGGTTTAAAACATTGATTCTATTTGACTCTTCATCTGCATCATTAAGTTTATAAAATTCATCTATTATAAAGAAATCGACTTCGGGTAGTGATTCGAGTTCAATAAAACGCTCTGGAGTTAAAATTAAAATATTTTTATTCTCAAATTTTTGTTTAGTTGTAAAAATCAACTTATATAGACTTGAGAAAGCACTGAGTTTTTGACGTATCTCATCTACTAAAGCTAAAGTGGGCACAATAATAACAATATTGTCAAACCTTTTTGAAGCCACAATTTCTTCTATTATTAAACTTTTCCCGAAACTAGTAGGTGCACTTAGTATTACGCTTTTTCCGCTTATAATCTTATCGTATATTTCAGCTTGTTCCTTATGCATTATAACATTATGTAAATTATCGGAACGATAAAACTCGTAATGTAAGGCCATTTTTGCTGATACAGAGTGGTCTTTTAAATCTAAGTACGGAAAATATCCCAATTTTTCAACCAAGTCAAAAAGGATTGGTTTAACATCTCCAGGAATGATATAGTGTTTATCTAAACATCTTAAAAGTATATCTTGCGCCAAAGGGTAATTTTCTTTGTCCTGAGAAATCCTATTTACCCAAGAAAAAATTTTAAAACATTCTTCTATAGTTAACTGGTCTTTAGAAATAATCGATTTTATTTTGTCAAACTCTTGGTGAACTAAATAGTTCATAGGGATTGATACACCCCTAACTTAGCATGTAGCTTCTCAACAAGCTTTTGCTTTTTTTCAAGAGGAATCAGTATAAGGATAATGTCAATGTTTCTCGGAAGGTCATTACTTCTGAATGTATCATGATGTTTAAACATTTCTTCAATTAATTTATCCCTATATTCTTGACAAACTTTGTCATACGTTTGAACAATTTTACTATCATAAGTTAATAAAACTGGAACTCTCAATCTTTGAAATACATTATCTAACGTTGTTCTTTCGTCAATTAAGTCCTTTAGCTTTTGTGCGTATGGCCAAGAGTTTTCAATTTTATTTGAAATAAAAAGAAATTCACTCCGAAGATAGTTTCTATTAGTGTGCTTGTCTAATTCCACTACTACATCTCGAATTGCATTAGAAATATCATTGTAGAATTTAACTTCTCCTAACCATAACTCTAAATCCTGTCCTACAGGTACAATGTGTACTGCATCAAAACCTTTCACAGTTTCATTTGCACCATCTTTGTAATACATTTTTGAAATAGCAGGGATGGTATTAAAATAATCACGCATTATTACATGCAATAATATCTCTCCGTATTCACCTCTGCGTTGATACTTATCCGTTGCATAAACAATTCTAGCTGCTTTTACCATTTTACGTCTAATAGTCTCGATACTAAGGGTTTCCCTTTCTTCAAAGTTTAAAGCAAATTCAGGCAAAGCATCAAAAATCAGGTCAGTTAAGGCATCATATCGAAAAGCATTTTGTTCATACCCCACTGATAATCCACGAAAATGGTTTTCCCCAATATATTGCTCAAACAGTAAATCTGACCTAAAAGCCATACTTTCACCTACTTTACATTTAATCATTCAGAAACTGAGATAAGGCTTAATTTCGCCTAACACAGACCTAAACGAACACTAATCCCAAACCACAAGTCGATGTCTTTCCCGCTCTTTGTTCCCGCATGAAGCGTGACAGGGGAGTAGGGTAAAGCGCAGCGGAGCCGTTTCTTGCGTTGTTAGGTGATGAAGCCACTACACTTTCATTGCCTTTAAAAAATTTATGTAGTTTTTATCCTTTTTTCTCTCAGGCGAAAGTATTTGTTGACGAATTAACCTTTCTTTTATCTTAGAATAAGCCTTACTAAAAAAGGCTTTTGCATCACTAGAATATTGTTTTCGATAACCACCCTTTATTTCAAAATACTTTTTGGAAATAAAACATATTAAATCGGAAATTTGTATCATAGGATTTTTTTAGAATCTATTGCATAACTAATTTCAACTAAGTGCTTAACTAAGTCGGGACCTGTACTAGAATACCTCCTCTAATGAGTCAATGAACGAATGATGTCATCGAACTCAGACTTTTCAAGTGTTAACTCGAAAATTTGTCACATACTGTCGAACCTCCCATATACAACAAAACCACCCGTTAGGGTGATTTATTTAGCATTATTGCTGATGCATCGTATTTATTATGATACTGTACCATCAAAACACTCCATAATTAATTGATTCAAGTCTTTTAAATCCTCGATTGATTCTATATATATTCTACTTTCCCCGTGGCCCTTAGGGGCAGGTTCTACTTGACGGTTATTTGCCAGTTTTTCTGCTTTTTCTATGGGTAGTTTGGTAATTATATTTCTTTTGCTGCTATCAAGATTTACACGCAGGAACCAGTTTAAAATGTTTCGATTATAAATGGCGAAATAAGCCGTGGTATCTTTGCAATTAACTTCGGAAACATCCCTCCCGGCTTCCCTTAATATTTCTTTTATTATTTCAAAGCATTGCAGCTCTTCTTCCGTGGTTATAATTTCCCGTTTTGGTTTTTCAGTAGGTTCTTCGGCGGAAGATGACTCGTGAACCTCATGAGCTTGGTCTTCGGTTGCGGCCGCGGCCGCTTCCCTGGACGACTCTTCTTCCTTAAACAATCCCTGGCTTACTATATCCAAAATGGCTTTGGAAATTGATTTCTTTACGATGGGGCGAAAACGCTCAATGACGTTGCTTGTTATCCTGGTGTCACGAAAATCCTTTATCAAATACCGGATAAACTCATCCGGGGGCTCATTAAAAATTTCCTTCAGCTTTGCTTTTAAATTCGAAGTGTAAATCATTTCCTCGGCAAAATACATTAATTCTTCGGTATTAAAGGCTTCCTTCCGGAATTTCCGTAAGTTCTCAATATCCGCCTCACTTAGCTCTGTAATATTGATTGTTAGAAATGGCTTGTCATCCATGATATTACTGGAATTTAGATCTGTAAAAAACTTGTAGATTATACCATTAGTAAGGATGGCCAACTTAACGTCCGGGGTGCTGTTAAAGTATCTGGCCAGTTGAGCGCTGTGAGAACCAGTTTTTCGTTAACGGGTTTGGCCTCGATAAAAATAATGGGTTTGCCATTGTCAAAAATAGCGTAATCAACTTTTTCTGATTTCTTTTTCCCGAAGTCGGCCAGGTATTCTGATTTTACTTCTAGCGGATCAAAAACATCGTATCCTAGAATCTGGAGAAACGGGATTATTAGCGCTTGTTTTGTGGTTTCCTCGTTGTTGATGTGCTCTGCCCGCTTTTTAACCTGTGTTGCCAGCCTGTCCACATCTTCTTTAAAACCCATGTGTAAACTCCTCCTAGAGTAAAGTACTTAGAATAAAAGGTGAATTTTGTCGAAACTTTTACATATACCAAAACCACCCATTATGGGTGGTTTTATACTTCAAAAACAACCTTTACTACCTTACCGATTATCCGCACCTCTTCAGCTTTATAAATCTGAGGCTTGTACATTGGGTTGTCTGGATAAAGTATTACAGCTTCTTCTATGGGCTTAACACGCTTTAATGTTGCTTCATTGCCGTTTACAATAACTACAGCAATATCAGTATTCTCAACGTAATTTTGCCGACGTACCAACACCTTGTCCCCAGGATAAATACGGCTGCCTATCATACTGTCACCCTGCTCGACCAGGAAGAAGTATTCCCCGTCGTTTATGTCACTAACAGGCACATCTTCATAGCCGATAATGTGTTCATCTGCATATATGGGTTCACCGGTACGGATTATACCTAACACCGGTATTTTTTTAGTTTTGCCTACCGGTATGGCTTCTGGGGGTAGGGGGTTGCGGTGGTCAGAAAGACCCAGTAAATAATCAGCAGTAACATTAAAAAATGACGCTAAGTAGTTAATGGTCTCTAAGCTTGGTTGCAGTCTATTGTTTTCATATTTGGATATGACTGCCTTTTTTAGGTTAAGCTTTTGTCCTAGTTCTTCCTGTGTAAGCCCTTTTTCTTCCCTAAGCTTTTTCAATCTTTTACCAAAACTCACAAAAATCAACTCCAACTTAATAATATACTATCCATTATGGAAACTAAAGGAATGTTTCCAAAAGGGAAATTATTTTTTCCTTAACCTCTTGACAGTATCCAAAAAAGAAACTATAATCAAAGTATCCATAAAGGAAACATCAGGAGGTGATATGGTGTACAAAAAGTTAAGGCAAATAAGAAATGAAAAAGGCATATCAGCAATGGAAATGGCAAATTTGCTAGGGCTAAAGACTGAAGCAGCTTACTATAAAAAAGAGAGCGGTATTATTAAAATATCTTTATCGGAAGCTAAATTGATTTCAGAAAAACTTCAAAAACCAATAGAAGAGATTTTTTTTGAAGATGACGTTTCCTTTATGGAAACAAACGAATTAGAAAAACCCACCGGCACCACTGGGTAAATCAAAAGTCTTCGATGGGGGGGTGAGAGGGAGGAAACCTAACGCGGCAGTCTTCTAGCACCCATTAACTTAGCTTCGTGTCTAGCGACCTTGGCTAAAACATAAGTGATGCTGTCATCAATATCAGTTAGCTTATCGCTGATCTGGTCCAGCTTATCATTTTGAACTTCACGGTCATCAAAGAGGGCACGAACCTTGTCAACCAATTCGTTTTCAATGCGGGTTTCAATACGCTGTTGACCTCTCTTGAGTTCGTCAACATCAGATTTAAGATTGTTAACTTCGGAACTGATTTCCTGTTGACCGTCTACCAAAGACTTTAGCTGCTTTAGCACAAGGCTTTGAAATTCTTCGTTGGTCATAGTTAGTTTCCTTTCGTTTTATTCTTTTCTACCAGGGCCTCCAGCAGCTCGGTAAAAGTTTCAAGCTGGTAGGGGTGGAGTTGGCGAGCTAATTCGGTAATGCGTTTTATTTCTGGAGGCAACGGTTCCGTTTCCTGGGTGTCGGCAAAGAACTCGGCTAAGGTAATGCCTAGGGCCTTGCAAATACGAGATACCTTTTCAACTGTAGGCTGTTTTTCGCCGCGTTCTATCTCATGAAGGTAGGTAGATGAGATTTCCGATAACTTAGATAGTTTATAAACACTGAATCCTTTGCTTTCTCTTAACTCTTTGAGTCTTTTTGCAATATTCACATAAATCACCGTTTGGTTAAATTTGGGATTGATACGCTATAGCGTAATTATAACATAAATTTTTTTAGGATATAATACGCTATAGTTGTTGACAGTAATAAGCTATAGTTGTATAATCTAATCAACAATAGGGGGTGAAAAAATGTTTGCTAATAAACTAAAGCGTCTTAGAGAAGCCAAAGGGTGGACTAAGTCACGCCTGGCTCAAGAGGCGAACATTTCTCAAACATATGTTGGCGAACTGGAAGCTGGGACAAAACAGCCCACCATTCGGACATTAGAAAAAATTGCATCTGCACTGGGAGTGTCTGTGCCGAAGTTACTTGAGGACGATAAATCTAAGCCTAAAGCCGGCTGAACCAGCCGCTGTACTACTGAATGAGGGGGGAGTTTGGCAAACCCACCGGTACCACCGGGTGAAATAACAACTCTTTGACAACTGAATAAAGGTAGTAAAGGAGGAGGGTATAAAATGTCCCAGGCGCAGGACAAAAAACATGAGAACTACCCGCGCCTTATGACCATCCCTGAAGTTGCAAAAATCCTCCGTATAGGCGAGGCCAGGGCCTATGAGTATGCAAGGCAAAGAATATTCCCGGTCTTTTATCTGGGCCGGCGGGTAAGAGTGCCTACAAAGCAATTTTTTGAATGGCTCGATCAACAAGCAGACCGGGGCTAGTACCACGGGAGACAAGCAGTATAAAAGGGGAGATGGGATGCTAGTGCAGTTCAAAAATGACAAGCACCGCAGGAACTATGAGCAACTGCTGGCCATGGTTCACCCAGGGACAAGGAGCAGCATTGAGTACCAGGCAGCGCTGTATATATTGGCTGCAATTGATTACAAGCAGGAAGTAATTGCAGAGCACATTGGCGACGGTATAAGGTTCCGCGAGTTGGTGCAAAAAGCTAGGACATGGAGCACTGCAGAAAGGAGGATGGTAGAACTGGCAGGGGCCTTATTCAACGGTCGCAGCGCTGATCTTGATCAATGCTTTAGGCCGCTGGATAAGCAAAATACTGCGGTGACACTGGAAGCCATGAAAATGCGGTATTTGTAGATGGTTGGCAGGATAAGTCCCCGGTCACTGGCGCCAAGTAACCGGGGTGGAAGGGAGGTGAGTGGAGGGGATGACGGAAGATCAGCTGCGCCTGGACAGTGAATTGGATAGATTGGAAAGCCAAATCATTTCCCTGGAAACCGCAATACAGCATTTTTATCGCTTAGCAACAATCAATAACAGTTTCAAGAAAAAAGCTTGGGAAATGGAAAGAGAACTTGCAGCTTTGCAAATTAAGCGCCATGAGTTGTTAAAAGAGTATGAAATGCTTTCTGCTCCGGTTGCTGCATCTTAAGTTAAGCATAACACTAACTGGCATATTTAACCATGTCGCTTAATGGCTAATTTTTACCGAAAAGATGTCGCAAAGGAGGGATGAAGTTGCTGCAAGTTGACTATCAAAAGTACATGAAACTAAGCAACAATACTATTGAGGGAACTGCGTTTGATTTAGACATATCTGTACGTCATATGCAGCGCTATTTAAAACATGAAACACCAATTCCTGATGACAAGGTTATGGAAATGACACGCATTTTTGGCCCAGTAGCTGCAGCAATGCCTTTTGAACATTTTACCTACCAAAGCGAAATTGGCAGAAAGCTATATCCTTCACCGCTGAATAGCATCGACAATACATTCCCGGCATTCTGTTTTAAAGCTGTTGAGGAGTTAGAAGAGATGACTGAGGCACTGCAGGCCATGTGCAGGATTGTTTTTAACAATCGGTTGATGACAGAAAGCGAAGCCAAAATGTTTGATAAGCTGTTCCGCGAAGTTCTGGACGTTGAGCAGCTATGTTTAGAGATAAAAATTAAGTACGCAAAGCTAAGAGGTATCGAGGCCTTGGAATCTAGAGTGAAAGAGCATAAGCAGAAGATGGTTGAACGCGGTTATCATGTGATGTCGGAAAAAGAAAAAAGGCCCGCTCAAGTTGCCGAACAGCGAGCCACTTACAAATATGCCTAATTAAATTATAACACAATGGAGGGGTTATCAAAATATGAAATGCCCCGTATGTAAAGAAAAACTTGACGGTAACTACTGTCATAAATGTGGCGAACATTACTGTGATAAATGCAGCGGACAAATGGAGCTTATCCCGATGCAATTTTCCGAACCACGGTATGTTCCTCCAGGGAATATAGAGGTTGATGTAATAGAAACTGAAGTGCTGCATTGCCGTCATTGTGAGGGAACCAATGATGAAGTTTTACCCGGGACAGATAGTTACCCACCTTTTTAGAGATATTGGAGTTTGCACGGTAATAGAGTACAGTACCACAGTTGCTGGTTGGCCGGTGGTGGTTGTACAGGACTCCACCGGCCAACAGTACCAGTTTAATGAAATGTATCTTAGGAGGGTTAAGAATTATGAAAGATCATGTTATAAAACGCCTCATGGAATTACCAAACCAATTAATGGAAGCTGAAAGAGAAGTAATTGTGGCTCAAAATGAAGTCCAAAAGGCCAAAGCAGCCCTGGTTGAAAAAGAGACCGAGCTTTTGATAAATGGAGAAATTGATGGTAAAAATGCAGCTATTCGTGATGCGCAGTTGAAAGATAAGACAGCTGCCGAAAGAGAGGCTGTGGCGGAAGCAGAGAAAACGCTGTCTTTCAAAAAGCTTATACTTAATGGTTTGCAAGGCGAATTCAAAGCACTGCGTTCTGTGGCGCAATTATTAGTTGTGGAGGTTGAATAAATGGCTGACTTACAGATTGCTCAAAACAATCAATCGGTAGTAATGGAAGTAGATGGTGGAACACCTCAAGAGATGGCCATGCGTTTGGCAGACATGAAGTCAAAACTTGGGTTGGTTCAAAAATTTTTCAAAGAAGTTATGGTAAAAGACCAAGACTACGGGGTTATTCCCGGTACAGATAAACCAACCTTGTTAAAACCAGGGGCTGAAAAATTATGTGAATTGTACGGATATGCACCGGTTGTTAAGCAGGTCGATGAGCTATCAGATAAAGAAACCGGCTTTTACCGGGCCAGGGTGACGGTGGCGCTTATACACCGGCGTACCGGAATAACAATCGCTGAAGGCGTTGGCGAGGCTAACACCAACGAGGGACGGTACCGCTGGCGTTGGGTACCGGAATGGAAGCTGCCTCCTGGTATCGATAAGGAGTCACTGTACTGTGAAGAGAGAACCGGCAGGAACGGAAAGTACCTTATGTACCGGATTGAGAACGAGGACCCGTGGACGCTCTGGAATACCGTTTTAAAAATGGCGAAGAAGCGAGCGCTTGTCGATGCGGCATTATCTGCAACCAGGTCGTCCGGTTTATTTACTCAAGACGTTGAAGATCTGCAAGCTTGGGCATCGGCTGAAAACTATTCTGCGGTTGAAAGTTATCCTACAACACAAGCCCAGGGAAGCAACCAAAGCAGCCAAAATAACCGGGCAAAACGTAATAACCAGGGCCCGCGCAACCCGGATGCACCAAGTAGCGAGGCACAACAAAAGGCCATATACGCTATCGCTTCTAAAAAAGGCCTCGATAACGGTGAGTTAAAGTTGTGGCTCAGTGACCAGTACGGTACTGAACATACAAGCGAGTTAACCATGGGCCAGGCCAGCGAGTGCATCAATTATCTACAGGATACGGATCCGGAGGAGATAAAGCAAAAAGTGGTTGAGCTCTCCGGGCAAACCACAATGTTCGGGGATGAAGAAGATAAAGACGACGTACCGTTTTAAAGACTACCCGGCTGGCGCCTAACCAGCCCAGCCGGGTGTTTTTACAGGAGTTGAGGCCAATGCAGCAAGCTAATGCTAAGGCGTATGTACGGCAGGGTAATGTATATCACCTACAGTTCAGGCAGCACCGGCCAGTGACTGCCAACCGCCGGCTTGTGTGGCGGCCGATAAATGCGGTGCAGCGGTGGCTCGAAGGAGAGGATAAGCTAGCTGCAAAAGCGGTGGCCTGCGGAGTATTGGCGGTGGCAGCAGTGTACTTAGTGGCCCAGTTATTTAGACGGTAGTATGACTATTAGGTGGACAGAAATGGAATGAGTTTCAAAGCAACTGTAGTTGGAGGGTTATAAATGCCAAAAGGTGACCGGGAGTTTTTTAAAGCCGATACAGATGACGGATATACCACAATAGCAAATTTGCTGCTTGAAGCTCTGGCCATGGCAAAACTTAGCGGGGTCCAGAAGGATGACCAGATAACACTTAAAGAGTTTGCCCAGGCTTGCGGTACCAGTGAAGCATATGTATCAAGGCAGCTTAAGCAGTTGGTTAATTGGAATATTGTTTTAAGAACTACATATGAACCTGGCAAAGCTCCCCGGTACACCATTAATACAAGGGTTGCAGAATGGGACAAGGGTTGTATAAATGTGCAAGGGTTGCATGAATGTGAAATACAAGGGTTGTACAAATGTGCAAGTCAAGGGTTGCACAAATGTGCAAGGGTTAACCAAGCTCGAGCCCAGGAATCCCAAGGCTCGGAGCCACCCCTAAATAAAGTATTAAATAAAAATAAAAAAAATAATGATGTTGATGATGATAACGCGCGCACGCGCGTGATAACAGAAAACACTGGCATTGTCAATACTTTTGAAAACGAATTTGGTAGACCTCTGTCAAGCATGGAGATACAGCAGCTTATAGCCTGGCTAGAAGATGACAAGTTAACAGATGAGCTGCTGATTGAGGCTCTTAAAAGGGCTAGTCTAGCTGGTAGGCTTAACTTTGCCTATATTCGTGGGATTATCAACAATTGGCTAAAAAACAATGTCAGGACACTGCGTGAGGTGCAAGAGCGTGATAAGCAATTCAAAGAACGGAAAGAGCGCAGTAGTAAGGGCGTT
Organism: Desulfotomaculum sp.; assembly: GCA_017656165.1. Classification (GTDB taxonomy): domain Bacteria; phylum Bacillota; class Desulfotomaculia; order Desulfotomaculales; family Desulfohalotomaculaceae; genus Desulforadius. The sequence goes on from JACDOL010000004.1 coordinate 15,597, forward strand.
GGTAGATCACCGCCCGATGTTGAACGTAGTTGGAAAGATTCATGCAGTGAAGACCGCAAAAAAATGTATGACGCTCTTCTGATGAGCTGAAAGGGAGTGGAGTGATGGCTAACGTGCAGAATGTACTGGAATACTGCCAACAGAACAGCGCTAAGTTGGATCGGATGACCACCTCGGAGATATCCAGACATCTCAAGGAGCAGTTTCCTGATACACCGGTGATGGTGATAGTGGATGCCCTGGCTACATGGTGTACAGAGCACCGGCCAAAGATTGCGGGGTAATATTATGCAGCTGGCATTACGGTTATTGGGCAAGTTGATATTAAGTACTGAAAAATGCCCGAGGTGCGGCCGGCAGTCAGTTCAGCGGTTTCCGGCGGTGAGAGTGACGTATTACCGGTGCCAGTGGTGCGGGCATCGGTGGAAACAAAACAAACAACTCAACCACGCACCGGTACGCACATAAAACCACGGGAGGTGTAACTTTGCCAAGATCAGATATATACAAACTTCGGCCGCGGGACGAGTTGGTTGTCATATTAGATGACCTGGACTTCAGTTGGCACGAGGAAGAAATCAACCGGGTGGTTGATATGTGGAATGAGGGGTACAGCATATCAGAAATTGTCCGGGAGATTAGGCCGCCAAGAAGTGGTTTAAAGACCAAGAGAGATGCCGAGGATGAGGTGGCACTGTTGATTTTCCACCTGGCACGTGAGGGAAGAATCGAACCACGGCCAGGTGGAGTGTGGGGGAAAGAGGACCCTGGCTACGCGCCAGGGCGAAAGAAAAATAAATAATTGGCAAGTTCTATTATACCACAAAGGGGGCTGGCGCTTTGAACAGTCACGTAGGAACCGGCGAACTGTACCATGACAAGTTAAACAGCGAAATTAGAGCATTTCTTAACAAGATGATAAATAAGTATGGTGAAGAAGCCGTCAAGAGGGCGGTTAAATTGTGGGTGGTTAACAATACTAGAGCCGTAGCGTGGTTGAAAGATCAGTTAAGGGCGGGAGTGGCGTGACACGCATGAGTCTTAAAAAAGCCCGGGCCCTGGGCATCATCCCAGGCCCGGAACAACAAAAACAACCTGCCAAAGAAAAGCCCAAGGGCAACCTAAAAGAGAGAGATATCCAACGTCAGATTAAGGAGTACTTGCAGTGGCACGGTTGGCTTGTAGTTAAAATTCATCAGTCGTTAGGTAGTTACAAAGGAATTGCTGATTTATATGCGCTGAAGAACGGACGCAGCGTTTGGATTGAGGTAAAGACACCGAAGGGTAAGCAATCCAAGGATCAGGAGCAGTTTGAAAAGGATATTAAAGCCCATGGTGGAGAGTACATGGTGGCTAGAAGCGTGGAAGATGTTATGGGTTTGGAGGGATAAACATGCCAGCACAGCATAAACGCCCCGGCAGAACGGCCCGGGAAGAACGGCGGAGAAGGACACAAGCTAAGCAGGTACAAGTAAGAGTGGTAGTGTTTCAGCGGCCAAAACCGGCCATGCACGGGCCAGGCCGGGTGGTGGCCATTGGTGAGGTGGTTTGATGATGTTGTTTGTATCTGGTATGGCTGTTGGATATATAGTCTCATTATTAACTTTGGTTTTACTTCAGAAAAACCAGAAATATAAAAAGTTTCCCGGTACGCTCAGCCGGGATTAAGCCTCTTCACACACTGCATCAACAAATACGGCAGGCCTGCAAAACTAATGGGCAGCGCAGCAGGCCTGCCTGAAAGGGGTGACATGATGATTAAAATCCCAAGAAGCGGTTACACGTATGTAATAGATAACCTTGTAAAATACATGTGCCTTGAAGATGGCAAAGAATTTATTATCAGCGAGCATGACAGCAAGAATGGTGTTCATTGCCCTTTCTGCCAAAGCCATAATACTGAGGCTATTTCGATACTTGAAGATAATGACTTGCTGGACGCCTTGGGATGTATGTGTATATCTCATATAGAGGAGTGATACGCACTCTGTTAATGTTGCGACACAAAGAAGGTGTCCGTATTCAGACACCTTTCTTTGAATGGAACCATGCATTAACCAAAATTAATATTCGAACCACCAAAAAGTATAACAGCTATCAGTAAAAGTCTGAAAGCTTGCCAATATGTAATTTTCTTTAGGTTGAATACCTGCGGCATGGTAATATTCCAGAACCACTGAAAAAGCCAAGTTACAAGGAATACTAGACAAGTACCAAAGACGATTAAGCTCAAAATATTTAAGAAAATATTTGTTAGAAGACCCAAGATATCACCTTCTCTCTATTATTGGGGGGAGAGTGTATTCTAGTTCTATCAGAATACCAGAATTAATTATATCAAAAACCTAACTGTATCAGTCGCATTTCGAAGAAATCGTGCAGCAAAAGTAACAAATAATTAGATAGTTAGCTAAAGTTTTAAATATTATAGTTTCCCAGGCCTGGAGAAAATCAAGGCAGGCTTGCGCTCTAAAAATTAAATATATTCACCTCATTACACACCTAGTGGGTAATTATTCTGCAAGCCTGCCAAGAAAGGGGTGGTTGGATGTAAAATATCTAGTGCAATAAAAAAGACCCCATTCATAGGGGCCCTGGACAAGTCGCCAACCAACTTAAGTATACCATGTCCAGGGGGTATAAAACAATGGACAAGTCTTTATTTAGTCAAACAGAAAAAATGCTTTATCAGTTTTGGAAAGATAAATTGAGACTGGAACGTTTGCAGAGTTTAATACAAAAAATTGAAGAAGAGTTGGAGGACCTCCAGGATGAGATATATATGCAAAAACCGGTATCTCGTGTAATTGCTGTATATGGGAAAACCGGTGGTAGAGGTAGCTATAGACTGGATGGCATAGATGGTGAACTAGCAAAGCATGATGATATAATGGCAATGCTGGTAAAAAGATATTATAAGCTCAACAGACGTAGATTAAGTTTAAAGTTTAGGGTATCAGAACTTCAAGAGAAAATATCTTACATGGAGGCCGTTATTAACCAGTTAGATACTGATGAAAAAAGAATCATTGAATACCGGTACCTATATAAGCACAGTAATTATGCCATTGCAAAGATTATGAAATACACTGAGGGAACTATACGGTATAAAAGGCGTCGGCTGATAAAAAAAGTTGCTGAGGCACTAGATAAAAAATTACGTAAATTTTACGCATCTAAGGCTGCAAACGTATGATATATTTAAAGTGACATATTTGGTCGTTTTTAATAACGTAAGCCGCCAGTTGATGGCGGTTTTTGTTGACATCTAGTCTTTGGGTGAAGGTTTTATATTAATTTAAAAAAGGAATTCTAACGTAAAAGACGAAAGATAGTGCTTTAAATAATTATTTAGAGGTACCTTATAATGGAACAAAGCTTATTACAATATCTTAATAATGACAACTTAAGGAATTTTTTTATTTCAATTATTACTTTATTTACTAGTGTGGCAGCAGCTTTTGCTACATGGCAGGCTGCTAAGGCAACAAAACAAGCTAATAAATTTTCTATAGATATGTTCTTTTATGAGAAATTAATTAGAGTTGGTGAACAATGTAAAATTATATCTGTTCTTCGATATGAACTTGAGGATTATATTAAATGGTTTAAGTTTTGTTCAGAAGATTATCATGTTGCTATACAAGTTCCCAAAAAAATAAATACAAAGATAGATTTTGTTTGATACAATGGATCCAGTAACTAAAGCAAAACTTGAGTTCAATATTAATAAAATAAATGATTTTCAAAGTACACTTTTAGGGTTGCATAGGATAAAAGATACTGAAGAATATAATAAGCTACAAGATCAGATGGGGCAATTTTTAAATGAAACACTAGTGTTGATCAAAGATATAGAAGAAGAAGCATACAAGATTTTTAATAAGCTTATAGAAAATACTAAAATTAAGGATTAGTAAGAACTATTGAGTATTTTTTGCAATATTTTGTCGAAATATTTGTCAAGGCAAAACTCCTAATATGTCAAACTTTAACATGTTAGGAGGTGAAAAAATGTATTCCACTCAACCGCATTTGAATGTAAAATTATTCTCTAGTGATGACCACAGCGACTTAGAGAAAAAAGTAAATGAGTATTTACGTAATCTGCCATCAAGTAGAGTCAAGGATGTAAAAATAATATCAGGAGATAAAATTCTTACAGCAATGGTAATCACACAGTCACCAATACGATAAAAAATGCAATAACTAATCTTAGGGGAATCAAGTAATGAAAACTATATTGCAGAGATTAATTAGCTTTAGAGATAATCGTAATTGGAAACAATTTCATAACCCGAAGGATCTTGCTATTTCAATAAATATAGAAGCAAGTGAGTTGTTAGAAAATTTTCAGTGGAAGACAAGTGACGAAGCAATTAAAGAAAATATAGAAAATATTAAAGATGAAGTTGCTGACGTAGTAATTTATGCAATATTATTATCAAATGAACTAGGATTTGATTTAGAAGAAGCTATATATCAAAAAATAGAAAAAAATGAACATAAATATCCGATTGAGAAGGCATATGGTAGTAATAAAAAATATAGTGAATTTTAAAGTATTATTCTTTTTTCCTAAAGGGTGACTTAACATGTTGTATTATTTTACCGCGAGTAATTCTGATGCCCAAGAACATTTTCGTGATACCATTCAACAGCCATGTAATATTGCAAAGTATATTTCTATTCTAAAATCTGATATTGTAGACACCTTAAAATATCATAAAAAAGATAATTATGTGCATATGTGGGGAGCTACTCCCGGTAAAACAAATAAGGATAGGTGGGCTAAGCTTGAACTAGGAGATAAGATTCTAGCATATTCTAAAGGCGTTTTTCACTATTATGGAACCATATTTGCTAAAACACAAAATAAAAAACTTGCTGAGTTAGTTTGGGGAAAAAATAAAAAAGGAGAAACTTGGGAGTACATTTACTTTATAAAAGATCTTAAAGAAGTAAATATACCTGTTGAAAAATTTAACGCATTTTTTGGTTATAATAAGAACTTTATTCCTCAGGGTTTTTCTAACATAGAAAGGAATAGATTTGAAGTATTATATAAAAAATACGGATCTATAGATAAAATAATCGATGTACTTTCAAATGAGTTTCTTATTTCAGAAGATGAAATAGAAGAAGACAATTATCAATTAGATATTCATTCAACTTCATTAAGTAGAGTTAAGGTAGATGTAGAACCAAAACCAGAGAAACGTCCAAAACCAAAACATGAAAAAGGAAAAAAAGTATGGCCGCGTGACCTTAAAAAAGCACAACAAGCCTTAAAAAGAGCTGAATTCAAGTGTGAAGTTGACAGTTCACATAAAACTTTTATTAGTGATAAAAGTAATGTTCAATATATGGAAGCACATCACTTAATTCCTATGAAAATGCAGCATGAATTTGAAAAGAGTATAGACGTTGTGGGGAATATCATTAGTTTATGCCCAAATTGCCATAGAATAATTCACCATGCAAAACCTAAAGAAAAGAAAAAATTATTAGTACGGTTGTTTAACAAAAGAAAAGAAGAATTAGAGAAATATGGTATAAGTATCAGTTTAGATTATTTACTAGATGCATACGGAATAAGATAATATCACATAAATCCAATAGAGCCATTAGGCTCTTATTTTTTTATTGGGTCCTTCTGGGGTTTTGATGGGTTGCGGGTCAGGCGAGGCCCGAATTTCGGCCAGGTATAATAAATTTTTTTTAAGATTTTCTTTCCAAAATTGAAGGTGATAATTATGGCACAGAATGTTCACAAAGACATATCTGAAATCATTGTAAATACTGACGTTATGGCAGATTTGTTTGGTTACACACGACAGCGAATAAACCAACTTGCAAAAGAGGGTATTTTGGAAAAAAAGGCTCCTGGCAGATACCCATTAAAACAGAATGTAAAAAGATATATTGATTTTTTAAGAACCGGCTATAAGTCAGAAGATGAGGAAGAAGCCCAAGCTCAATACTGGGAAGAAAAGGCCCTTCATGAGAAGGCAAAAAGGGAAATGGCTGAATTAAAACTAGCAAAACTTAAGAATCGTTTACATGATGCTGGGGATGTAGAGTTAATTATGACTAATATGCTTGTAACTTTTCGGAACCGCATTCTTGCTATACCTCAGAAAGTAGCACCGAAAGTAATTGGTATGAAAAACCTGGCAGAGATCAACGAAACCATAAATGCAGAGCTGTTAGAAGCATTAAATGAATTAAGTGAATATGACCCAGCTTTATTTGCCGGTGGTGAAGAAATTGAAGAAGAAGACGATCAAACTGTTTCAGAAGATACTGAAGGCAGTAGCTCCACCCCCCAAAATAACAGTTAGTGAGTGGGCTGACAAATACCGCAAGCTATCACCGGAAACGTCGGCAGAACCTGGACAATGGCGGACAGACCGAGCACCTTATCAGCGGGAAATTATGGACTGCGTAAACGACCCCAAAATTGAAAAAGTAACAGTTATGTCCAGTTCACAGGTTGGTAAGTCTGAAATAATAAACAACATAATCGGCTATTACATAGACATCGACCCATGCCCTATACTTTTAATTCAGCCTACAGTCGATATAGCTGAGGATTATTCAAAACGCCGTATATCTCCAATGATAAGGGACACAGAAGTTTTAGCTGAAAAAGTAGCTGATTCGAAAACCAGGGATATCAACAACACCATCTTGATGAAAGTATTTCCTGGCGGCTTCCTGGCCATGGGCGGGGCAAACAGCCCAGCCGGCCTTGCCAGCCGCCCAATCCGTGTTTTGCTGTGTGACGAGGTTGACCGGTATCCTGACAGTGCTGGTAATGAAGGTGACCCCATATCCCTGGCGGAAAAACGAACTACTACTTTTTTTACTAGAAAAAAAATATTAGTTTCAACTCCCACCATAAAAGGTATATCCAGGATAGAGCAAGAATACGACCTTGGTACTCAGGAAAAGTGGTGTATCCAGTGCCCAGGGTGTGGCGAATACCACTTTATAGAGCTCCGTGATATTCAATTTAAGTATCAAAAGCATGAGCAAAATAAAAAGGTAACTTACACAGTCAATAAGGTTAAATGGCGCTGCCCGTCGTGCCTTAATGAGTACGATGAGTACACTATGAAAAAACAGCCGGCTCGATGGGTAGCTGAGAATCCGTCAGCACTGAAAAATGGTATTAGAAGCTTTAGGCTGAACTCTTTTGTTTCTCCTTGGTACTCCTGGAAGCGGATCATCCAGGAGTTTCTTGAATCCAAAAACGACCCGGAAAGATTTAAGGTGTTCGTAAATACCATGTTAGGTGAACCTTGGGAAGAGCGTGGGGAAATTGAAGATGAAGCTGTGCTCCTTGAGCGCCGGGAAGAATATGAAGCTGAACTACCGGAAGGAGTACTTATACTTACTGCTGCCGTTGACACCCAGGATGACCGCTTGGAGTATGAAGTAGTCGGCTGGGGGAAAGGTGAAGAGTCATGGGGTATAGAGAAAGGTATCATATGGGGCAGGCCGGATGATGAAAATACCTGGCAAATGCTTGATGATAAACTTTTTAAGACATGGCACTTTGCCGATGGCACCGGCCTGGTAATAGCCTGCACCTGCATTGACTCTGGCGGCCACTACACAGAAGAAGTGTACCGTTACTGTGGTGAAAGATTGCAAAAGAGAGTATTTCCGATTAAAGGGCAGGGCGGTGACGGAATACCTCTCGTACATAAAATATCCAGGAACAATAAATACAAGCTGCCGCTGATAATGCTTGGAGTAGATGCAGGTAAAACAACTGTACTACAACGGCTAAAAATTAAAAAGCCCGGCCCCAAATACTGTCATTTCCCGTTACAAGAAGATCGGGGATATGATCAGATGTACTTTAAAGGACTTATTTCAGAAAAACAAGTGGTGAAAAAAGTAAAAGGTCAGTTAGTAACAGTATGGGAGAATATATCAAAAGATAAGAGAAATGAACCTTTAGACCTGCGTGTGTATGCTTTGTCGGCCTTAAGGCTAGTTAAACCTGACTTTGAAATGCTCGAAAAACGCTTAAAAGAGGTAACCGATGACCAATCAAAACCAACTAAAAAACGCTCTAAAAAAGCCCAAAAACAATATGGATGTGTTAAAAAGTCAGTTATTTAGATTTAATCCCTCAGTAAAGTGGTGATGTGAAGTGTCTGCCGATAGGTTGCAGTTAGCAAAAGACCGCCTTAACGCTTATTACGAAGCTGAGTTGGCAATATTATCCGGCCAGGAATATAAGATTGGCTCCCGTACTTTACGCCGGGCTGATTTAAAAGAAGTAAGAGCAGCAATAAATGCCCTGGAAAGACAGGTGCAGGAACTGGAAGCATTGCAGAATGGCAATACTACAGCAAGGGCCCGGAGAGTTATAATCAGAGATATATAAGGCGGTGATAAATTGAATTTAATAGACAGAGCAATATCATTTGTTAGCCCAGTAAAAGGATTACAGCGCCAGGCTGCCCGCCGGGCGCTTCAAATTTTAAATACGGGGTATTCAGAATCAGGAGCCTCTACCAGTAAAAAATCATTAAAAGGTTGGAGAGCAAAATCTAGCAGCCCACAAGCTGATATTGATATGAACCTTGATACCCTGCGGCAACGGTCCAGGGACTTATTTATGGGGAATGCCTTAGGGAGATCCCCTATTACCACATCTAGGACGAACGTAATTGGTGCCGGCCTTAAACTTAAATCGCGCATTGACTATGAGTTATTAGGTTTATCCAGAGATGAAGCGGATAAATGGGAAAGAAATACTGAACGGGAATTTGCACTTTGGGCAGAGAGCAAATTCTGTGATGCGTTGGGGCTTAATAACTTTTATGAACTTCAATCTCTGGCCTTTATATCTACCCTTTTAAACGGTGATGGTTGGGCAATTTTAAAACAAGGTAGAGCTAAACAATACTTCCCGTATGCTTTGCGGATACACCTGATAGAAGCAGACCGAGTTAGTACACCTACAGACTTATCAAATAACTATTTTACAGTTAATAAAATAGAAGGGCAAAATCCTGACAATAAAAACAAAATTATAAGCGGCGTAGAAATAAACACATCTGGTAAAGTAGTTGCTTACTGGATATCAAACATATACCCGGGTGATCCTACTAACCTGACAAGACAGATAAAGTGGAGGCGTATTTCGGCGTATGGGAAGCGCACTGGGAGGCCTAACGTGCTGCAAATTATGGAGCCAGAACGATGTGAACAGTACCGGGGAGTTCCCTATTTAGCACCAGTACTTGAAAGTATTAAGCAGATCGGTAGATACACTGAAGCGGAACTGACGGCAGCAGTAATAACCGGCTTTTTCACAGCCTTTATTAAAGAAGGAGAAACAGCAATAAACGGTTTTCCATTAAAAGAAGCGATATCTGATGAGGAGAAGATTGACATTGATCCCAGTGTTTTTGAGTTGGGATCAGGAACAATCAATGTCTTGCCACCAGGATATGATGTACAGGTAGCAGACCCTAAAAGGCCTTCGAGCAACTTTGATGCTTTTGTCACTGCATTGGCCAGACATGTGGGGGCTGCCTTGGAAATACCATATGAACTTTTACTTAAGAGTTTTACCAAAAGCTATTCTGCCAGTCGGGCAGCTCTTTTAGAGGCTTGGAAAGCTTTCCGGATGAGAAGAACATGGTTTGCAAGTGATTTCTGTCAACCAATATATGAATTGTGGCTTTCTGAAGCGGTAGCCAGGGGAAGAATTAACGCCCCGGGCTTTTTTAATGATCCACTGATAGCTAAAGCATGGAGCCGGGCAGAATGGCACGGCCCTGCACCTGGACAGCTCGATCCTGTTAATGAAGTAAGAGCAGCTCAAATGAGAGTGGAAGGCGGGTTCTCTACTAGGGAACGTGAAACAATTGAGCTTAATGGAGGTGATTTCGATAGGAACATAGAGCAACTGCAGAGAGAAAATGAACTTATCACAGAAGCCGGCCTTAACCCGGAAAGAGGAGGTAACCAGAGTGGGTAATAAGTTTTGGCGTTTTAAAAATGTTTCTGAAGATGAAGCTGAACTTTATCTGTATGGAGTAATCAGCGAATCATCATGGTGGGATGATGAGGTAACACCAAAGCGGTTTATTGAAGACCTTAAAGCACTTGGGGATATTAAAAAATTAAAGGTAAGAATTAACAGCCGTGGCGGCGATGTATTTGCTGGTCAAGCTATTCACTCGATACTTAAAACACATAAGGCTGAAATTATTGTTTACATTGACGGATTAGCAGCTAGTATTGCATCGGTAATAGCTATGGCAGGTGACACCGTCATCATGCCTCGAAATGCTATGATGATGGTTCATAACCCCTGGACTATTGGAGTTGGAAATGCAAATGAGTTTAGGGAGCTTGCAGATGTTTTAGACAAAATAAGGGAGAGTTTAATTGCCGCTTACGAAGAAAAGTCAGGTTTGGACAGGGAAAAAATAATTCAACTTCTGGATGAAGAGACCTGGTTAACTGCAGAAGAAGCTGTAGAGTATGGGTTAGCTGACCAAGTGGATACTGAAACACAAGTGGCTGCATCAATAAAAGGACCTGACATTCTGTTTATTAATGGTATGGAGTTTAATTTAAGCAAGTTTAAAAAACGGCCAATAATTGAGTCAAAAGCCGGCGTAACCGCCGGTTTTAATAATATGGTAACGCAGAAACGGGCACAGCTGGCACAATCGCGGCAGCCTGCGGCCAATAAGGAGGATGAGAAGATGGAAATTAAAACAGTGGAAGAATTAAAGCAGCATTTTCCGGACCTGGTTGCCCAGGTGGAAAATGCGGCCAGGGAAGAGGGTGCAAAGAACGAAAGGCAGCGCATTAAGGCCATTGATGAAATTAGCAAGACTATTTCACCAGCCCTTGTCGCTAAGGCAAAGTATGAGGAACCTATGACTGCAGAGCAGCTGGCTTTTGAGGCCTTAAAAGCTGACGCGGCCAAGGGAAGCCAGTACTTGGCTGCTTTGAATGAGGATAAAAAAGAATCAGGCGTCGATGGTGTTACTGCCAATCCGCATGTTCTAGGTGGCAAGGAAGAGGAACGTCAAAAAACGGCCCAGGCATTGGCCGAATTTATTAATCAAAGGAGGAAGAAATAAATGGGTCAATTGTACAGCAATCTCGATACTTACACCCCGGATAATCTTATTGCCGGGAATGATATTCCATTACTGGTCAAGGCCGTAACCTTAGAAGCCGGCCAGGGTGTAGTCAAGCGCGGTACGGTCCTGGGCAAAATCACCAAGGCCATTGGGAACCCAACTGCCGATGCTGGCAATACAGGAGACGGCACCGTTACCAACGTCTCGCTTGGTAGCACGGCCAAGCTGGGTACCTACACCCTGGAATGCATTACGGCAGTCGTGGACGGGGGTACGTTCAAAGTAATCGACCCGGACGGTATCCGCTTGGACGATGCCGTGGTGGGAACGGCCTATACCGGGCCGATTAATTTTACCATCAATGACGGCGCGACGGATTTTGCAGTGGGGGACAAGTTCACCATTGAGGTAAGCGCTGGAAGTGGCAAATACAAAGTAGTTAATTCTACCAATGTTGACGGCAGCCAAGTTGCCGTTTGCATTCTCGCGGAGGAAGTTGACACCACTGGTGGAGATGTTACTACCGAAGCATATACTAGCGGCCACTTTAACCGCCAGGCTCTAATCTTTGGCGGAGATGATACCGCAGCTAACCATGAGACAAGGCTCAGAGAACTAGGTATTTACCTAAGTGACAACATTTCTTACTAAGGAGGAATTACAAGAATGGGTATTGATAACATTTACGAAACAAGAACAATGCTACAGGCTATAGAGATGATGATGCCTGTAAGAACCTTTTTCCGGGATACCTTTTTCCCTACAGTTATTACATTCCCAACTGAAAAAATAGATGTAGACTTCAAGAAAGGTAAACGTAAGATGGCCCCGTTTGTGGCTAGAAACCGTGGGGGTATCACTATAGACCGCCAAGGATTTAGGACAGACACTTACGAAACCCCTTACATTGCACCTCAGAGAGTGCTCACTAAGAATGATATTTCCAGCCGTATGTTGGGTGAAAGGATTTACAGCAGGCGTACCCCGGAGCAAAGAGCACAGGAATTGCTGGCTAAGGACCTGGCTGAACTAGATGAAATGATTACCCGCCGTGAAGAATGGCTCTGCCGTGAGCTTCTTTTAAACGGCATGGTAACAATTAAAGGCTGGGTTGATAAAGTTGGCGGTACTGAGTATGTAGAGGATACTATTGACTACAACTTTACCAACAAAGAGACCCTTTCTGGCACAGATATGTGGACTGATGCTGCCAGTGATAAATACGGCGACCTGAAACGTATTCGCCTACAGATTATTCAGAAGTCTGGAATCAACCCGAACCTTGTAATTATGGCAAATAACGTGGCTGATATGTTTATCAATGATGATAAGATTCAAAAGCTTTTAGATATTAGAAACCTGACCATTGGACAAGTACAGCCCAGTATCCGAATGGATGGAGTCACCTATTTAGGGACTCTTACCAGCCTGGGATTAGAACTCTACACCTATGATGAGTGGTTCCTGGATGATGACGGTAATGAATACCCAATGATGCCGGAAAACCACCTTATTATGGGTCGCGCAAACTTGGGAGCCAGGCTGTATGGTGCCGTTACCCAGGTAGAGGAAAGTGATAAAGAATTCCATACTTACGAAGGAGCCCGTATTCCTAAAGTATGGACAGACACCAACAATGACCAGAAGATGATTCGTGTTGCTTCTAGGCCGCTGCCTAAGCCGGAAGACGTTGACTCTTGGTACGTATTAAAAGTAGCATAGGAGTGATATTGCCATGGCTGTTATTATTAAACGGTTTCGTGTTCGGCATAATGGTAAAGTCTACGGCCCTGGAGAACCGGAAGGTCAGATTATTGAGGGGCTTTCAAAAGAAGAGGAAGAGCGCTTAATCAAGGAGTCACGGGGGACTATTGAAAAATACGTCCCCCCTAAAACTGCAAAAGTTGAGGCAACTAAATCGGGCTCCGATGCTGATAAAAAACAGAATTCCAAGGCTGTTTTAGGCAAAAAACAAACCAGCAAAAAAGAAAAGCAAGAAAATGCTGATAAAGAAAATGAAATTTTGGAAGGTGCCAACCCTGAAGAGCTGATAAAACCTGCTGCTAAGGGTAAAAAGAAGGAGTAATAAAAGGTGCCAAAGTTAAAGGATTATCTTACATCAGATATCCAGACGTTTTTAAATCAAAATGAGTTTGCAGAAATTCATAATGTTAATAATGTTGATGTACCGGCCATTGTAGATAAAAATGTGCTTAAGGAGCGACCTAGTGGAGAAAGAGCGTTTCCTGGGGACGGCATTTACACTGAGGAATTGGTATTGTTTGTAAAGCTCTCTGATATTGGTTATCAACCCGTTATAGGCGAATCACTAAAATTGGACGGGGAATTATTCTTGGTTAAGGATTCTTCTGAAGAAGGCGGGATACTTGAGATAACTTTGGAGGCTAATATGACATGATTAAAATAAGCCTAAACCAGGAACAAATTGAAAGAGCTGAAAGAATGTTGAGCCATGTTCCTGATGCTATACCCAAAGCCATGGCCAACGCTATCAACCGCGCTGCTGACACTGCAAAAACAGAGGCATCAAGAAAAATACGTAAGATATACTACATCAAACATAAAGAAGTAATAGAAACTATTCGTATTTACGGGGCGAAAGAAACAGACCTTAATGCCGTTGTTATTTCAAAAGGCGAAAGAAGAGCTCTTTCAAAGTTTAAGATTACCCCGAAAAAGCCGCAACCTGGAAGAAGAAAGCCGGTTATTGCCCGTGTAAAACGCGGAGGGGGCGGGCCAATATCGTATGCTTTTGTGGCTAAGGTGCAGCATCATTATCAGCCCAAAGGGCATATTGGCGTATTTAAACGTGCCAGTGATAACACAAAACGTGTAAAAATACCTGTCCGTGTTGGAGACAAAATTAGGGAAAAGAAAGTTAAAGAGCTACCTATTCAACAGCTTTATGGACCAAGTGTTCCTCAGATGATGAATAATCCAGAAGTTAAAGAATGGGTTGAAGAAAAAGCATCAGAACGTCTAGAACAGCGGCTTGAACATGAAATAAATCGTATATTACGGAGGTAGAGTAGAAATGACACCTATTTTGTTAGTTGATAAGTTGGTAGAGTTTATTGAAACGGTGGTTACTGAATATAATTTGGCAACTAATGTAAACGGTATCTATAAAAAGCCACAAGTGGTAGCAGGTTATTTAAATGAAAAGAAGCCCCGACAACAGCAAGAACCACCTGATTACCCATTTATTATTGTCCGTTATATAAAAGATGAGGATACAGGAGAACAAAATACTGCGACTGTTAAAGTCTATATTGGGACTTACAGTGAAGATATACAGAACGGTTGGCGTGACTGCATGAATGTTGCAACCCATATTAAGCAGGCCTTGCTAAAAGAAAAGTTTATTGGCAAGGCCTTTATAATTGATTACCCAGTCAAAACTGAAATGCCCGAAGAACAGTCTTATCCGGAATGGTTTGCAATTCTAACACTTAATGTTGTAATTCCTCAAACACAAGAGGAAGGGGGCTATATAAAAGATGTCTTCGTCTAAGAAAAAGCAAAAGACAACAGTTGATAAAAAACAAGAACAGTTAATTTACTGCGGTCCTAATTTACCCAAAGGTGTACTTAATCAATTTGCTGTATATCGCGGCAGTTTGCCTAAGCATCTAGATGTACACATAAATGCTTGCCCTGCAATAAAGAACTTGTTAGTTCCAGTCAGTAAATTAACAAAAACGCTGCAGAATATTAAGACACCTGGCACTGCAGAATACAATTGGTTTAAGCAGGTTCAGAAATACAATGAAGGTGGTGCTAAATAATGCCTTATCAGCATGGTGTGTCTGTTTCTGAGGTGCCGACTTCTGTTGTTCCTCCGGTGCAAACATCAGCCGGTTTACCAGTGGTAGTGGGAACGGCCCCAATAAATATGGCTGATACCCAGGAATATGTAAATAAGCCGTTACTGGCATACACATATGATGAAGCGGTTAAAGCCCTAGGTTATTCCTCAGATTGGGACAATTACACCCTTTGCGAATTTATGAAGTCACATTTTGCCCTTTTTAACGTAGCCCCAGTTGTCTTTATTAATGTTCTTGACCCGTCTACGCATAAGAAAAGTATATCTGCTGAATCAGTAACACTTGATAGTGACGATCAAGCTGTATTAAGTAAAAAAGGTGTACTGCTTTCAACAGTTGTAGTAAAATCTTCCGATGGCACTACAACTTATGTTTTAGATACTGACTATTCGGTTGACTTTGACGATGATGGAAATGCCGTTATTACTAGGTTATCTTCCGGCAGCATTACTCAAGGAGCTGACCTGCAAGTAGATTATGACCACCTTGACCCTTCAATGGTAACCAATACAGATATCATTGGCGGCGTGGATGGTACTTCCGGTGAATATACTGGCCTGGAACTGGTGAACAAGGTATTCCCGCTGTTCCGCCTGGTACCAGGGCAGATCCTGGCCCCGGGCTGGAGTCATGATCCCACGGTGGCCGCCGTAATGAATGCTAAGGCAAGCAATATCAACGGGCTGTTTAAGGCAATATCAGTAACTGATGTGGACTCAACAGCTGCTAAGCTGTATTCTGATGTTCCAGCATGGAAGAATGATAATAATTACACTGACCCGTTACAAGTGGTATGCTGGCCAAAGGTAAAGCTGGGCGGTGATAAATATCACCTTTCCACACAAGTTGCAGGAGCTATTTGTAAAACAGATGCTGAAAATGACGACATTCCATATGTAAGCCCTTCCAATAAAAGTTTACAGGCTGACAGCGCAGTTGCAGATGATGGCACTGAAGTAACATTAGGACCAGATCAGGCTGCATATCTAAACGGTGAAGGTATTGTCACTGCCATGAATTTTATTGGCGGTTGGAAGCTGTGGGGCAACCGGACCGGAGCTTATCCCGGGAGTACGGATGTGAAGGACACCTTTATTCCGGTGCGCCGAATGTTTAACTGGGTAGGAAATACTATTATCCTTACTTACTGGCAATTTGTAGACGACCCCACTAACAGGCGGCTGATTGATACAGTAGTGGATAGCCTAAACATCTGGCTGAATGGTCTTACTGCCCGGGGTGCTTTACTCGGCGGCCGGGTGGAGTTTATCCAAGACGAGAACCCGTCCACCGACCTGCTGAACGGGATTGTAAGATTCCATGTTTATTTAGCAGCACCAGTGCCGGCTATAAATATAGATTTTGTGCTTGAGTTCGATGTTAACTATTTCAACGCTCTGGCTGCATAATGGAGGTGATTAAATGGGCGTTAATACTATACCTGAAAGGTTAACGGCGTTTAGGGTATACCTAGAAGGAAGTACTGATTTAAAAGGTGTGGCAGATATACAGCTGCCCAGTCTTGAGGCCATGACCGAAACGGTTAAAGGGGCCGGGATTGCCGGTGAATATGAGTCTCCGACCTTGGGGCATTTTCAGAGCATGAAACTGACACTGAACTGGAGGACGGTTTCCAGGGATATGATAAAGCTCCTGCGCCAGGAAGCGCAGCGCCTTGACTGCCGGGGGGCTATCCAAGAATACGATGCTGCGGCTGGTAAATATAGAATTCGGCAGGCCAGAGTTGTTGTTCAAGGCCCGCCGACCAAAATAGAACCCGGGAAGTTTGAAACCGGGTCGCCTTCTGACGGGTCTACTGAAATAGAGGTTTTGTACCTCAAAATTGACATCGATGGTAAGAATTATGTGGAAATAGATAAGCTCAATTACAAGTGTGTCATTGATGGTATTGACTACCTTGCCGATATTAGAAAGGCCTTGGGCCTGTAAGGAGGTAAACCATGGATATTAAACTGCAAAAGCCGTTTGAAAAAGACGGGAAAACCTTTGAAAAGCTCACCTTAAATCTCGAAAACCTCAAAGGTTCCGACATCGTGCAAGCTGAGCAGGAAGCCAGGCAGCGGGGGGACATGAGTCCGAACCCGCTTTTTTCATCCGAGGGCCTGGCCATAGTGGCCGCCAAAGCTTCTGGTTTAATTCCGGAGGACATTCTAAACCTAGATGCCCCTGATTTCCTCCTGGTGACAAACACAGTGAGCAATTTTTTGTACGGCTGGGTCTTGCCGGAAAAGATGCGGTCCGAAATCTACAAAAAGCAATCCTAGTAATGTCACAGAACAATTTCACTTCGGTTGAATTCTGGTTAAATATGCCCATTTTAGAGTTTGAAGAATGGGTTTCTCTTGCAGTAGAAATCTCGAGGAAAGGCGGGAAGTAAATGTCCCGTAAAACGTACGAAATTAGTTTTAATATTGCAGGGCGCCTTGCAAGTACATTCAGAGGCGCCTTTTCTTCCGCCTCTTCTCAGCTTCAAGGCCTGGGTGAAGATGCTAAGAGGTTAAAAGGCAGTTTGCGCAACCTGGAAAAAGAATATAAAGATGGATCCATGTCGGTAGATGAATACCGTGCTGCTCACCAGCGCTTAACCAGGCAGCTAGAAAAAACATATGAAATACAAAAAAGACTTCAGCAACTGCAAAGGCAGCGGGGTGAAATTCAACAGCGAAGTGATCAAATTCGCGGCCAGATGATTGATACGGCAGGTATGGCAGCTCCTTTTGTGGCTGTGACGGCAGCTGCATACAACTATGAGGAAGCACAGCGCAGGATCCAGATTCAGGCCAATATGACAGCTCAAGAGTCCCAAAAAGCTTTCAATGTGGTTCGTGAGGCATATAAATCTGGCTTGGGAGAAGACATTCAGTCAACTTCCTATGCTTACGGGCTGATGTCTCAAATTATAAAAAGTGAAACATCCAAACAGCAGCAGTTAATACTTCAAGGAGCTTTGGCTATAGAAAAATACTGGCAGGAAGGACCTGAAGCAATATCCCGAGCAGTTCATAACATGACCACTAACTTTAAAAATTTGTCTAAGACCCAGGCCATGGATATTGTTATAGCGGGATTTAGAAACGGATTAAACTATGCTGGTGACTATTTGGATACTCTCTACGAATATTCCCCACAATTTGAGGATTTGGGATATTCAGCTGAGCAGTTCTATAGTATTTTGACAGCCGGGAAGAATGCTGGAGCTTTTAATCTTGACAAAGTTGCTGATGCGGTAAAAGAGTTTAATATTCGGGCTCAGGACGGGAGTAAAACGACAGCTGAAGGGTTTGCAATGATTGGCCTGGATGCAAACAAAATGGCTAAAGCTGTTGCAGCTGGCGGTGAAGAAGGTATCAATGCCCTAAATATGACAATCCAGGCGTTAAACAAAATAAAAGACCCTGTTAAAAGAAACCAAGCCGGGGTTGCTTTGTTTGGAACACAATGGGAAGACTTAACAGAAAAAGTGATCTTAGGTTTAAATGTAACAAGTAAAGCTGCAAAAGAAATAGATGGTGCTACTAAAAAAGTGGTAGAAACAGCCACCAAGGCTAAAGATGGAACTGTAACATGGACCCAGCTGGGAAGAAAAATTCAGGATACTGCAGCTGCTTTAGGCACTGCACTTAAACCTGCGCTTACACCTACAATCATGGGTTTGAATAAGGGAGCTACTGCAATAGCAAATTTTGCTCAGGAACATCCCGCTGCTGCAAAAGCAATAGGAACCAGCGCTACTACTCTTATTGGTTTACGCCTAGCCTGGCTGGGAACTAAATTTACCTGGAATCAAGCTAAAATGATGGGCACTGAATTAAAAACCGCTATTAATAACCTCAGAACTTCCCAACTTAGAGCTAGAACAGCGACATTATTAGGAACCGGGGCAACAAAAGCAATGACCCTAGCCCAAAAAGGATTAAATTTAGCCTTGAGACTAAACCCATATACAAGAATTGCGCTGTTGATTGGTGGGCTAGTGACAGCTGGCATTGCTCTATATAAAAACTGGGATAAGATAAAACAAAAAGCGCCTGTACTATGGGCAACGATCACAGATTCATTTAAAGAAGGGGTTAACAAAGCTATAGGGTTGTTAAATGGTTTAATTGAGAAAATAAATCTTATCCCTGGGATTAATATTGGTACTATAGACAAGCTCCATACAACTAAAATGTCAGTAAGTCCTATGGCCATGAAAGGAGTAACCCCTCATGCTACTGGTGGTATTTTTAATAGCCCACACATTGGTATGGTAGCTGAAGCAGGTCCAGAAGCGATCATCCCCCTGGATGGCTCTCCCCGATCCATGTCCCTTTGGGAAAAAACAGGAGAATTAATTGGAGCCGGTAGAGGCGGTATCACCATCAATGTTAACTTTGCCCCTGTAATAAACGGCGCCGGGCCGGAAATTATTCCGGCGATCCAGGAACAGCAGCGAAGTTTTATTGACCAGCTGAAAGACGTAATCCACCAGGAAAGGCGGCTGGCGTATGGCTAAAGAGTACGTGACCGTCCAGGGTGATATGTGGGACGGCATTGCTAAGAAAACTCTGGGCACTGAGTATTACATGAGTGAACTTATTGACGCCAACCCGGAGTACAGGGAATATGTAATTTTTCCTGCTGGCATAAAATTAACTATACCTGAAGTATCAACCCCAGCCCCGAATACACTGCCTCCATGGAAACAGGGTGATAACTAATGAAAGCCAGAAGGGCATGGCTTCAAGTGCTTTATAACAACATTGATATTTCTGCATACCTACAGCCTTTTTTAGTTGGCTGGACGTACACCGATAACATGAGCGGTCAAGCTGATGATCTACAAATAACACTAGAAAACACAGAGCAGTTGTGGTCCGGATCCTGGATGCCGGAGAAGGGAGCCACTCTTAAAGCAAAGATTATACAGGAAAATAAAAAGATGTTTGGCACCAGAGATGAGGTTGATCTGGGGCTGTTCGAAATTGATGAGGTTGAATGCAGCCACCCACCGTCAAGGGCTACTATAAAAGCTATATCAGTACCTGAATCATCAAGCCTTCGGGGAGAGTTCAAAAACAGGGCTTGGGAAAAAACAAAACTATCTGTTATTGCCGGTGACATTGCAAATGGTGCCGGACTTAAGTTGTTTTACGATACAGAAGATGACCCAGAATATGACCGAATAGAACAGACTGAAGAAACTGACCTGGCTTTTTTAATGCGATTATGTAATGATGCCGGGCTGTGCCTTAAGGTATCTGGCGCTCAAATAATAATTTTTGACGAGCAGAAATACGAGAGTCAGGCGCCATTTACCCGGGTAATGATTGGCGAGGGGTACATAAAAGAGTACCGGTGCAGGACTACCATAAATGGAGTATATAAGGCCTGCCGTGTAGAATACCATGACCCAAACAAAAAGCAAAAAATATTGTACACGTTTACCCCACCAAACCCGCCTAAAACTAACCGTATACTGGTAGTAAATGAGCGGGTTTCTTCTATTAAAGAAGCAGAAAGATTAGCACAAAAGCGCCTGCGCCAGCAAAATAAAAATGCTACAACTGTTGATTTATCTCTCTTGGGTGATGTCAGGTTCCTGGCCGGCCTTACGGTTAGACTGGTTGGTTTCGGGGTTTTTGATGGGAATTATGTTATTGTCCAGGCCACCCATAGCCAGGAGAGTGGTTATAACACTAAATTAAAACTCCGGAAATGTCTGGAGGGATACTAATATGGATCCAGTACTTAAAAACCTAATCAGGGTAGGTATAGTTTCATCTGTAAATGCTTCGGATTGCACTGCCAGGGTGGCTTTTGAAGACCGTTCGGACGTGGTTTCTTATGAGCTGCCGGTGCTTGTCAGGGGTAGCTTACATAATAAAGATTACTGGATGCCGGATCCCGGAGAGCAGGTAATCTGCATTTTCTTACCCTCGGGTAATGCCCGGGGGTTTATACTTGGTTCTATATACTCAGAAAAAGATAAGCCGCCGGTAGCTGATAGCAACAAGCGGCACATCACCTTTTCCGATGGTACGGTAATCGAGTATGACCGGAAAACCAGCACCCTGAAAGTTGACGTAAAAGGTCCTATTAACATTGTTACCACCGGGCAGGTAGAAATTACGGCCTCCGGTATTACCGTTAATGGAAATATCACCGCCACCGGTGATGTTAAGGCCGGCGGGGTCAGCCTTAAAACTCACGTCCACAGCGGCGTAACATCCGGGACTGAAAGCACCGGCCCACCTGAAGGGGGTGCTTAATTTGGGGTAGTTGGCAGCTTTGGTGATGTTGTATTTGAAGTATCCAACAGGAGAGTTCGAACATTTGATAATTTTACTCGGTCCGGCTCTGGGCGGTGGACTGAACATGAGATCATAGGCCAAAAACCCATGTCTGAGTTTTTAGGACCCGGCCTGGAACAGATAAGCTTTACTGTGCGATTAGATGTAAGCCATGGAGTAAACCCAGAAGAGGAACTAAAAAAACTCCGGGAGATGAGGGATTCCGGGGAAGTGGCAGTTCTAATTATCGGTGGAGAACCGGTAACTGAAAATTATTGGGCACTTACTTCCCTACGGGAACAGCATAAAGTATTCACCGGTGATGGAAAGTTGATAAAGGCTGACGTTGAGATAACCCTTAAGGAATATAGCGTTGAGAGGTGGGTATGGTGGCTGAATATGATGTAGCAGCAGATATAAGCAAAATTGACTTTGGCGCTACCGGAGTAACTGAAATATTGCAAAACGTTCGAATGATTCTTGCCACGCCGGAGTTTTCCTGCCCCATAGATAGAGACTTTGCGTATAATCCAGACATTGACGGACCAATAAATCTAGTGCAAGCTAAGCTCACTTCTCGAATAGTAAACGCTATAAAGAAGTATGAGCCCCGAGCACAAGTAATTAAAGTAACTTATCAGGGTGATAAAAAAGAAGGGAAACTAAAGCCGGTTGTAAAGGTGAGGATTAAAGATGACGTCGAGATTTAACTTGCCAAATATAACGTTTGCGGAAAAGTCTGCTCAACAGATTGAGGCAGACATTTTAAATAGATACGAAGAACTTACAGGCAAAAGGCTGGCTGTGGCAGATCCACGCCGCAAGCTGATTCAAGCTATTGTATATATTATAACCGTGCAGCGCAATCTCATAGATTTTTCTGCCAAGCAGAATCTTCTAGGCTACTCATCCGGCGACTATCTTGACCATGTCGGTGCTTTAACAAACACCGCCCGCCTGCAGCCCACCTATGCTAAAACTACGGTTCGCTTTCACCTTTCCGTGTCCCAGCAGCAGACCATACCAGCCGGAACCAGGGTAACAGCCGGGGACGGCGTTTTCTTTGCCACCACCCAAGATGTTACGGTTGATGCCGGCCAGACATATGTAGACGTGGAAGTTCAGTGCACGGAAGCCGGCACGGTAGGGAACGGCTACCTGCCCGGGGAGATAAACCAGCTGGTGGACCCTATCCAGTGGGTGGAATCAGTGGAGAACATCACTGAAAGCGAGGGCGGGGCGGATCTGGAGGATGATGACGCCTATGCCGAGCGCATTCAGCAGGCCCCGGAAAGCTTTTCGGTGGCCGGGCCGGAAGGGGCGTATGAATACTGGGCAAGAACCGCTAACCAGTCAATCATTGATGTTTCAGTACGCAGCCCCTCAGCAGGTACCGTGGAAATTCGTCCATTGCTAGAAGGGGGAGAAATACCGGGGCAGGATATTCTGGATGCGGTTCTGGAAGCCTGCAACGACAGGAAAGTAAGGCCCCTCACGGATCAGGTGCAGGTGTTGGCTCCGGAGCAGGTAAGCTACGACATCACTCTCACATACTGGATCAGTACCGAGAACTCCAGCACGGCCGCAACCATACAGCAACAGGTAAACCAGGCCGTGGAAGATTATAAGCTCTGGCAGAAATCCAAGCTGGGCCGGGATATTGATCCCAGTGAATTGGTTTATAGGGTGAAGAATGCAGGTGCCAAAAGAGTAGAAGTAACATCTCCGGTATATACTCAGGTAGAAACCTATCAAGTGGCAACGGAAGGTAATGTAACAGTCACTTATGGAGGATTGGAAGATGACTGATATATACAATATTAGCTTACTAGATATTCTGCCAGAGAGTCTTATAAAGGACCCGGACGTGAAAGCCCTTGCCCAAGCAATTGACCCGGAGCTTCAAGCTATATCTTCAGTCATTGTGGAATGCATTCTGTTAACTCGTATTGACGAACTGCCTGAAGAGGTAGTGGACGTCCTGGCCCTACAGTTTCACGTAGACTTTTATGAGCCTGATTTACCGCTAAAGCAAAAAAGAGAGTTAGTTAAAAATTCAATTTCATGGCATAAGAGAAAAGGTACTCCTTCTGCGGTTGAGGAACTTGTTACTGCCATCTTTGGAGATGGTGAAGTGCAAGAATGGTTTGAATATGGTGGCCAGCCATATCATTTTAAGGTTTTAACCAATAATAGTGCAGCAACCACCACTGACGTGCAGAGGTTTGAAAGAGCTGTTGAATCTGTAAAGAATGCTCGCTCTATTCTTGAAGCTGTAGAAATAACCGTTACAGATGAAATGGAACTATACCTTGGTGGTGTTGTGCATGTAGGTGAGTATTACGAAGTAAGGCAGGTGACGTGATAAATGGGGGCATTCGGTGGACTTATATTAACTAATAAAGGAAGAGCACTACAGAGTAAAGCTCAAACTGGAACTCAGCTTAATTTTACAAAAGTTAAGATTGGAGACGGGGAATTAAGCGGCCAAAGCATTCTTGAACTCAATGATTTGATTAGTCCAAAGATGGATTTAAGTATTTTAGAATTAAAAACAATGCCAGAAGGAAAAGCAAGTTTAAAGAGTTTTCTAAGCAATGAGGGCCTTTCATCAGGTTTTTACTGGCGAGAACTAGGGGTTTTTGCCCAGGATCCTGATGAAGGGGAAATATTATACTGCTACGGAAATGCCGGTGAGAATGCGGAATATATACCAGCTGGAGGCGGGGCAGATGTAGTAGAGAAATATATCAACATAGTAACCATAGTTGATAATGCTTCTAACGTTTCTGCAACTTTGGGCTCAGAAATATATGTAACACAGGCTGATTATAAAGAGACGAAGCTTCTTTTTTATTTTGACATGGGGGGAATGTAGATGGCTACGAGTAAAAAACTTTTTGCTCCCACTCAACTCGGGACAACTGCCGGAACATTGTACACAGTCCCAGCCAGCTCGAAGACGCTCGTCAAACGTTTAATTGTCCATAACACGGATACCGCGGCCCACAGCATAACGCTTTACCTGGTTCCTAACGGAGGGGCGGCCGGGCCGAGCAATCAGGTGGTTAAGCACAGCATTGATGCCGAGGATTATGCTGTCTTTGATCTAGACCAGGTACTGGAGGAAGGGGATACTATCCAGGCCCTGGCTGATACCGCCAGCGTCCTTACCATTCATGGTTCTGGGATTGAAGGGGTGAGCTGATGTTAATTATTAATAAAATCAAGAAGATTTTAGATAAGCTAAAAGAAGACCTTGCTGCGCATAAGGCTGAAAATGTTTCAGACGGAGTACACGGCATGGGTACCGCTGCAAGCAAAGATGCTCAAACGTCTGTTACTGATGAAACGGCTGGGCGGTTAATGCAAGTTGGTGCTTTTGGTTTAGGCGCAGCTGTACCATTACTTGAAGATGCAGATACAGTTATTGCAAGCGGAATATACCGTTTTGATGCAAACACTATAGGTGCGCCTATAGCTGCCCACGGGTTTCTTTGGCATAACAAGCGAGGGGACACTTATACTGCTAACCCTGCGGCTAGTCAAATTGCAGTTCAAGGCAGTCAAATTTGGTTTAGAGTACATCAAAGTGGAGTATGGTCAGAATGGAGAGAAATATACCACACAGGAAAATCAGGGACAGGAAGCGGTTTAGATGCTGACCTTTTAGATGGTAAACATGCTTATGAATTAGTACACAAGTATGAAATAAATGCCTATTCAAATAGTGATGACGCAGACGCATATACAGAAAAACCGCCTGTTGCAGTGATGGAATTAGAAGATGATGGTAGTTTAGGTTGGCCTTTCAATTATGGTTTAATAGTTACTTACTGGGCTAGTCGCGATAGGGCAAAACAATTAGCTTATGAGGCTGGAAACGTAAACGCGATGTATTTCAGAGAATTGCACCCAGCTAATTACCCAAACTGGAGTGAATGGCGGCAAGTTATGACAGATGCGGATACAGTGAAAACACGGGTCAACAACGGCCAGCTTGAATATTATGACGGAGGGGAGTGGAAACCAGTGATAGCAATAGGAACAAAATACTATACAGCAAATTTAGAAGTATCATCTCCAACAGTTGATCAGTATTACACTATTATGAATATATCAGGTAAAGGAGTATTGCATAATATTTATGCCAGCTGCAGTTATGTTTATAGATTAGGTTTAAGAATAACTTTAGATGGAGTTGTTTATACCGTTGGGGCAATTCCTCCAAATGCTGAAAATGGTAACATTGCACGCCGAATATCTGATGACTATGATTCCTTAATCTTTTCGCCTAACGTAAAGTTTAATTCTTCTTGTAAAGTCGAAGTAGTACATACTGTTAATAGTGAAATCGTTCGTACTAGTGTTGATTATAGTTTATTATAAAGGAGTGATAAAATGTTTGAGCTTTTAGAAAATGGTCAAATTTTAAAAGTTTCAATATTGGAAGAAATAGACGCAAAAATAAAAGAACATTATTGTATGCAAAAAGCAATTAAAGCTACGGCAGAAAAAACTAATTTATTAATCAACGAAGAATTAACCATTACCTTACAATGGCAAACCTTTGACATTGAACAGGGAGTACACGTTAACGATACTACCAATACTGAAAAATTTATTGTGGACATTGAAGGGACACGCCAGGAAATAACCCCGGTTAACGGCGCAGCACAAATTGCCTTTGCCAGTGAAACCGAAGGGGAGTTTGTTATTAGAACTGTCAACCTGAATACTGACAATGCGGAAATTAAGGTGGTGGTGGCAAGTGCCTAAAGTGGAGTTTGATAAAACCAAAAATAAGTTTTATGTCAAGGAAACTTATGAGGAAACAAGGGAGAAGTACCTAAAAAAAATAAAAGAGGCAGAACTGCTAGGGGAAACAGAAGAAGCAGACCTGCTGCGCCAGGAGTGGAACAGAAAAAGGCTAAGTTTAAAAAGTAGACAATAGACTTAAAATGTGCAGCAACGCCTAAAACGATAGGCGTTATTTTTATGCCCGGGCCAGCCCCGGGCAAAGTACATACATGTTGATTCGGGGGGGTGGGATAATGCCGTCATGCGATGCACATGAGGAGATGAAAGAACAGCTGCGTGACCACGAGAGGCGCATTGCAAAACTAGAGAAAACAGACGCAGAGTTTGCCGTGCGCCTTGAGAACTTATGCAAAAAGTTAGAAGAATTAACGTCATGGATGAAAGCCCTGGTGATTGCGCTTATATCGGCTACCGGAGGCTTTTTTATTTGGTACGTACAGCAGTTAGGGCGGTGAGAATGTGGAGGAAGTAGTTGAGTTAATTATCCCATTTATTGCACTTGCCATATTAAGCGTTATGATTGATAAGTTTACGTTGTTTCTTGAAGGTGTTATGAAGCTAATACCAGGTTTGCCAGACAGCTTTGAGTGGCCTGTTGCATACATTATTGTATTGGCGGTAGGCTACGTTATTTGTTGGCAGGGTAACTATGACTTGTTTGCCTACCTAAACATTAACTTTCGTCAGCCATGGCAGGGCTGGCTTATGACAGCTTTAGTTATATCAGGCGGCAGTGCTTTTGTGCGTAGTAGTTTTGATGTAGTAGACAACATCCCGGCAAGCCTAAGCGGGCTAACAGCGACAATCAAAAAAATCTTTAGTGTTAAGTGAGGAGGGATTTATTATGCGTATAGTGATAGATCCGGGCCATGGCGGTAAGGATCCCGGCGCAGTGGCAAACGGATTAACTGAAAAGCGGCTGACATGGGATATTGCAAACCTGGTGAAGCAAAAACTTGCTAATGTTGATGCAGATGTTATTATTATCCAACCGAGCGCCAAAAATCCCAACAGCACCGCCAAAGACGAAGTTAACCTGCCGCCACAGGAAGCAAACCGGCTGGGTGCTGATTTTTTCCTAAGCATCCACATTAACGCTGGCGGTGGTACCGGCTTTGAGAGTTTTGTTTATTCTAAAGGAAGTAAGGCAGACCGTATCCGCAACAAACTGCATCATCAGATTATGCAGTATCTTAAAAAGTACAACCTGCCGGACAGAGGCAAAAAGTACAGTCAGTGGCTTGGTGTACTAAGGATGACAAAGATGCCTGCTGTGCTTATCGAATGTGGGTTTATTGACCATCCAAATGATGCCAGGCTGTTGGCCGACCCAAAGTTTATTAATGGATTAGCTAATGAGATAGCGTATGGGTTAATTGTTGCGCTGGGACTGAAAACTAAAGGAGGTAAATAATTATGAGACCTTTTTTAGATAGGCTTAAGAGTAGGAAATTTATAATGGCCCTATTGGCGGCAATAATAGCTGGACTAAAAGTATATTACCCGGACCTGCCAGAGGAAAGCATTAAGACGATAGTTATGGCGCTTATGGGATATGTTGCAGTTGAAGGAGCCGTTGATGCAGCTGCTCAACTTGCCAGGTGGCTGGCTCAGAAGTATCCAAAGGATGAGTCAGATGGCCACTAGCAAAGAAGAAATGGAACGGGATATTGAAAAGATAAAGCGGTTGTGTGATGCATTCAAGGGACGAAAAGAAGAGCGCAGCATGCGCCAGGTGCTAAGGCAGATATGCAGCTACACCGCTAAATATATGATTGAGTAAACGAACCCCGGCGGCAGGCTTCGGTCTGTTGCCGGGGTTTTTTATTTTATATTCTATTTAGTTCACTCAGATTCTCTTATCGTTAAGGTTGGGGGATATTATTTTTTGTAGCATTGATTAACAAAAAGCAATTGTGTTCGATAAAATATAATTTTAATAATAATCGAACAACGCATTGACTATGCCCGCCAAATTTAGTATATTTTAGTTGTTCGATAAACTATGTAAGAGGTGGCTTTTAGAACAATGAAAATAGATAATCTTCTGCCAAAGTTAATTAGAGCAGCTCTTTCTAATGATGTTAGGGCAGTCCAGAGCATATCACTGACTCTCTGTAGAAAGTTAAAAAAAGAAAACCCTAAGATATCAGAGGAGATAGCAAAAGCACTTAGTTACGTTGGGGTGGGGGCTAACCCTTTACGTTCAATTGGTTTTGAAAATTTACCGTTAGATTCGGATTCGGGACAAACATTATTGAAGTTTGAGGAACCAATAGAAATAGATCCACCTATTTATCAGGAGAATGTACAATCACTAATGCAAAGGTTTATTCTTGAAAGAAGAAATGTTGAGAAGTTAATAACTAATGGCATAAAACCCCCAACTAGCATGCTATTAATTGGACCTCCTGGTGTTGGGAAAACTTACCTAGCCAAATATCTTTCTTTTATCTTAGATCTTGGTTTAATTGTACTTGATCTTTCAACTGCAATATCTAGTTATTTAGGGAAAACTGGTCAAAACTTACGCTCAGTGTTAGACTTTGCAAGAAGTCAACCATCAATCCTATTTCTGGATGAGTTTGATGCTATTGCTAAGCGTCGTGATGAACCCGGAGATTTAGGGGAATTAAAAAGGATTGTCAATGTATTATTAAAAGAACTCGAAGATTGGCCAGTATATTCAATAATCATTGCTGCAACAAATCACCCAGAACTCTTAGATAAAGCGATATGGAGAAGGTTTGACTATGTAGTAGAGATTAATCTCCCGTCTAAAGAAGGATCCATTATGATTTTACAAAGATACTTAAATGTGGAAATTGATCATAGAGTGCTTTCAAGTATAGCCGAGCTAATTTCTGGGGTAAGTCCAGCAGAAATTAAACTAATTGCTGATAGGGTAAACAGAAGATTTGTTTTGGAAGATATAGACCCATTGAAATGTCTCTTAGAAGAGATAAGTCAATATATCAATGATGATTCAAAAAAAGCGGCTCTTTTAGCTAGGTTGTTAAGAAAAAGTTTTGGTAAATCAATAACTATAAGACAAATAGCAGCCTTGGTAAATAAAAGCCCCTCAACAGTACATCATTACCTAAAGGAGGTTAAAGATGAGTGAGAAACTTCTATTGCTGGGGAATGGAGAAAATTATATTGAACCATTTGAAAAAGACTCTAATTTCCCACCAAAACCTTTACCCAGAACTTATACAGAAGCTAGGGATAGTTTATTAAAACAGATTGCCGATTTAAAATATGAAATATCTAAAATACCAAGTACTCACAGGTGTCAGCAACTTATATTTTGTATAAGAATGACTCCAGACTTTATTGCAAAAACACATTACCCTAACACATTATTCACGGGCGATTGTAAAGGGATAGTTGATGTTGGGTCTAGGCCTTGGAGAGTAAAGGTTGATAGAAAAATTAATGGTGAGATAAAAAAGGTAGAAGAATTTGGTAAAATAATTTTTGCTAGGTCCTCAGAACAGGGAATTGATACAATTGTAAAAAAACTACACTACAGTGAGCAAAGCGTTAGCAAAAAATGGATTGCCGATATAATAAAGATAGATCAAATATCGTTATTACAACCATCAGAAAAGTTTTTGGGATTTGATGATTGGAATGACGGAAAAGTAGAAATTGTTCTGCACCCGTTTGGTTATGAAAATGATGCTGCCTTAGATAAATTACGAAATATATTAGAAAAAAATAATATCCCTAGAGAAAAAATAAAATATAAAACTTACCCCAATGGTCCTACTTTTGTTTCTGTATACCTTAACAAAAATGTATTAAATAGTTTGTTATTGTTTAATCCAATTAGAACAGTACACCCATTAAAATTTGAATTTTCGCCTAAAGTTCGTTCTTTTGGAACTTCACAAGCCCCTAAACCCCCTAAAGTAACCCAGAAATCTTCTATAAAGATTGGTATCTTTGATGGGGGTACTGTAACTAATACTTTGCTTTCGCCTTTTGTTACTGCTGTAGATTTAACGAAAGAGCCACCTGATGATGAGTTATTAAAGCATGGTACTGCAGTTGCAGGAGCTGCCCTATATGGGCCGCTAAACAATTTAAGCGGAAAGGATATACTGCCAACACCGCCTGTAAGTGTTGAAAGTTTTAGGGTTTTACCAACTACCAATTATGACCCTGAACTTTACGAAATAATAGATCATATAGAAGATATAGTACCAAAGAGAAAGGATATAAAAGTATATAATTTATCCTTGGGTCCTGTAGGGCCAATATTGGATGATGATATAACACGATTTACCTATGCTCTAGATAAACTTAGTATGGAGCATAAAGTACTATTTGTTGTTGCGGTTGGTAATGATGGTGAACTCCCTGAACCACTAAACAGGATACAAGCTCCTGCTGATATTGTTAACGGACTTGGCGTTGGAGCTTATTCCTATGACATACAAAACAATAAGATAAGAGCACCTTATAGTTGTGTAGGTGAAGGGAGAGAGGGGTGCAAAATTAAACCTGATATTATGGCTTTTGGTGGATGTGATAATAGACCGTTTCATGCGGTTAGCCCGGAAGAGGGGGAAAAATTACTTATAGCTGGGACAAGTTTTGCATCACCACTAGTAGCAAGGAAAATTGGCGAATTAATAGGACGGTGTGATGATCTAGACGTAATGTCTGCAAGAGCTTTATTGATTCATACCTCTCAACATCCTAATGGAAAAGCGGACCATGAATTTGGACATGGTATAATGCTCAACTCAATAGATGATATATTACAATGTAGCAAGAATTCCGTTTCGGTTATTTATAAAAGTAAAATAAACCCAAAGAATTATGCTAAATTGCCAGTTCCTTGGGTTGATATTCCAAAATATAATGGTAGTGTTAAAATTACCTGGACTATAGCTCTTCTTGCAGTTGCTGATAGTTCAAGACCTGATGAGTATACTGAGGTGTGTATAGAGGATACATTCTACCCGAATGCTTATCATTATAAATTTAAGCATGAGGGTACTAGAAAAACTAAAAAAATTCGTGTTGATTTGCACCCAAGTATAGCTGCAGAACTTGAAGCTAATGGATGGAAAAGAGATTCTTTACCTGTTACCAAATCTGGTTATGCATATGAAACAGAGCGTAGGTCTAGAGACTATAAGTGGGATACCGTAATTAAAAAGCATGTTTCACTAAGATATCAGTCATTAAAGGAACCGTTTTTGCTATTACATGGCATGGCGAGAAACGGTTTACCCGATACTGTAGAAATTCCATATGTAGCAGTAGTTACCATAACTGCTCCAACCTATACAGGGAATTTATATACTGGCATTCGTACTCGTTTTAAGCAGTTACTACCTGTGAGACTGCGTGCAATTAATGAGATCATGGTGCCTATTAGTTAATTAGTTACTTACCCACCACAACAAGGTGGGTCGTTTTTTTACTATCTACAAGAACAAATGTTCTGTTATAATTAAATCATGAGAATACAAATTGAAACTTGGAAAGACAAAATACATGTACTTCTATCAACAGAACTGGGGCAGTACATGCCAGTTGAGATGAAAAATGTATTCCTAAAATACGAGAACCCGACTTTCATTGAATCCCGGGGCCAGTTTGAACGTGAGTGGTTAGGATTCTATATTAATCAAACCTTCGAAGATGTAAACCACGTTGTAAGAACGTTAAATAAAGCTGGCTTTAGTGCAGGGCCTTTGATTGACGTTTGGAAATCCTTAAGAGAAGAATAATTCCGTATCCCGGCCAAGCGCCGGGCTTTTGTTTATTTATGTATTCTTTTTCAATTTAATCGTGTAAGTTTTTTGCCATTTTTAAATTATCAATGTTGACAATTTGTTGACAACGAGAAGCTTGTCAGGAAATAGGAAGAGGCTTCCATATCCCGGAAGCCTCGATATTACTGGCGGGAGTGTGTGGGAATCGAACCCACCAGGGACGGGACCGCCGCCCCACGACTGGTTTTGAAGACCAGGGGCGCCACCAGGCACCATCCACTCCCATAAAATAATACTAAAGCACTCTTAATTTTAAATAACATAAATTAAATAGTCAAGTTTTATGAGTAAAAATTATCACTGCCGTCATATTAGGTATTAAAGTAACGGCAGGGATATTATTTTTTAATTTATGAACACAGTGGTTCCCTTGGGAATGTTATCATAAAACCATTTAGCATCTTCTACAGCCAGCCTAATGCAGCCGCTGGAGGCTCTTTTGCCCAGGGTGGGGTCTTTAACTTGCTGCTGCTTGTCCATGGCCACAGAATGGAACAAGTAGGAGCCGTTGTACCGCACCCAGTACTTGGCACCGCTTTCAAATTGAGGGGAGTAAAACCAGGTTCCCCTGTCCTTAATGGTAAAGGTTCCTCTTAAGGTAGGAGATACGTTTTTACCTGTAGCACAGGTCATTGTCTTTAGAAGCTCCCAGTTATCTTCGCTGCCGGTGAAAACGTGAGTCAGCTGCCTATCTATGTCCACCCAAACAAGGTAATCGGTATAACTTTTAAAATCCTGCAGGTTTATATAAGTCTCCACTTCCTCCCTGGTCATTTTATCCCTGTTGGTGGCAGGATCAGGGGGGATGGATAAGGCCCCGGCGGGGACCCAACCGGTTATTTCATCATTTCTGACATAATACCATTTGTATCCCTTGTCCTTAATGATCTCCACTTTTTCATCCGCTGCTAGCTGGCCAACTACCTGGTTGGAAGAGTAACTGGAATAAACACTGGTTTCCTTTGTTACTGCTGCTGTTACTATTGACGGTTTAACCATATTTAAAATTTTTTCAGGGTCCGGGGAAGTAACTCCCGTATTTTTGTGGCTTTGTTCGTCTGCGGGGTTTGCAGATTCATTGTTTTTGGCTTCCATAGCTGGTTCCGGGTTACCTAGGGTTTGAGGTAAATATGCTGCTGTTAAGGGTACGATAATTAACAATACTGCTGACAGTAATAGAAGAACAAATAGCTTTTTCATATAATCCCCCATAAAATTTTATTAATTGTCAATCAGC
Organism: Desulfotomaculum sp.; assembly: GCA_017656165.1. Lineage (GTDB taxonomy): Bacteria > Bacillota > Desulfotomaculia > Desulfotomaculales > Desulfohalotomaculaceae > Desulforadius. The sequence continues at coordinate 48,732 of JACDOL010000004.1, forward strand.
TGCAAAATGTGACTTTTTTATAATTCTTCATGTAAGCGTCAATACCTTTCGTGTATGAAAAAGTATTTATAACGCTGCAATGGGATATTATGGAAACATGAAGCTTAACAGGGGTTTTATAATGAAAAAGCTGCTTGCCTGGGGCGGTGTCATAATTCTTTTCCTATCGCTGTGGCATTTGTCTTCACAACCCGGTTTGCAGTCTGTACCAGTTCTGGTTCCGATATTGAAAAAAATCAACTGTTTTTTTGCCGCTCATGGTATTAATACCAAAGAGCTTTTGATGCAGCTGGAGCATTGTGAAAAAATAAGACCCTTATACCAGGTTTTAAAACAAAATCCAAACCTGGCTGAATTTATTGTCCGCAAAACTGCCCATGTGGTGCTGTTTTTCATACTTACTATCTGGGTGTTTATACTCTTGAAAATTTACCTCAGGAATTTTTTTCCTGTTCTTGTACTGTCGAGCCTTATTTCCCTTTCCCTGGCGGTTGTTGATGAAATGCACCAGAGTTTTGTACCCGGGAGGGCGGGAAGATGGTTTGACGTGGGAATTGATTTAGTGGGTATAACGCTGGCGTTTATACTGCTTGTCTTTAGCAAAATGGCTTCTAAATTGAGAGAAACAAACAAGTAAGCTGGGGCAGTACCAGGCTGACGCAGCCAAGGTATTTACCGGAGAAATTTGTTCAAGTATATGTGTCCCGCTGTTTTCGGAGTGCAACACCTTGGCGTGATAAGACCAACGTTCTTTTAATTGATTTATACCTTCCGTTTTTTTACCATAAATTTGGGGCAGGCTGTTTTGTAGGGGAAACTGTTTTCTACCAACTGCATTAATTTCTCAGCTGAAATATGTTTTAAAATTTCATATATGTTAACTTCCGGTGGAGGAATTTTAATCCTTTTTTTATATACAGGAATAGATATAACGCAGGCAGTTTTAGTTTCCTGCCTGCCGATAATTTTTATAAAAAACTGGCAGTCCCGGCAGGTGTAAATAGTTTTTTCATGCATTTCTGTAAGCATCATGGTATGACTGCGGTAAAGATAGTTGTTTTTATAATATCTATCTAGTTTCCATTTTTTCATAATATCCCCCCAACTCCGTTAAAGAGACAGCCCTTTTAATGGAACTGTATCCCCAGCGTTTTTTTATTTCATGGCAAGCTTGTTCCAGTTTTTCCTGCTTGATTAAATCGGTGGTAATGCTGAGCTGGCGTGAACAACCGTCGGTCAAATTGGATAATGCCAGGCCCACTGCTCTAACCCTGGCGCTGCTGTTCCAGTGCCGGTGCATCAGCATTAAAGCTGTTTGGTAAATTTCATTGGTAATGTTTGAGGGCTGGGGCATGGTGGCAGAATGAGTTCTGGTAACAAAATAATTATCTTTTAAAGTTAAAGATACGGTTTTGCCCAGGCAGCCTGCCGTTCTAGCCCGGTAGCATACATGCTCTGTCAGTTCCAGGATAATTACCTTTATTTCTTCATAACCGCGGTAATCCTTGGGCAGTGTAACCTGGTTTCCAATGCTTTTAATGTACTGCAGGCTGGAAGGTTCTACTGGGCTGTAATCTATACCGTTGGCAGAGAGGTGCAGAATTTCCCCCATCAAGCCGAATTTTTTCTTTAAGATTTCCACCGGAAAATTGGCCAGATCCCCGATGGTTTTAATATTCAGCTTTTGAAAATGTTTTTCATACCTGCTGCCAACCCCAAACAGTTTTCTAACCGGCAGGGGCCAGAGTTTTGCCGGCACGTCTTTATAGTTTAAAGTTGTAAGCCCGTCGGGCTTTTCAAAGTCACTGGCCATTTTGGCCAGCAGTTTATTAGGCCCAATGCCAATGCTGCAGCTGACCTTTACTTCATTTTTTATTTGCCTTTTAATATCCGCTGCAATTTGCTGAGGGTTCCCAAGCAAATGAGTGCAACCGGTAACATCCACAAAAGCCTCGTCAATACTGTAAGGTTCCACCAGTGGGCTGAAGCGCTTCAGAATATTTATTATTCTGGTGGAAAAGCTAATATATTGACGGTAGCAGGGAGAAATAAATACTGCCCCAGGGCATTTTTGTTTGGCCTCATTTACTGTCATGCCTGTTTTAATGCCGTAAGGTTTTTTAGCCTCGTAAGAAGCAGCAAGTACTATACCTCGGCGTTTAGAAGGATCACCACATACAATTACCGGTTTTCCCTGTAACGAAGGGTCTAGGGCCTGGTGCACCGAGGCAAAAAAACTATTCATATCCACAAGCATAATGACTTTTTCTTTCATGTTTTTAATTATACTCGAACACTTGTTCGAGGGCAATATAAGCAGTTTGGTAAATTGTGTTTGCTTTTGGCTAAAATTTGTCATTTAATTGACTTATTTATATTTTCTCTTATCTTAAAATAACAATGAATTTAAAATATAAAGAATTACTTGACACTTGTTAAGTAATCTGAATATAATAAAAAACAGAAAAAATTCAGATTATTCCGAAGTGTGTCACACAGGGGGCGGCCATGGCATTAGGAAAACGGGTAAAGCAGCTGCGGTTAAACAATGATTTAAGTGTTAGAGAATTGGCCAGGCAGGTGGGGGTTACAGCCAGTTTTATATATCAGCTGGAACAGGATAAAGTTTCACCTTCTTTTTCCACATTAAAAAGTATTGCCAAGGCCTTAAAAACCAATATCAGTCTGTTAATTGAAGATGAACTGCCTGAAGAATGGGTAATTGTAAGGAAAAATAACCGCAAGCGCTTGGCTGTAGGCAGCCAAAATTTAAGACTGGAAATGCTGACGTTTTTGGGTACAAGAAATAAAAAAATGCAGCCGCTGGTTTTTGAACTGGAGGTAGGGGAAGAAAAAGTGGACCTGCCTTTATTCTCCGGATCGCATGAAGATTTTATTTATATTTTCCGCGGCAGGGTAGAGGTAGCTGTTAAGAATACAAAGTACATAATACAAGCTGATGACGCAGCTTATTTTATTTTTGAAAACCCTACCAGCTTAAAGAATGTCGGTAATGAAAAGGCAATGGGTTTATGGGTGGTCAGTCCACCTGGAATATAAGTTTCAAATAATTTTTAAGGGGGCTTATATATGGAATCGCCGCAAAGAAAATTTCAAAAACTTCAGCAAATTATTGACAAATATGAGGGGAAGGCTTCGCAGCTTATTCCTATTCTCCAGGAGGTGCAGGAAGAATACCGCTACCTCCCGGAAGAAGTGCTTACATATATAGCTACGGCAATGAAGCTTCCCCCGGCAACTGTGTTCGGAGTAGCAACGTTTTATGCCCAGTTTTCCCTTATACCTAAGGGTAAGTATGTAATAAGGATATGTGACGGTACCGCATGCCACGTGCGGGGTTCAGAGCTCATCAACCAAGCAGTAAGAAAAGAACTAAATTTACAAGATAACCAGTCAACTACAGAAGACCTTCAGTTTACAGTTGAAAGAGTGTCCTGTCTTGGGGCCTGCGGCTTGGCGCCAGTTGTGACGGTGAATGATACTGAAGTTTACGGGCAGATGACACCGGAAGAAATTTTAGCAGTGGTTAAAAAGTTAAGAGAAGAGGGTTAAGTACAAGGAGGCAGTGCACATGCTTAAAACCAGAGAAGATTTAATTAAGTTACAAGAAAAAGCAAAAGATGCTTTGAGAAAAGAAAAAATGCGTATCCTAGTATGCGCCGGTACCGGTTGTGTAGCCAGCGGTTCATTAAAAGTATATGATGCCCTGAAGCAAAAGCTGAAAGAAAAAGGGCTAGAGGTAAAAGTAGAATTGATGGAAGAAAAAGATAACGAGCCCTGTGCAGTAAATACCAGCGGATGTCATGGTTTCTGCCAGATGGGCCCGCTGGTTCGGATTGAGCCTGAGGGAATTTTTTATCACCACGTTAAAGAATCAGACGTTGATGATATTGTTGAACAGCATGTTATTGCTGGCCAGTTAGTTGAAAGACTGCTGTACAAGCACCCCGTCACCGGTGAGGTGGCCAAAACCCAGGATCAGGTACCGTTTTATAGTAAACAAACCAGGGTTGCCCTGGAACACTGCGGCCGGATCAATCCTGATGACATTTATGATTATATTGCCCATGACGGTTACCAGGCTGTTGCTAAAGTTTTCTTTGAAATGAAGCCTGAGGAAGTAATTAATGAAGTTTTAGAGTCAGGACTGCGCGGCCGCGGCGGTGGTGGTTTTCCCACTGGTAGGAAGTGGCAGTTTGCGGCAGCGGCCGAAGGTGAAAAGAAATATGTTATTTGTAACGGGGATGAGGGAGACCCCGGCGCTTTCATGGACCGGAGTGTAATGGAAGGCGACCCGCACAGGGTGCTGGAAGGAATGATGATTGCAGGTTATGCCATCGGGGCAGATGAAGGATATATATACGTTAGAGCAGAGTATCCCCTGGCAGTAAAGCGGTTGAGAAAGGCAATTGCTGACGCTGAACAACTTGGACTTCTGGGCGAAAATATTCTTAATTCAGGTTTTTCCTTTAAAATACACGTTAAAGAAGGGGCAGGGGCTTTCGTGTGCGGTGAAGAAACGGCTTTAATTGCTTCCATTGAAGGGCAGCGGGGCATGCCGCGTCCCAGGCCGCCATTTCCCGCGCAGAAAGGTCTCTGGGGTTGCCCGACGATAATTAACAATGTGGAGACTTTGGCTAACCTGCCTTCTATATTGCTGAGAGGCGGCAAGTGGTTCCGGGCTTTTGGTACTGAAGGCAGTCCTGGTACTAAAACCTTTGCTCTGGCCGGCCAAGTGGCTCACACAGGTCTAGTTGAGGTTCCCATGGGTATGACCTTAAGAGAAGTTGTGTTTGACATTGGCGGTGGATTAAAAAAAGGTAAAGAATTTAAGGCAGTGCAGATAGGTGGACCGTCTGGGGGATGCCTTACTGAAGAACATTTGGACTTAAAGCTTGATTATGATGAGCTGAGAAAAGTGGGTGCCATGGTGGGATCCGGCGGACTGGTAGTGATGGGCAAGGATACCTGCATGGTTGAAGTGGCTAAATTTTTCATGAGCTTTGTACAAAGTGAATCCTGCGGTAAATGTGTTCCCTGCCGTGAGGGCACCAAGCGGATGCTGGAAATACTCACTGCCATTACCAAGGGACAAGCAACGGAGGAAGACTTGAAGCTGCTGGAAGAGCTGGCATATATAGTACAGGACGGTTCGCTGTGCGGTTTGGGTAAAACTGCTCCAAACCCGGTATTAACCACACTCCGGTACTTCAGGGACGAATATGAGGCCCATGTAAGAGATAAAAAGTGTCCGGCCGGGGCTTGTAAAGACCTGCAGGATTACTATATTGACCCGGAAAAATGTAAAGGATGCGGGCTTTGCGCGAGGGTTTGCCCTGCAGGGGCCATATCAGGTGAGAAAAAGCAGCCGCATACCATTGATAAAGCTAAGTGCGCCAAGTGCGGCACATGTATCGAGAAATGTAAGTTTAACGCCATATATACGGCATAGTGGGTTAATTAACAGAGTATAAGGAGTGTGAAAAGATGAATACGGGTAAAGTGACCATTGATGGTCAGGTTGTAGAAATAAATGGAGCTAAAAATATCCTGGAGTTAGCGCGCAGAGTTGGGATTGAGATCCCGACGTTCTGCTACCATTCTGAATTAAGCGTTTATGGTGCATGCCGCTTGTGCATGGTGGAAGTGGAAAAAATGGGCTTGGTGGCATCCTGCTCCACAGCACCTGTTGACGGTATGGTTATTCATACAAACACTGCACGGGTAAGACGGCTGCGCCGGATGATTATAGAATTACTGCTGGCCAATCACGACAGGGAATGCCCCACATGCAGTAAGAGTACTACCTGTAAGCTGCAGAAACTGGCCAAACAGTTTGGAGTTACAAAAGTACGTTTCGGCAAACGGGATAAACAGCTTCCCATTGATGAATCCGCTCCCAGTATTATCAAAGACCCCAACAAATGTATACTTTGCGGTGACTGCGTAAGGGTATGTAAGGAAGTTCAGGGTATTGGTGTTTGGGATTTTGCCTTTAGAGGAAGTGAAACCCAGGTTTCTACTGCATTTAATAAGAAGCTTTCTGATGTGGCCTGTGTTAACTGTGGGCAGTGCGTGGCCGTGTGTCCTACCGGTGCCCTGACGGTGAAGTCTGAAGTAGATAAAGCTTGGGAAGCTATACACGATCCTGAAAAGACTGTAATTGTTCAAATTGCACCGGCAGTTCGCGTGGCACTGGGTGAAGAGTTTGGGCTCGATTCCCGGGACGTAACAGGTAAAATGGTGGCGGCACTTAAGAAGATAGGAGTGGACAAAGTATTTGATACGCTATTTGGTGCTGATATGACCACCATTGAGGAATCAATGGAATTCATGCACCGGCTGAAAAACGGTGGAAAACTGCCGTTATTTACCTCCTGCTGTCCGGCCTGGATAAAATACTGCGAGCAGACCCATGCTGACATGCTTAAGAACCTTTCCAGCTGCCGGTCCCCCCAGCAGATGTTTGGTTCAATGGTGAAGAAACACTATGCCAGGAAAATTGGTAAAAAGCCGGAGGATGTTATCTGCATATCTATAATGCCCTGTACTGCCAAAAAATTCGAAGCAAGGCGTCCTGAATTTACCACCGGTGGAGTACCCGACGTGGATGTTGTGCTGACCACAGTAGAGCTTGCTCAAATGATCAAAGAAGCCGGTATTATCTTTGATGAACTGAAACCGGTTGGTTTTGACAATCCCCTGGGCATGGGTTCAGGCAGTGCACTGATATTTGGCGCCTCCGGCGGTGTGGCAGAATCAGTGGTTCGTTTCGTAGCTGGTTATACCGGTGGTGAAGAAGTCGGAAGGGTAGATTTTTATCCGGTAAGAGGAATAAAAGGAATTAAAGAAGCTGAAATAGAAGTGGAAGGCAATACCATCAAAATAGCAGTTGTAAACGGGCTGGCCAATGCTGAAAGACTGATCCAGCGAATAAAAAATGGTGAAGCGTTTTACCATATAGTGGAAGTGATGAGCTGTCCTGGTGGTTGTGTCGGCGGGGGCGGTCAGCCTGGTGTGAATGACACTGCTGCCCGGGTTAAAAGAATTAAAGAAATATACAGTCTTGATGCTGTTAACCAAGTGCATAAGGCCCAGGATAATATATATGTGAACAAGATTCTGGAAGATTGGTTCGGCGGCCCGGCTTCCAGTGGTACTCATAACGATCTGCATACCAAGTACACGCCGCGCAAGCGAATCAGCGGTAAACCTATTGACATAAATAATGCTGAAAAGGGTGGTTCTGTGCAGGTGTCCGTATGCGTAGGTACCGGGTGCTATCTCCGCGGTTCCTACGATATAATGAATAAATTTGCTGAACTGATAAAACAGATGGGGCTGGAAGGGCACGTTGATTTAAACGGAACCTTCTGCTTGGAGCAGTGCGATAAAGGGGTTTCCATAAAGGTAGATGATGAGATTATTACCGGTGTTACTGAAGAAAATGTAGAGCAGATATTTAAAAGCCATGTGGCCATCAAAGTGGATTTAGCAGTAAATAGTTAATAATGCAAACAGGAAATTTAACCTTGCCGTAGAATGATTTATTAAAATTAGTATTATTGAAAGGATGATTATATGGGCTTGATAACCACCAACGAGGCCAAGTGCCGCGACTGCTACCGCTGTGTGAGGACCTGTCCTGTTAAAGCCATTGCCATTACTTCCAACAGGGAAAACTCTACATTTCACGCCAAGGTGATTGATGAATTGTGCATAAAAGATGGCAGCTGCATTTTGGCCTGTCCCCAAAATGCAAAAAAACTGCAGTCTGACGATTGTACGAGAGTTATGCAGTTTCTCGCGCAGGGTGAGCAGCTGGCTGCTGCAGTGGCACCGTCCTTCGTTGCTGGTTTGCCCTTAAAAAATCCCAGGTTGATGCCTGCTTTGCTGAGAAAATTGGGTTTCAGTGTGGTGGAAGAAACTTCTGTGGGTGCCGGGCTGGTGGCCCGGCACCACCTGCAATTGGGTTTTGAAAAAAGTTTTATCGGCAGTTCATGCCCGGTAATAGTAAATCTTATAGAACGGCATTACCCTCAGCTTATACCATTCTTGGCACCGGTAGTATCGCCTATGATTGCTCACGGCCGTTTAATAAAATCAAGGAAACCCGGTATAAAGGTTGTTTTTATAGGGCCCTGTGTGGCCAAGAAGGAGGAGCACAGGACGGCTGGTATTGATGATGCTGTGGATTTTGTCCTGGGATTTGATGAACTGTGGGAAATTGTAAACAGGCAGAATATTAACCTTGACCAGTTAACTCCCTCGGAGTTTGATAATCCTCCCACCGGTGTACACTGCCTTTTTCCGCTGGAGGGGGGAATGTTAAGGTGTTTAGATAAAGGACTTAATGACCCGGAAGAGGACTTTTTATCCATTACCGGGTTGGATGATTGTATGGATTTTCTGCATAGTCTTGCCGGTGGTGAAATTAACAATCCACCAAAAGTAATGGAACTTCTAGCATGCAGGGGCGGCTGCATAAACGGTCCTTTATCACTGTGCCGGGATGAAAGTTTATTTATGCGCCGCCGCCGGGTACAAGAGTATTACAGAACCATGGATTCGAAATGTAGTGACAGTGAAGGTATTACCCTGGGTGCAGAATTAATGCAGAGAACTTACCGGGTTCGAAAAGTTGAGCTTCCGTACCCCGGTGAAAAAGAACTGCAGGAGATACTAGCTCGAACCGGCAAGTATAAGCATGAAGATGAACTGAACTGCGGTGCGTGCGGTTATGACACCTGCAGGGATAAGGCGGTGGCAGTTTACCAGGGTAAAGCTGAAGTGGAAATGTGCATACCGTACATGCGAAAGCGGGCAGAGTCTCTTTCTAACCTGGTAACTTCTGCTATGCCGAACGGGCTTGTTGTTGTTGACCATGATTTAAACATTTTAGAAATCAACCCAGCAGCAGAAAAAATGTTTAAGTGTTCAAACTGTAATATTGTAGGCAAGAAATTAGAATTAATCATTAACCCGGATAATTTTGTAAGAGTAATTAACTCCGGGCAGATGCTTAATGTCTGCTGTGATTACCCTGATAAAGGCATTGTCACCAGTGAAATCATATTCCCGGTACAGCCGGAAAACCTGGTTGTAGGGATATTTATTGATATTACCGAAGAAAAACGTCAGCGCGAACAATTTGAGCTGATAAAAAATCAAACCATAGTTCAGGCGCAGGAAGTAATTGAAAAACAAATGAAAGTAGCACAGGAAATAGCTGGGTTGTTGGGCGAGGCAACAGCGGAAAGCAAGATCCAGTTAAGCAGGCTGATTAAGCTGATGAGAAAAGATCCTTTACAAAAGGAGTAATATGCCGATGGAAATTCGTTTGGATTATGGCATCGCCCAGTTAAAAAAATATAATGAAGAGCTTTGCGGTGACAGTGTAGAGATTATAAATACTGAAGACGCCAGCATTGTTGTGGTTTCAGACGGGCTGGGGAGCGGCGTTAAAGCTAACATACTGTCGCGCCTGACTGTAAAAACTGCTGGGACAATGTTAAAAATGGGTGGAGACATAGATGAAGTAATAGAAACTCTTGCCCACACACTGCCCATGTGCAGAGAAAGAAACCTGGCCTACAGTACATTTACAATTGCTCATATACGTAACGACGGAAGAACTTATCTGGTTGAATATGATAATCCTGCAGTCTTTGTGGGAAAAAACAATAGGCTTATACAAGCTCACCAGATTTCCCGGGTTATAGGTGATAAAAAAATAAAAGAATATTTTTTCCAAATGCAGGATAACGACTGGATGGTCATAGTAAGCGATGGGGTGCTGCATGCCGGTATCGGCAACGTTATGAATATGGGATGGGGTTGGGAGAGAGTAGGAAAGCACCTGGAAGAAACCTACTCTCCAGGTAAAGATGCTGCCCAGTGGGCAGAAGAAACAAAACAGCTGTGTTACAACCTGTACGGGGAGAAACCTGGTGACGATGCCACCATTGTAGTGGTGAAGGCAAGAGCCCCCCGGTATTTAACTATGCTTATTGGGCCGCCCCAAAATAAAGAAGATGATTACACTGTGGTCAACAAATTGATGAACGGTCGAGGGATGAAAATTGTCTGCGGCGGTACCACCGGCAATATTGTTGGTCGAATACTAGGACGTGAAGTAGCAGTTGATTTAAGCTCTAACTTTGGGAAAATACCACCTATTGGTATACTGCCGGGCATAGACCTGGTAACTGAGGGTGCTGTGACACTGGTTTATGCCCTGGAGCACCTAAAGTATGGTGCCAAGCTTGATGACTTAAAAACAAGAAAAGATGGTGCCAGCAGGCTGGCCGCTGCGCTGCTGGAAGCAGATGATATCCATATAGTAGTGGGTACTGCAGCAAACCCGGCACTGCAGGATGTAAAAGTTCCTGCTATATACACCTACAAGCATCATGTAATACGTGATTTAATTGCTACATTAAAAGAGAAGGGAAAGAAAGTTACTGAAGAATATTATTAATGATATCCGCGGCAGTGGGGAGTGTCATCAATGAGCACTAAAGCTTCCTGTCAGGGGACCCCGGAGCATAAGATACTGGTATGTTTGGGTACTACCTGCTATTTAAGAGGATCCTTTGACGTTTTAAATGCTGTAAAAAAAGAACTTGAAATAGAACCGGGCGAGGTCACTTCTGATGGCAAGTTTGCCTTGGAAGTAGTTCGGTGCCTTGGTGCTTGTGCTTTAGGTGCAGTGCTGATGATAGATGACATACTTTATCCCAATGTGGATGCCAGTAAAGTATCTCAAATATTAAGTTTCTACAGATGAGTCCCTTACCGGTGGTAGGGGATTTTTAATTTTTTGGAAAGCGGCGAGTTTTTTTATTTGTTACGTTTAATGGGAGGAATTTTGCCTAGATACGCGAATAATTATATGTTACTGCAGAAAAGCTAGAAAAGATCAAAGTAGGTGACGGCAGCGTGCTGGATATTTTTAACGAGATAAGAGATGATTTGCAAGCAGTAGAAGATGAACTGGCCAAGGTTGTACGTCATGAAAACCCACTGTTAAATGAAACTTCCAGTCACTTGTTAAATGCCGGAGGGAAAAGATTGCGTCCGGCTTTTGCACTTTTGTCCGGTAAGTTTTACAACTACCAGCTGAAATCTGTACTTCCCCTGGCGGTGGCGCTGGAACTTATTCACATGGCCACTTTAGTTCATGATGATGTGGTGGATTCTGCTTTAACCAGGCGCGGGAAACCCACTGTGAAGGCCAAATGGGGAAACAGGATTTCCATGCACACTGGGGACTTATTATTTGCCAAATCGCTGTTAATGATTTCTAAATATGAGGATAAACCGCTGGTTTCAAAGGTGCTGTCTAAAACCAGCGTTAAAATGTGTGAAGGTGAGATACAGCAAATATCCAGTGCGTATAAAAGTGATCAATCCATTAAAGATTACTTGTATCGTGTTCAGCGGAAGACAGCGTTGTTAATAGCGGCCAGCTGTCAGCTGGGGGCTGTAGTATGCGGTGCGCCAAGGGAAATATACATGCGGCTTAGAAGGTACGGCTACCAAATTGGCATTGCTTTTCAAGTTATAGATGATATCTTAGATATGACGGCTGACCAGGTAAAACTGGGTAAACCTATAGGCGGTGACCTGCGCCAAGGGATTATTACCCTCCCTGTAATCTTTGCTCTAAAAAACAGTTCCAATAGAGAACTTTTAGTTAAACTGGTGGAAAAGAGAGATAAAACAGAAGAAGAAGTACGCAAGGCCATTGAATTAATACGTGACTGCGGCGGAATAAAGTATTCAAATAATGTGGTGGACCGCTACATTAATAAAGCCAAGAAAGAGCTGGAAAATCTGCCGGACATACCGGCTAAAAGAATATTAGTTAAAATAGCTGACTTTGTTAAGTACCGGAGTTTTTAAGGGGCGAGAGCCGATGACAGAATTTTACCCGCTGTACCTTCGATTAGAAGGGCAGAAATGCCTGGTTGTGGGTGGTGGAAAAGTAGCAGAACGGAAAGTAAAAAAGCTGCTGCGGAGTGGGGCTGAAATTACTGTAATTAGTCCCCGGCTGACGCCAGCACTTGCTGCTATAAAAGAGCAGAGGCTTATTAAGCATATTGAACGGGAATACCGGGAAGAAGATTTAAAAGATGCTTTCCTGGTATTTTGTGCCACCAATAATGAAGAAGTTAACCGGCAAATAGCTGATTACTGCAGCAGGAATAAGATACTGGTTAATATTGTGGACGACCCCCAGAGATGTGATTTTTTTGTGCCGGCTGTGGTGCGGCAGGGTCCCCTTTCCATAGCCATATCTACTAATGGCCGCAGTCCGCTTTTGGCTGCCCGTATCAGGGAGCAGCTGGAAAAAACATTTGGACCGGAATATGCAGACTTTTTAGAGCTCTTAGGCCAGGTGCGAATGGAGCTTTTACAAAACGTTCCTGATCCAGAAAAACGCCGGCAAGTACTGGAAAAGATTGTTCAATCTGATATTTTAAAATTATACAAAGAGAAACGTTTCGATAAAATAAAGGAGCGGGTTGAAGATGCTTATCGTAGCTGTGGGTGTTAATCACCGTACCGCGCCGGTAGAAACTAGAGAGAAATTATCTTTTTTACCCCATTCATTGCCCAAGCAGCTTGAGCAGCTGAATTCATATGATAGCATTGATGGGTGTGTAATAATATCTACGTGCAACAGAACTGAAATATATGTAACTCCCCGTGATGTGGATGCCGGTTTAAACGCTGTGTGGAATTTCCTTTCTCAATATTCCGGCCTAGATATATCTGAAATAAAAAACTGTACCTTTTGTCACACCCTGTACGATTCAGTAAGACATTTACTGAGGGTTTCAGCAGGTCTGGACTCTATGATACTGGGTGAGACGCAGATCCTTGGACAGGTACGTGATGGTTACAAGATAGCCCTGGAGGCTGGTACTACAAATCGTGTTTTAAATACCCTTTTCCAGCAGGCGATAGCTGTGGGAAAAAGAGTTCGTACAGAAACAGGTATTGATAAGAATGCGGTATCGGTAAGCTATGCGGCTGTAGAACTGGCCAAGCAGAAGTTTAACAATTTAAACGGCCGTTCAGTACTGGTAGTAGGAGCCGGAAAAATGAGTGAACTCACTGCCAAACACCTGGTTTCCAATGGTGTATCAGGGGTTATTGTGTCCAACAGGTCTTATGATCGTGCAGAAATGCTGGCTGAGAAATTTAATGGTAAAGCCTGCAGGTTTGAAGAATTATTTAAATATATGAAGGATGCTGATATAGTTATTAGTTCCACCGCTGCCAACCACTATGTAATTCGCTACCCGGATATGTGTGAACTTATTAATGCCAACCCGGGAAAAAAGCTGATGATTATCGATATTGCTGTTCCCAGGGATGTTGACCCGCGAATCAGTGAACTGCCTGGTGTTGCACTTTACGATATTGATGATTTACAGAATGTAGTAGATAACAACTTGGAAGAAAGACGTCAGGCTGCAGTTCAGGCTGAGAAAATTATAGAAGAAGAATTAAATGAATTTTTACAGTGGCTGTCAGTTCAATTTGTTGTACCGACTATAGCTGCTTTGAGGGATATGGGTGAGAGAATTAAAGAAAAAGAACTCCAGAGGGCTTTAAACAGGTTGGGAAATGTTTCTGACCGGGAATACAAAGTTATCAGCTCTATGGCTAACTCTATTATGAAACAGCTTATTCATTTTCCCATTGTTCGTTTAAGGGAGTATGCAGCTACCAACGAGGGACATTTGTATACCAAGGTTCTTCAAAATTTATTTAACCTAGATGTGGATGATGATTACACAGAACAAATGTATATTATGAAAAAACAAGAAAGAGAAAACAATTCATTAAATATTAACTGCAGCGGCTGCAGGAATAATAAGGCTCAAGTTCGTTCCGGGGGTGCCCAGCATTGAGAAAACAAATAGTAGTTGGAACCAGGGAAAGTGCTTTAGCAATGTGGCAAACTAACTGGGTGGTAGAAAAATTAAAAATGCGCTACCCGGATAGGGATTTTAAAATAGTTAAAATGAAAACCCAGGGTGATAAAATACTGGATGTTGCCCTTGCTAAAATAGGAGACAAAGGATTATTTACCAAAGAACTGGAATTGGCCATGCTGGATAATAAGATTGACTTTGCTGTTCACAGCATGAAAGACCTGCCCACAAAACTTCCTGACGGATTAACAATAGGGGCCATATGCAGGAGGGAGAATCCAGCTGATGTTTTAATTAGTCCTTCGGGGAAAAAAATAAATGAACTGCCCCAGGGGGCCCGTATAGGAACATCCAGCCTGCGCCGCTGTGCCCAGCTTTTAAAGTACCGGCCTGACCTGAACTTGGAATCTCTGCGGGGAAACTTAAATACTCGTATGAAAAAGCTGCATAGCCAGCGATTAGACGGAATTATTCTGGCAGCTGCAGGTGTAACCCGCATGGGTTGGGCTGACCATATTACCCAGTACATACCCTTTGATATCTGCCTGCCGGCGGTTGGCCAGGGTGCCCTGGGGGTGGAAATAAGAGAAGATGACGAGGAAATAAAGAAAATGGTAAAAACCCTGGAGGATAAAGACACAAGTTGGGCAATTACCGCAGAACGTGCTTTAATGAGAACCCTCGAAGGAGGCTGCCAGGTGCCAATTGGTGCCCTAGGACAGGTAAAAGAAAATAGACTGCATTTAGAAGCAGCGGTAGTAAGCTTAGATGGTTCTAAATCGGTAAGGTTAGATATAGAAGGTTCGGTGGAGGAAGCTGAGGAATTGGGAATTAAGCTGGCCAACCGGCTGTTAGAAAACGGTGGCGCTGAAATATTGGAACAAGTACGTAAGGAGAATGGTGAGTAGTATGAAAAAAAGCATTGTTTACCTGGTGGGTGCAGGACCCGGTGACCCGGGACTTATAACAATAAAAGGGCTTGAATGCATAAAAAAAGCGGATGTTATTGTATATGACAGATTGGCCAGCCCCAGGCTGTTAACTTATGCCAGGCCTGAGGCTGAACTAATTTATGTGGGTAAGTCACCAGACAGGCATGCCATGAAGCAGCATGAAATAAACCAGCTGCTGGTAGAAAAGGCTAAAGAGGGTAAAGTTGTAACCAGGTTAAAAGGTGGAGATCCTTTTGTTTTTGGACGCGGTGGTGAAGAGGCAGAGGTTCTGGTTGAAAACGGTATTCATTATGAGGTAGTGCCGGGTATTACTTCTGCTGTAGCGGTACCTGCATATGCCGGAGTTCCTGTAACTCACAGGGATGCAACCAGCGACTTTGCCGTAATTACCGGAAACGAAGATCCTGCCAAAGAAAATTCTAAAATTTACTGGGACAAAATTGCCACGGGCATAGGTACGCTGGTATTTTTAATGGGGATGAGCAACCTATCCAAAATATGTGAAAAATTGATCCAGTATGGACGCAGTCCCAGTACTCCTGTAGCCCTGGTACGCTGGGGGACCCGGCCTGAGCAGCAAACCCTGGTGGGTACGCTCCAGGACATAACGGAAAAGGCCAAGGAAGCAGAATTTAAAAATCCTGCTGTGATTATTGTGGGAGAAGTTGTAAAACTGAGGGAAAAATTGGCCTGGTTTGAAAATAAAAAACTATTCGGCAAACGGGTACTGGTAACCCGCTCCCGGGAGCAGGCCAGTGTTCTGTCTCAGCGGATTGAGGAACTTGGTGGAGAGGCTTATGAATTTCCCACTATCCAAATTGCTGAGCCGGATACCTATGCCCCCCTGGATGCTGCGATTGATGCACTGTCATCTTACAAGTGGGTAGTATTTACCAGCGTTAATGGTGTTAAATATTTCTTTAACCGTTTAAAAAAACTGGGTAAGGATGTTAGAGAGCTGCATGGAACAAATATATGTGCTATTGGTCCAAAAACCAGGGAAGCATTAGAATCTTACGGGCTTATTGTGGATTACGTGCCCAGTGAATACCGGGCGGAAAAAATTATTGCTGGCCTGTCAGGGCGGTTAGAACCCGGTGATCGTGTACTTCTACCAAGAGCTGATATTGCACGTAAAATATTGCCCCAGGCTCTAAAAGAAATGGGAGCAGTAGTGGATGAAATTACCGCTTATAAAACAATTATGGGGGCAGGAGATGCACAGCAGGTTATCGAAATGCTTACGAGAAAAGAACTGCATGTATTAACATTTACCAGTTCTTCTACTGTACGCAATTTTGTACAGTTGTTAGGCGCAGCTAATTTAAAAGAGCTATTGAAAGATGTGATTGTGGCCAGCATTGGCCCCATAACTTCCACTACAGCCCGGGAACTGGGCATTGAAGTAACTGTAGAAGCGGAAGAGTACACCATAGATGGATTGGTTGATGCGGTTTTAAAAGCCGTTGCTGAGAGACAGGGATAAAAACCTTGGTATTAAAAACCAAGGTTTTCTTAAAATGAGGTGAATATATGATCAGCGTTACCAAACTGCTCACAGGGACAGAAAATTTCGGTGACAAATTGAGATATGCCAAGGATTCCAACAAGACTGTTCACGGCACACATGGTAATTACGGTCCGGTAGTGGTATGGAATGTTACCCGTACCTGCAATTTAAAATGTATCCACTGCTATTCAAATTCAGATTCACGGAAGTATGAAAATGAAATGGATACAGGGGAAGGCAAGCAGTTTCTTCAAGACTTAGCTGAGTTTAATGTACCAGTAGTTCTGTTTTCAGGGGGGGAACCGCTGACAAGACCTGACTTCTTTGATCTAGCAGCTTATGCCAGGGAGCTGGGATTGCGGGTAACTATATCCACAAACGGTACCTTAATAACCCCGGATGTGGCCAAAAAAATAAAAGAAATTGGTGTTGGGTACGTGGGCATTAGCTTAGACGGAATAGGGGAAAATAACGATCGCTTCCGGGGCCGGAAGGGTGCCTTTGAAGATGCGCTGGAAGGTATTAGGAACTGCCTGAGGGTTGGACAGAAAGTTGGTCTGAGGTTTACCATAAACCGTCATAATTTTAATGAACTGGAAGATATATTCTTCTTATTAGAAGAGGAAAACATTCCTCGAGCTTGTTTTTACCACCTGGTGTATTCAGGGCGGGCCAGCCAGATGAAAGATGAAGACATCAGCCATGAAGAGACCAGGGCAGTGCTGGATTTAATAATGGATCGTACTGAGGACATGTACCGGCGCGGCTTAAATAAAGAAATACTGACAGTAGACAACCATGCCGATGCAATTTACATTTATTTAAAGTTAAAAGAAAAAGATTATCACAGGGCACAAACAGCCTGGGATTTATTGAGCAGAAACGGGGGCAACCGCAGCGGAATAGCCATTGGACAGGTTGATTGGTACGGTAATGTACATCCCGATCAGTTTACCCAAAATCATACTTTTGGAAATGTTAGGGAACGCAAATTTGGTGAAATATGGACAGATAAATCCCATCCCATTTTAAAGGGGTTAAAGAATAGAAAACCTTTATTAAAAGGGCGCTGTGCAAAATGCAGGTGGCTCGATGTTTGCAATGGTAACTTTAGGGCCAGGGCAGAAGCGGTATACAACGACTTTTGGATGGAGGATCCGGCCTGCTATCTAACAGATGAAGAAATAGGAATAAAGTAAACGGATTATTAAGACAGTTTTTCAATGAAGAGAGGGATGTTAATGTCTTTTCCTATTATACGTATGCGGCGGCTGCGGGCTAATGAAAAAATACGCTGCATGGTTAGGGAGCATCATTTAAGGGTTGATGACCTGATTTACCCGGTATTTGTAACACCGGGTCAGGGGGTTAGAAAAGAAGTTTCATCAATGCCGGGAATATACAACTTTTCCATTGATGAACTGTTAAAAGAACTCCAGCAGGTAGTTGATCTTGGTATTCCCGGAATAATTATTTTTGGAGTTCTTGACGAGGAAGAAAAAGATGAAGTGGGCAGTGGAGCTTACGATGAAAGCGGAATTGTACAGCAGGCGGTACAGGAGGTAAAAAATAAATTCCCGCATCTACTGGTAATAACTGATGTCTGCTTGTGTGAATTTACCAACCATGGTCACTGCGGCATTGTAAAAGGTAATTATGTAGATAATGATGCCACCCTGGAACTGCTGGCTAAAACTGCAGTATCCCATGCTAAAGCAGGAGCTGACATGGTTGCCCCTTCTGATATGATGGACGGAAGGGTGGCTGCTATCCGGCAGGCACTGGATGAACATGGTTTCGTTAATATACCTATAATGTCATATTCCGCCAAGTATGCTTCTTCTTATTACGGCCCTTTTAGGGAGGCAGCAGGTTCGGCGCCGCAGTTTGGTGACCGTAAGGCATACCAGATGGATCCTCCTAATAGTGATGAGGCCCTCCGGGAAACCTGGCTGGACATACAGGAAGGTGCCGACATAGTAATGGTAAAACCGGGCTTGGCATATATGGACATTCTGCGGCGGATAAAAGATGAGTTCGGCTACCCCACTGCTGTTTACAACGTAAGCGGGGAATATGCCATGTTTAAGGCTGCTGCCCAAAATGGTTGGATTGATGAAAAGAAGGTGGTGCTGGAAACACTGACTGCCTTTAAAAGAGCCGGGGCAGACATGATAATAACTTATTACGCGGTGGAAGCAGCACAATGGTTGAAGGAGGAACGTTAAGTGCTGGTATCTTGGAACACTACTAACGCCTGCAATTTATACTGTGAGCACTGCTACCGCGATGCAGGAGCCAGGGTGGAAGACGAATTAAACACTGAAGAAGGAAAAATGTTAATTGATGAGATAGCCAAGGCTGGTTTTAAAATATTGATTTTCAGCGGCGGTGAGCCGCTGATGAGAAAGGATATATTTGAACTGGTGGAGCATGCCAGGTCGAAAGGCCTGCGTCCTGTATTTGGAACCAACGGTACACTGATAACACTGGATGCGGCTCAAAAGCTGAAAGAAGTTGGAACGATGGGGATGGGCATCAGCTTGGATAGTGTTGATCCTGAAAAGCACAACCGGTTTCGTGGTACAGAAAACGCCTGGCAAGATGCTGTGCAGGGGATGCGCAACTGCCGTGAAGTGGGGCTGCCTTTTCAGATTCACACCACTGTGGTGGATTGGAACTATGACGAAGTAGAAAAGATTACTGATTTTGCAGTTCAGCAGGGTGCTGTGGCCCATCATATTTTCTTCCTAGTTCCCACCGGCAGGGCTGTTAATATAGAGCAGGAATCTTTACGGGCAGAACAGTATGAAAGGCTGCTGCATCGCATATTAAAAAAGCAGCAGCAGGTAGATATAGAGTTAAAGCCTACCTGTGCTCCCCAGTTTATGCGTATTGCCAAGCAGATGGGTATGAACCTTCGCTTTACAAAGG
Source organism: Desulfotomaculum sp. (assembly GCA_017656165.1). GTDB lineage: Bacteria > Bacillota > Desulfotomaculia > Desulfotomaculales > Desulfohalotomaculaceae > Desulforadius. Next base: position 68,102 of record JACDOL010000004.1, read on the forward strand.
GTTGTTTAGCTGGCACGTCGTATTGTATTATCAGTCCCAGGGGAGACGTACAGCCCTGTGCTTACTTAAATATACCTGTGGGGAATGTACGCGAAACACCTTTCAGTGAAATTTGGCGCACCAATGAAGTGTTCAACCGTTTGCGTAATGAGCCCCTGCAGGGCGGATGTGGGAGCTGCCGTTACAACAATATCTGTGGGGGGTGCCGGGCCAGGGCCTATTACTATTATGGTGATTATATGGCCGAGGAACCCTGGTGCCTTTATCATGGTCGTAAAGGATATTGATGCATAAGAGCAGGCTAAAATAACAAGGTAAGAGGTTGATTATGAAATTGGATAATACAGATAAAAGGCTGTTAAACATGGTACAAACTGAATTTCCCATTGTGTCCCAGCCTTATGCAGATATGGCACGGAGGCTGAACATTAGTGAAGAAGAAGTGATAAGAAGACTAAAACGGCTGATGGATGAAGGTATTATCCGCCGGTTGGGCGGTGTTTTTGACTCTCGTAAGTTAGGCTACAGGGGAACGCTGTGCGGAATGAAGGTTCCTGCTGAAAGAGTGGATGAGGTTGCAGAAGTGGTTAACCGTTATCCCGGTGTTACCCACAACTACCTGCGGGAGCACGAATATAACATGTGGTTTACTGTACTGGCGGATTCCCCGGAAAAATTAGATAAAATTATAAATGAAATTAAAGAGAAGACGGGTATAAAAGATATTTTGAATTTGCCTGCGGAGCGGTTCTTTAAAGTAATGGTAAATTTTGAACTGGATGGGGTGTAGTATGCTCACCAATTTAGAGAAAAATATAATTAAAGAACTTCAGGCCGGACTGCCCCTGGTGTCCCGGCCTTTTGCCCAACTGGGGGCAAAATTTGGGCTTTCTGAACAGCAGATGCTGGAAAAGGTAAAAGAATTAAAAGAAAGAGGGTATTTAAGAAGGATTGGAGCCGCACTGCGCCACCAGCGGGTAGGGTATATGGCCAATGCCATGGTTGTATGGCGTGTTCCCGAGGAAAGGGTTAAGGAAGTTGGAGAGAAGCTGGCCGCTCATCCGGAAGTAACTCACTGCTACCAGCGAAAAACTTGGGAGCATTGGTCATACAACTTGTATACCATGATACACAAAAAAAGCCGTATGGAATGTGAAGCTTTAGCTGAAAGACTGGCCCAGCTGGTAGAAGTTAGTGATTACAAGCTGCTGTATAGTACAAAAGAATTAAAAAAGAGCAGTATGACATACTTTGCAGATTAGTATTTTAGATACGTTAATTTTATTAATAAGTCCAGCGGTAATATGTCAAGTCCCTGAATCCTGTAAATTGGAAATTTT